>JAYKJA010000028.1:0-13676 GCA_035285905.1 Synechococcaceae cyanobacterium
GCAGGAACCCCGGATCCGCCTGCATCTGCGCCTCAAGAATCAGTGAGGGCTGCGGCGACCGCGGCTCAGGCGGCTGCAGCAACCCATCGAGGCGTCGCTCCCGTTCCTTCAGCACCGGCGCACAGAACCGATACCCGCCGCCAAAGACCTTCAGATCGGGCAGCAGCTCCAGGATCCGGTCGGGGTGTTGCTGGAACACCCAGTAGAAGAGCTTGTCGATGCTGGCGCTCACGACGCTGAGTCCCGCGGCCTGGTGGTGGGGGCAGGATCCCATTGCCTGGAGGCCACGGCTGACGCGCACGCGGCTGACTCGCGCACGGCTGACGGCGTCCCGGAGCGTGGGGAAGCGGAGGCACAGGAGGTTGACCCGGCATTGCAACCCTGGTCTCCCGCATCGGTGGTGGGGGGGACACTGAGGGACCTGCGAAGCGACTGAAGATGTGACTGCATGACACCGCCGCCAGCACCGACGGTGAAAGCCATTTCCAGCTGCTCGGCAACAACCTGATCGGCCTCGAGGACCTCCCCGGTCTCGGCGATCGCGATTTCAACGACCTGGTCATGCAGTTCCACTTCCGCTCCAGCTGACGCTCCCGGCTGCGGGGCAGCGACCACAGTGCCCTGATCCCCAGCGCCCTGCCGTGCCCCCCTCCGATCCGACCACCCCCCGCATCCCTGTGGAGCGGATCGTCGCCGGCGGCATCCTCGTCACCATGGACCCGCAGCGGCGCGTGATCGCCGATGGTGCCGTGGCGATCGACGCCGGCCGGATCGTGGCGGTGGACAGCCGGGACTCCGTGGAGGCCCGCTTCCATCCCGCCGAACGGATCGACGCCGCCGGCCGCACCGTGATCCCGGGCCTGATCAACGGCCACGCCCATCTGCCGATGACCCTGTTCCGCGGCCTCGCCGACGACCAGGACCTCGACGACTGGCTGCAGCACACCATCTTTCCGGCCGAGGCGATGAACGTCGACGAGGCCTTCGTGCGCTGCGGCAGCCGCCTCGGCGTGGCCGAGCTGATCCGCGGCGGCATCAGCACCGTCTGCGACATGTACTACTTCGAATCCTCGGTGGCCGAGGAACTGGCCGCCGCCGGGCTGCGCGGCCTGCTGGGGCAGGCCCTGATCGATTTCCCCGCCCCCGATGCCGCCGACCATGCCGCCGCCATGGCCTGCAACGCCCGCTTCCTCGAGCGCTGGCAGGGCCATCCGCTGATCACTCCGGCCATCGCCCCCCATGCCCCTTACACCGTCTGCGATGCCCACCTGCTCGAAGCCCACGCCTTCGCCTGCGCGCACGGCTGCCCGCTGGTGATCCACCTGGCCGAGACCGGCCACGAGGTGCAGGAGAGCCTGCGGCTCAAGGGGGCCCGGCCGGTGGAGCACCTGGCGAACCTCGGCGTGCTCAGCGAGCGGATGGTGGCGGCCCATGTGGTCTGGGCCGAAGCCCATGAGCTCGACCTGCTGGCCGGCCACGGCGTCGGCGTGGTGCACAACCCGCAGTCGAACATGAAGCTGGCCTCGGGCGTGGCGCCGCTGCCGGCGATGCTGGCGCGCGATCTGGCGGTGGGTCTCGGCACCGACGGCTCCGCCTCCAACAACGACCTCAGCCTCTGGGAGGAGATCGACACCGCCGCCAAGCTGCACAAGCTGATCAGCGCCGACCCGCGCGTGGTGTCAGCCCAGGAGGCCTTCGAGCTGGCCACGATCCGCGGCGCCCGGGCCCTGCACATGGACGCTCAGATCGGTTCGCTGGAGGTGGGCAAACGGGCCGATCTGGTGGTGCTCGACATGAATGAGATCGACCAGTATCCGCTCAGCAGCATCTATTCCGCCCTCGTCTACGCCAGCAAGGCCAACGACGTGCGCGACGTGCTGGTGGAGGGTCAGGTGCTGCTGCGCGATCGCCAGCTGCAGACCCTCGACGCCGAAGCAATTCAGGCCGAATCGATGCAACTCAGACGACAGGTGGTGCAGCGGCTGGCGCTGGCGGACTGAGGCGCCGGAGAGCCTGCGAACGCAGAAGCCTCCAGGTGGAGGCCGAACCGCAGCGAGCGCAACGACTCGGTGCACATGCGCTCAGGCTGTCGCTCAGCGGCGCCGGCCCGCAGACCTCAGCCGGGGCTGCCGACCTTGAGGCGGCTGTAGGCGTGATCGCGCTGCATCACCTCCTTCAGCACCGCCATCGCCAGCGAGGCGCTGGCATAGGCGCAGTAGTCATGCCAGTCGTCTGCCTTTTTGCTGTCGGCGAAGTCACAGACCCCCTTGATGATCAGGGCCGTCACCTGACGGTCGTGGGCGCTGCACATCTCGGCCGCCAACGCCACTCCGTAGGACTCCATATCCAGGCCCATCAGCGTGTATTCCCTGGTCTTGAGCCTCTCCATGTAGGCCGCATCCTTGACCACATAGGGGCCGCAGGCCATCGAGCCGTAGTGGATGCGCGTGCGGCACTCCTGTGGCAGAGGCTTGCTGAACGTCCCCTGAATCCTGGCGTTCAGTTCATTCGAATCGGTCATCGCCATCAGGAAATCCAGCAGCCAGGGCTTGATCGGCACCCGGTTCTGGGCCGGCACGATGTCTCCCTCGATGCGCTGCCCGGTGGAGTGCTCGAAGCACTGGGTGGCCACGATCAGATCCCCCAGCTCCACCGCGCCGCGGATGCCGGCGCAGATGCCCGTCATCACCACCACGCTCGGCTGCCACAGGCAGATGGCCTTGGTGGCTGTCACCGCCGCCGTCGTCAGCCCTTTCTCCAGCTGCCGCAGGGTCACCAGGCTGGCGCTGCGATCGCCGATGGTCACCTCACCCCGCAGGTAGGAGGTGCCCTGCCGCACCCGGCGGGTGAACTCCACCCCGATGGTGCGCTGCGCCCACTGCAGCTCCTCATGCATTCCCGTGAGCAGCAGCACATCGGCGCGGTCCTGCGAGTCGGCGAGGAGCTGGCCTGGGGCGATATCCATCGGCTCGCGGGAGACGGATCGCCTTCAGCATGCCCTCCTCCCGCCTCCCCGTGGGAGCGGCGTCGCCCCAGCGATCACCCCCTGTCCCGGGAGCGTCGGACGTGACACCGTGCAGCTCGAGCGGCCAGGCCCCCCGGGATCCCGCCGCTCCGGCCCTGGCCCCGAAGACCGCCGTTGCTGAACGCCCCATGATCATCCTCGGCATCGACCCCGGCCTGGCCCGCGTCGGCTACGGCGTGATCGAGGTGCGCGAGGCGACGCCGGGGCGGTTCTGTGAGGGCAGCCAGCGCCTGCTCGACTGCGGCATCATCCGCACCGATCCGGGTCGCAGCGAGGGCGAGCGGATGGTGGAGATCAGCCGCGATCTGCGCCAGCTGGTGCGCTGCTGGCGCCCCCAGCGCGCCGCTGTGGAGAAGTTCTTCTTCTATCGCTCCAGCACCACCATCGCCGTGGTCCAGGCCCGCGGCGTCGTGCTGATGACCCTGGCGCGCTTCGGCATCCCGGTGGCCGAGTTTCCACCGATGCAGATCAAGCTGGCGGTCGCCGGCGATGGCCACGCCGACAAGGAGGAGGTGCTGGCGGCGGTGATGCGGGAACTGAACCTGGAGCATCCGCCCCGCCCCGACGATGCCGCCGACGCCCTGGCCGTGGCCCTGACCGGCTGGCTGCAGGGCTGAGCCGGCGGCAGGCGAGCCGGGCCAGGATGGCGGCGATGGATCCGTCTCATCTCGCCCCCTCCGCCGCGGCCGGCGCCCCCGGCCCCGCTAAGCGCGGGCCCCTCGACGACGGGGTCGCAGAACGCCAGGCGCCGATGGATTCCTCCTGCCTGCCCGAGCTCGGCGACAAGCCGGCCTGGCGACGCCTGTACCGCCAGCGGCGGCGCCTGGCCATGGCCGGGCTGGGCGAGAGCCTGCGGGTGACGGTCAGCCGCGAGCTGCCGGCGCTGCTGGGGCCGCGCGGCCGGCTCGGGCTCTACTGGCCCCTGGGCCAGGAGCCGGACCTGCGCCCGCTGGCGGCCCTGGTGCCGGACCGGCTGGCCCTGCCGGCGGTGGTGGGGGACCCCCGCGATTCCAAGCGGCAGCGGCTGATCTATCGCGCCTGGCAACCGGGTGACCCCCTGCCGCCGGATCGCTGCGGCATCCCCGCCCCGGCCGAGGGAGAGCCGTTGCCGCCGGAGGCCCTGGCGCTGCTGCTGGTGCCGGCCCTGGCCATCGATCGGCAGGGCGTCCGCCTGGGTTCCGGCGGCGGCTGGTACGACCGCCTGCGCAGCGACCCGCGCTGGCGCGCCGTGCCCTCCCTGGTGGTGCTGCCGGCGGCCTGCTGCATCGCGAGGCTGCCGCGGGAACCGTGGGACATCCCCTTCGATGGCTGGATCAGCGAAGCCGGCCTGCAGCTCCGCGACCGCAAACATTGCAACCTCCTAAGCGAGCCCTGCCGGACTCCCGCGGACGACGCCGGTTTGCCAGGATCCCAGCAGCTTCGCCCGCCCCCTTGGATCTGACGCCCCTGGAGCTCGCCACCCGTTCGTTGACGGGCAGCCGTCGTCAGAGCAGCCTCGAGCCGGTGGCCCTGTCCCCCTCGGCTCCCACCGCCGCAGAGCGGATCCTCGCCGCCGAGATGGCCGGCCGCGGTGACAGCCACGATGCCCTCTCGATGATGGTCGGCTCGATCGCCCGCATGGTGCAGGCCGGCAAGACGCGCGACAGTCGCTGGAAAGCCTCCTGAACTCCTCCATGACCCGCCACGCCCTCACCGCCCTGCTGCTGGCCCTGCCCCTGGCGGCCGCCCCGGCCCGGGCCCACGGCATCGAATCCAACCTCGAGCATGTCCACCCCGCTGGCAGCAGCGGCCTGGATCTGCAGCTGAGCAGCCACTTCTCCACCGGCCTGCCCGCCAGCGAGGCCAGCGTGAAACTGGTGTCCCCCGACGGCGACGGCGCCATCGCCCTCGGCCGCACCGACGCCGAGGGTCGGCTGCGCTTCCGCCTGCCCTCCACCCCCCGGCCCGGCTGGGAGCTGATGGTCGATGCGGGCCCCGGACACCGCGACTACCTGGAACTGCCCGGCGCCACGACGGCACCCACGGCCACCGCGCTGCCCGGCCGAGTGCTGCGCCAGGTGCGCCAGGACACCCCCTGGTCCGGCCTGGCGCTGCTCGGCCTGAGCCTCGCCGGCGGGATCGGAGTCGGCCTCTGCCGTCGCCGCCCGGGCGGACGCTGACGGCATGGAGAGCGGCAGTCCTGCCCTGGATCGGATCGTCGAGCGCCTGCGCAGCACCGGCGATCCCCGCCGCCGCTACGAATATGTGCTCTGGCTGGCCCGCAAGCTCGAGCCGCTGCCCGAGGAGCTTCGCCAGGACGTGTTCAAGGTGCGGGGCTGCGTCTCCCAGGTGTATGTGATCGGCAGCCTGGTGGAGGGCCAGCTGCACTGGCAGGGGGATTCCGACGCCGCGATCACCAAGGGCCTGCTGGCCCTGCTGATCGAGGGCATGGAGGGCCTCACGCCCGAGCAGGCGGTGGCCCTGCAGCCCGACGTGCTGCAGGACACCGGCCTGCAGGCCAGCCTCACCCCCTCCCGCGCCAACGGCTTCCTCAACATCTTCCGCAGCATGCAGGCCCAGGCGCGCAGCCTCGGCGGCCTGGCCTGAACCGGCGGCTACCTAGGATTGAAGGTTTGCGGGAACCGCAGCCATGACCATCGGCGTCGGCTTGCTCGGACTGGGCACGGTGGGGGCCGGGGTCGCGGCGATCCTGACCAACCCGACCGGTCGCCACCCCCTGGTGGGCAGCCTGGAGCTGCGGCGGGTGGCCGTGCGCGACCTGGCCAGGCCCCGCCCCCTGGAGTTGCCCGAAGCCCTGCTCAGCACCGACCCGGAAGCCGTCGTCGACGATCCCGCCGTGGCGATCGTGGTGGAGGTGATGGGCGGCCTGGAGCCGGCCCGCTCCCTGATCCTGCGGGCCATCGCCGCCGGCAAGTCGGTCGTCACCGCCAACAAGGCCGTGATCGCCCGCTACGGCGAGGAGATCGCGGCGGCGGCGGCGGCCCGGGGGGTCTACGTGCTGATCGAGGCGGCGGTGGGAGGCGGCATCCCGATCATCGAACCGCTCAAGCAATCCCTGGGCGGCAACCGCATCCTGCGGGTCAGCGGCATCATCAACGGCACCACCAACTACATCCTCAGCCGCATGGCGGATGAGGGGGCCGCCTACGCCGACGTGCTCGCCGACGCCCAGCGGCTCGGGTACGCCGAAGCCGATCCCGCCGCCGACGTGCAGGGGGGCGACGCGGCCGACAAGATCGCCATCCTCTCCGGCCTCGCCTACGGCGGCCCGATCCCCCGCAGCGGCATCGCCTGCGAGGGCATCGACCGCCTGGAGGCCCGGGACGTCGACTACGCCGCCCGGCTCGGCTATGTGGTGAAGCTGCTGGCGGTGGCCGAACGGGTCGAGGCAGCCGGGGATGTCCGGGTGGACGGGGAGCCGAGCCTGGCTCTCGACGTGCGCGTGCACCCCACGCTGCTGCCGCGGCAGCATCCGCTGGCAGGGGTGCACGGGGTGAACAACGCCATCCTGGTGGAGGGTGACCCGGTCGGGCAGGTGATGTTCTACGGACCCGGAGCCGGGGCCGGCCCCACCGCCTCCGCCGTGGTGGCCGACATCCTCAACATCGCCGGCATCCGCCAGGTGGGCAACGGCGGCGTGGACCCCCTGCTGGCGGCCAGCAGCTGGCGACGCTGCCATCTGGTCGATCCGGCCGTGACCCGGCATCGCAACTACGTGCGCCTGCTCACCCGCGATGAGCCGGGGGTGATCGGCCGCATCGGCACCTGCTTCGGCAGCGCCGGCGTCTCGATCCAGTCGATCGTGCAGTACGAGGGACGCGACTCGGGCGGCCAGGGCAACGAGGCGGCCGAGATCGTGGTGATCACCCATGAGGTGCAGGAATCCAGCTTCCGCGAGGCGCTGGCCACGATCCGCGCCCTGCGGGAGGTGGACAGCATCGCCGCCTGCCTGCGCACCCTCTGAGCCGGCACCGTCAAGCGGCGCTGATCACACCGATCAGCATTGCGGATCTCACCCCCTGGCGCGGCAGGCCGGACATCGGGCAGATTGGAAACAAATCGGAAGAACCACCGGCGGTCGCCATCCCCTGACGCCGCCATCAGGCCGTTCCTCCTGAACATCACCCCCTTGCCCGGGCCGAAAGGGTGGGGGCTCAGCCCCACTGCCCCGCTCCAGCGCCTCCCCATGACCAGCGGTCCCTCACGACTCCATCAGGGCGACTGCATTCACCTCGACGGCGAGGCGAGCAGTACCCCCGAACTGTTTCAGGTCATCGCCATCGACCCCTGCCGCGATCGCTGCTGGCTGCGTCGCTGGCCCCTGGCCCGGCAGGGTTCCCCCGTCTTCGAGATGTCCCTGCGTCAGGTGCAGGCCCGCCGCGCCCCTCGCCATCTGCCCGGCAGCCTTCCCCCCCAGGGCCTGGGTGAGTCCCTGGGCTGAGCCCTCCGGGCCGACGGGCCGGGGCCCTCGCCGCCGAGGCCATCCCCGTCTTGAATGGGCGCCCTCAGCCCTGTCCCCTTGCCGGTGTCTCCCCAGTCGCCGCAGCGCCGCAGACCGCAGCGCCTGCTGCCCCTGACGCTGCTGGCTCCCCTCCTGGGGCTGGGCCTGCTGCCCCTGGCCGGCTGCCAGCCCCGCCGCAGCGGCGACCAGCTGGTCATCGCCAGCAGCGGCCGCATCGACTCCCTCGATCCGGCCCAGGCCTCGCGGCAGATGGCCATGCAGCTGCTCAGCGCCCTGGGGGATCCCCTCTACGCCATCGAGCCTGACGGGACGGTGACGCCGCGCCTGGCCACCGCCCTGCCCCGGCTCAGCGCCGATGGCCTCACGGCCCGCATCCCCCTGCGCCGGAATGTCCGCTTCCACGACGGCACCCCCCTGGATGCCGCCGCCATGGCGTTCTCCCTGCGGCGCTTCATGGGGATCGGCACGCTCGGCTACCAGCTGAGCGAACGGGTGCGGGAGGTGCGGGTCAGCGATGCCCACACGCTCGAGCTGCAGCTGCGCAAACCGTTCAGCCCGCTGCCGAAACTGCTCAGCGCCATCTTCCTCACCCCCGTCTCCCCCCGCGCCTACCGGGAGCACGGACGCTCCTTCCTGGCCGACCGCTTCGTCGGCACCGGCCCCTACCGGCTGGAGTTCCGCAACGACCAGCAGCTGCGCCTGCGCCCCTGGACCGGCTACTGGGGGGCCCGTCCGGCCAACGGAGGCCTCGACTGGATCACCCTGAGCAACTCCACCGCCCTGTTCGGCGCCCTGCGCAGCGGCGAGGTCGATGTGCTGCTCTCCAGCGGCCTGGAGATCGACCACCAGCAGGCCCTGCACCGCGAGGCCTCCACCGGCCGCCTGCGGGAGGCCATCGGGCCCGCCATGGAGCTGGGGCTGCTGTCCCTGCTCACCGACCAGGCCCCGCTGCAGGATCCACGCCTGCGCCAGGCCGTCGCCCACAGCCTCGATCGCCGCACCATCAATGCCCGCGTCGGCCTGGGCCTGCGGCCCCCGATCCGGCAGCTGATCCCCCCCAGTCTGCCGGGCTCCCTGCCCCACGCCTGGCCCTCCTACGACCCGGCCGCCGCCCGCCGCCTCTACCGCCAGGCCGGCTACTGCCGCGGTCGCACCCTGCAGCTGCCGCTCACCTTCCGCTCCGACATCCCCACCGACCGCCTGTTCGCCCTGACCTGGCAAGCTCAGCTCCGGCGCGATCTGGGCGATTGCGTCAGCCTGCAGATCAGCGGCATGGAATCCACCACGGCCTACGACCAGCTGGGCAAGGGGGCCCTGCCGATGCTGCTCTACGACTGGATCGGCGATTACCCCGATGCGGAGAATTACCTGACCCCGCTGCTCGACTGCCCGGACAGCCGCGGCGATCGCTGCCTGAGCGGCAACAGCGTGCTCAGCGGCAGCGCCTGGACCGCCCCCGGCCTGCAGGCCGCCCTGCAGCGCAGCAGCAAGGCCGGCGGTCTGCAGCGGGTGGCGCTGCTCCAGGCCATCCAGCGGCGCAGTGCCTCCGGGGTGCCCTACCTGCCCCTGTGGCTGGTGGCCCCGGTGGCCTGGGGCAGTCCCTCCCTGGCCCCGCTCCGCTTCGACGGCTCGGGTCGTCTGCTGCTGCCCGCCCTGCAACGCCAGGCCCGGCCCGCGGGAGGCGCGCGATGAGTCGCCGCTCCGATCTGCTGCGCTACCTCGGCACCCGCCTCGCCCTGGCGCCGGTGATGCTCTGGCTGATCGCCACACTGGTGTTCCTGCTGCTGCGGGTGGCGCCGGGCGATCCGATCGATGCCCTGCTCGGCCCCAAGGCCCCCGCCGCCGCCCGCGCGGCCCTGCGGGCCCAGCTGGGGCTCGACCAGCCCCTGCCGGTGCAGTACGGCCATTTCCTCTCCCAGCTGCTGCAGGGCAACCTGGGGCAATCCCAGGCCAGCCAGCAGCCGGTGCTGGAGATCATCCGCGACAGCCTCCCGGCCAGCCTGGAGCTGGGGGTCGTGGCCCTGCTGATCGCGGCGGTGCTCGGCCTGGCGGTGGGCTTCAGCGGCATCGCCCGCCCCGAAGGCCGCGTCGACCTGGCCGGCCGCCTGTTCGGCATCGGCACCTACGCCCTGCCGCCGTTCTGGGCCGCGATGATCGTGCAGCTGGTGTTCGCCGTCTGGCTCGGCTGGCTGCCGGTGGGGGGGCGTTTCCCCGCCACGCTGCTGCCCCCGTCCGGCAGCGGCTTCTATCTGCTCGACAGCCTGCGCAACGGCAGCCTCAGCCAGCTCAACGGCGCCCTGCGGCACCTGATCCTGCCGGCCTCCACCCTGGGACTGCTGCTCAGCGGCATCTTCACCAACGCCCTGCGGCTCAACCTGCGCCGCGCCCTCGATTCCGACTACGTCGAGGCCGCCCGCAGCCGCGGCCTGAGCGAACGCCGTGTGGTGCTGCGCCACGCCCTGCCCAATGCGCTGCTGCCGGTGCTCACCATCACCGGCATCACGGTGGCCTCCCTGATCGGCGGCGCCCTGCTGATCGAGGTCACCTATTCCTGGCCCGGCATCGCCTACCGCCTGCAGCAGGCGATCAGTCAGCGGGATTACCCGCTGGTGCAGGGCATCGTCGTGGTGGTGGCCGCGCTGGTGGTGGCCGTCAGCGTGGCGGTGGACCTGCTGGTGGCCCTGCTCGATCCGCGCATCCGCTTCTGAAGGTCGGCGTTCAGGGATCGCCCCCGGCCCGGACCGGCGCAAGGTCCGCCCGCTCAGGCCGCACCCCAGGCTCTCGCCGCCGAGCCGGGCTCAGCCCCCCAGCTGACGCCTCCAGCGCCGGGCGGCAGTCCCGTCGAGCACGAACACGGTCACCCCGTCCAGCGTGCGGTGCTGGGGCCTCAGCCCCTCGTGGCGCTGCACCCCCCGCAGGAACTCCACCGTCACCCCGAGCAGCAGCTCCTGCACCACGGCGGGGGCCACGCCCACCAGGTCATCGCCGAGACGGAACAGGGCGGTGTTGTCGTCGGCCACATGCACCGGAGAGAAGTGGCTGCCGCCCTCCACCACCGCCAGGCGATTGCGGGCGTTGCCGCGCAGGGGGAACAGGGCCAGCTGCTCCTCCAGCGGCGGGGTGACCAGATCCAGCGTGCCCCCGGCCAGCAGCAGCGGCACCGACAGGCCCGTCAGCCCCTTCCGGGGCCAGAGCAGGCTTCCGAAGGGATTGAAGCCCAGCACAGCCCGCAGCTCCCCGGGCAGGGTCAGCCCCGCCCCCGCCCCCGAGACGGGCAGCTGGCACTGCAGCAGGCGCGAGGGATTGGTGAACGGCAGGCGCTGCAGTGCCCGGCGGCAACGGGGCTCCAGGCCCGATTCCGGCCGCACCCCCGCCGCCAGCAGCGCCGTCACGGCGCCGAGCGAATGGCCGGCCAGCACCACCCCGTCAGCCGAGAACGGCAGGCTGCCGCCTCGCTGGGCTGTCAGCACGGCATCGATATCGGCCAGGCGCAGGGCCAGGCTCTCGCCCCCCGGCGGCGGCCGCTGCCCCGCCAGGGCCTGGCGCAGGGCCTCGGCATCACTGCCCGGGTGCTGCATCGCCACCACCGACCAGCCCTGCTGCGCCAGCCCCGCCGCCAGCCAGCCCAGCTGGTCGCTGTCGCCGCCCAGGCCAGGCAGCAGCAGCACCCAGGGGGCAACCTGCCGCACTCCGGCGGCGGCGACGGGGGAGGGTGCCGCGGGCCAGATCGCCAGGGGCAGCGGTTCACGGCGATGGGCGACCGGCAGGAGGCGGGTCAGGGGGGGGGCGGCGCTGGCTGCGGGTCGGGAAGGCTGCAGCGTCGCCTGGACGCTGCCCGCCGCTGCCCCCGGAGACCCTGGGGCTGGAGGTGACCACCGACCCGCAGCCGCATCCCGCCGCCCGGACTCCGGCCGCAGGGGGCTGCGCGGGGTGGGGTCTCGGCGCTGGAGGCCGAGCCGCCGCAGCGCCTGCAGGGCCTGGCTCTGCACCCCCAGCTGCTGCCGCCACTGGCTCGCCATCTGCAGCACGGCATCGAGCTGCAGGCTCAGGCGCGGCTCCGGCAGGGCCCGCAGCAGCTCGATCGCCGTCACCTGGCGCCGCTGCTCGAGCAGGCGCTGCACCGTGGCGTTGAGCGAAGCGGTGGTGCGGCGGCCGTCGGAAGCGGTGAGCAGCGTGCCCACCTCCTCCAGCACCTGGCGACCGGCCCAGCTGTCGAGCAGCTGCCGGCCGAAGCTGCGTTCCCGCAGCACCGGCGTGCGCAGCAGCTGGCGCAGGTCCTGCTGGGTGGAGGGGGACAACAGGTTGAGCCAGATGCCCAGATCGGCGTCGACACCGGCCTGAGCGCTGGTTCCCGCCGCGGCCGGACCGGCGCTCCAGGCCTCCAGCTGGGCCAGGTTGACCGGCAGGTCGATGCCGTCGAGGCGCAGGTCCAGCACCTCGGCCGCCGCAACCGGTCGCACCAGGGGAGGCAGCGCCAGCAGCAGACTCACCAGGACGGCAACGGAACGGCGGCAGCGACGTGGGGACAACAACGACAGCGGGCTGGATGCAGGCGTGGTGGCTCCAGTTTCCCGCGCCCCTGCGCGATCTGACAGTGCTGAGGGGGGTCGCCGCCGTCGGAGGAGGAGGGGTGCTCTACCTCACCCCGATGGTGTTCCATCGCGCCTCGCTCAGCGCCAGCGATCTGGGCGTGGCCCTGGCCTGCGCCGCCCTGCTCGGCACCCTCAGCCGCCTGACCTGCGGAATGCTGCTGGATCGGGGGTTCAGCACCTCGCTGCCGGTGGCCCTGGCGGCGGTCGCGGCCCTGGCCGGCGACGGCCTGCTGCTGAGCGGCAACGGTCTGGGGGCCTTCCTGCCGGGTCTGCTGCTGCAGGGCTTCGCCCTCGGGCTCTACTGGCCGGCGATCGAGCTGGCGGTGGCGCTCTGCTGCGAGCCGATCCCCTCCTCGCGGGCCTACGCGCTGGTGCGCAGCGCCGATGCGGCCGGGGTGGCGCTGGGAGCGCTGCTCGGGGCCGGACTGGCGGCGCTGCAGCAGCTGCGGGGCATCTATGCGGTGGACATGCTGATGCTGGCGCTGCTGTTGCTGCTGCTGCGGAGGCGTCCGCTGCCGGCGGCCGCCAGCGGGCCGTTCCAGCGGCGCAGAGGTGCCTGGCATCGCCTGCTGCCGCCGCTGCTGCCCCTGCTGCTGGTGTCGGTGCTGGCCACGGCCATGCCGGCGCTGATGCAGAGCGCCCTGCCCCTGGATCTGGTGCGGGGAGGCCTGGCGCGGGAGCCGATGGCCGAGAGCCTGGGGGCGTCGCTGATCGGCCTGCAGCTGGCGCTGCTGATGCTGCTGCAGTGGCCGCTGGGGCGCTGGCTGGCCCGGAAACCGGTGGCCAGGGGACTGGGCCTGAGTCTGATCTGCTGCGCCGTCGGCTGCCTGCTGCTGGCCGCCTCAGCCCTCAGCCCCCACGGCCTGCTGCTGGTGGTGCTGGCCCAGCTGCCGCTGGCGCTGGGGGAGGCGGCCTTTCTGCCGGTGGCGACCGAGGCGGTGGTGGAGCTGGCCCCGAGCGACCAGCGGGGCCTGGCGATGGCGCTGTTCTCCCAGTGCTTCGCGGTCAGCGCACTGCTGGCGCCGCTGATCGCCGGCTGGATGCTGGACCGGCACGGACATGGGGCCGTGCTCTGGCTGCTGACGGCCCTGGCCTGCCTGCTGGGGCTCTGGCCCGTGGCGGCCCTGGGGGCTCAGCAACGCCGCCGCCTGCTGCGGGTGCTCAGCGGGGAGGAACACGACGACGGCAGCGGAGTGCTGTTCCGCTTCGAGGAGCCGTCGGAGCCGGGAAGCCGCGGCGACGACGGCAGCGGCAGGCGATCCGGAGGGACGGACTGAAGGATGGCGCCCTCGCCGGAGGGGGGCGTTCGGCTCAGGAGGCCTCCGGGGCCTCCACCGCTGCCCCCTCCGGGCGGGGTGTGCCGGGGACCCAGGCCTCATGGGGCAGGGGCTCGGTGCCGTACTCCCAGTCGTCGTAGTCGGGATCGTTGCGGATCTGGCGGTGGACATCCTTCTGGATGTCGAAGTTGTGGGGGTGCTCGGCGGGCGTGGAGCCAGCCGCGGCATCGCCGGGCCGGGAGTCGCCGGCGGGACTGGCATCGGGGGACTGGCTCATGGCGCTCCGGCCTGCGGGAGCTCCATTCTCACCGACGCGGCGG
>JAYKJA010000029.1:0-34293 GCA_035285905.1 Synechococcaceae cyanobacterium
CACCCCTGTGGCGCTGACCGCTCCGGCGATCGGCTGATCTCCACGATCCCCTCTGAGCTCCACCATCGGTTGAGTTCAGACCTGAGCCCCCTCTTCGGAGGGGGCTTTTGCTTTGGCCGCTCGCCGGAGGGAGGCAACGATCTGAGCTGCAGTGGGCGGCCGGCCTTGGCGCAGGAACTCCATCGACACCGAGCTCTCGACCAAACTCACCCCACCCTCCGGCGGGGCATCTGGGCGCAGACGGACTTTCCTCCCCCCGCTGCCGCCCCAGGCCTCCGCTGCTCGTGCCCTGCATCCGCTGTGGCCACCCTGGAGGGCGAGCCCGGGGCCTCCCAGGGCCATGAAGAGCGTTCGGTGATGGGTTCCCTGCCCAGCCCCGGTCCTCCCGAGGCCGGATCGGGATCGCCAGCCATCTGTTCTGCCGCCGGGTCTCGCCGACCCGTTTCGAGGAGACGGCAGGGATCACTCCCGGTTCGGCTGCCGGATGTCCTCCCGGGAGGCCTCAGCCGGTGAATTCGTTGTTGTAGGCCTCCTCGCCGTGGCTGACGATGTCCAGCCCCTGACGCTCGTCGGCGTCGCTGGCGCGCAGCGGAAGGACCAGCTTCAGCAGGCGCAGGATCGCGAAGGTGCCCACCCCCACCCACAGGGCCGTGAATCCGGCCGCCTTGAACTGGATCAGCAGCTGGGTGGGGTTGCCTGCCCAGAGGCCATCGGCCCCGGCCGGGTTGACGGAACGCATCGCCAGCACGCCGGTCAGCAGGATCCCGAGCAGTCCGGCGATGCCGTGCACCGGCAGCACATCCAGGCTGTCGTCCAGGCCGGAGCGATTCTTCCACTGCAGAGCCGTGTAACAGACCACAGAGGCCGAGCTCCCGATCAGCAGGGCTCCCAGGGGACTGACATAGCCGGCGGCGGGCGTGATCGCCACAAGGCCCGCCACGGCGCCGGTGGCGATGCCCACGGCGGTGGGCTTGCCGCGCTGGAGCGTTTCGATCAGCATCCAGCCCACGGCCGCCGCCGCTCCGGCGGAGTTGGTGGTGAGGCAGGCCAGGGAGGCGAGATTGCCCGCCACCAGGCCGCTGCCGCCGTTGAACCCGAACCAGCCGAACCAGAGCAGGCCGGCTCCCAGCAGGATGAACGGCACGTTATGGGGAGGGGCGTTGTGGGTCGGGTGGCTGCGGCGTCGCCCCACCACGCTGGCGGCCACGGCGGCCCCCACGCCGGAGGCCATCTCCACGACCAGCCCACCGGCGAAGTCGAGGGCGCCCAGCCCTTCTGGCCCGAGGAACCCACCCGGTCCCCAGACCATGTGGGCCAGCGGCAGATAGATGAATGTGCTCCAGAGCAGCACGAACAGCAGCCAGGCCCGGAAGTTCATCCGCTCCACCACGGCCCCGGAGATCAGGGCCGGGGTGATGATCGCGAAGGTGAGCTGGAAGAAGGCCACGGCCCCCTGGCTCAGCTGTCCATCGGCGTAGGGCGCTGACCAGTTGCTCAGGCCGGCCCACTGCAGGCTGCCGATGAAGGGGGCCAGCGGGCCATGGCCGGGAGAGAAGGCGAGGCTGTAGCCGTAGAGCACCCACAGCACGCTGACCAGGCCCATCGCGGCGAAGCTCATCACCATCGTGTTGAGCACATTGCGGCTGCGCACGAAGCCGGCATAGAAGAGCGCCAGCGCCGGCGTCATCATCAGCACCAGGGCGGCGCTGAGCAGCACGAAGCCGTTGTTGGCACTCCGCAGTGCCGTGTCCACCGCAAAGAGCACGGGCATGTCACCAGGACAGCAGCACTGCGTTCACCATGCAGGGGCGTCCGCGCCGGTTCCGGTAGTCATCGATACCGGAACCGCAATCGGCGTAGCAGGTGATACAAAAAGCCGTCGCCATCGGCGTCGCTTTCGCTGCATCGCCGCCGTGGCTGCAGCTGAGGCGTCGCCGCCGCCGCTGCTGGCCGCTGCTAACGCCGCCGCTGACGCCATGGTTGGCGCCGGCCTGGGGCCGTTGCCGCGGTAGCGGGAGACGTTCCTCGCCAGGGCAGGCAGCCCGGATCGCGCATCGTTCCCTGCTCCGCCTGGCCGCCGGTCGCTCCACGACCGCAGCGCCCATCGGCCTGGCCCAACCGGCGCGTCCGTCCGATCCGCCGCCTGGACCTCTCAGCCGGGCGTCTGTGCAGTCCGGCCGCCGGCTTCTGCGGCCTGGCAGGCTGCGGGGCCAGCCCGCTCCGGCCTCCTCCCATGGACCCGATCCCCGAGGCGCTGATCAGCCGCCATCGCCTGGAGCCCCACCCGGAAGGAGGCTGGTACCGGGAACTGCATCGCAGCCCGCTGCAGGTCAGCCTCGATGGCGCTGCCGACTCGCCTCGCTCCGCCCTGACGGCGATTCTCTACCTGCTCACGGACGGGCAGCGCAGCCGCTGGCACCGCCTTGAGCGGGCCGATGAGATCTGGCATCACGTCGCCGGGGCGCCCCTGGAGCTGCTGACCCTGCCCCCCGACGGCGGCCGGCTGATCCGCCAGCGGCTCGGCTCGCCGCTGCTCTCCGACCGGGATGAACCGCTGGCGGTGGTGCCGGCGGGCTGGTGGCAGGCCGCCCGCAGCCTCGGCGACTGGAGTCTGCTCAGCTGTGATGTGGGTCCCGGCTTCGAGTTCGCCGATTTCCTGCTGATGGCCGATCTGCCGGACGGTCGCCGCCCCCCGGGGGCGGATCCATCCTTCGTCTGAGCGGCCTGGCCACCCTCAGGCGCTGATGCGGGCGGAGCTCCCCACCGGCGGGACCCGGCCCGCGGCGCCCGTCGGGGCCGCCCAGGGGGCCTCCGGCTCACCGGGGGCCGGCACCAGCTGAAACCGCTCCAGCACCGACAGGTCCCAGCCGCGCAGACGGATGTAGGTCTGCAGGCGCTGGGCGGCCACCTCGGCGCTCACCAGGCGCAGGGCCCGCCGCGGATCGGAGCTCAGCCGTCCACTTTCCGAGAGCCAGCGCGGCCGCCGCGGCCGCGAGGACATCAGGATCACACTCCACTGCTGGGGCTGGGCCATGGCCTCCCGGCTGGACGGCCTAATCTGCCTCGCGCGCCGTGGCCGTGCCAGCCTGAGCCGCGTCCGGTCCCCGGGCCGCTTCCCCCAGCCCCGCCCTGGTCGCGAGGCCGGAATCCCTGGTGCGGTCGCGGTGCGTCCAGCAGCATTCCTTTCCCCATGACGGCCTGGTACGGCACCTTCTCAGGGCTCCTGCGGTCCCTCCCCAGGCGCAGGGTCGCCACCTGCAGCGGGGCCACCGCGTCGCTGATCGCCGCCGCCGTGGCGGGCTGCTCGGTGAGTTCCACCCTCAACGGCGCCGGTGCCTCCTTCCCGGCTCCCATCTACCAGAACTGGTTCCAGGGCCTGGCGGCCAAGGGTCTGCGGGTCAACTACCAGTCGGTGGGCTCCGGCGCCGGAGTGCGCCAGTTCCTGGCGGGCACCGTCGATTTCGCCGGCAGCGATGTTCCCCTGGCCGCCGCTGAACAGGGTCGCGCCCCCAGGGGGGTGGTGCAGATCCCGATGACGGCGGGGGCCATCGCCGTGGCCTACAACCATCCCGGCTGCAAGCTCCGGCTCAGCCAGGCCCAGCTGGCCGACGTCTTCCTCGGCCGGATCACCGACTTCTCCCAGCTGGGTTGCGCCGCCCGGCCGATCCGGGTCGTGGTCCGTTCCGACGGCTCCGGCACCACCGCCAACTTCACGGCCCACCTGGCCGCCATCAGCCCGGCCTGGAGCCAGGGGCCCGGCAAGGGCAAGCTGATCCAGTGGCCCACCGGCATCGGCGCCAAGGGCAACGAGGGGGTGGCGGCCCAGATCAGCCAGGGTGAAGGCTCCCTCGGCTATGTCGAGGCCTCCTACGTCAAGGCTCCCTTGCAGGCGGCGGCCCTCAGCAACGCTTCGGGCGACCAGCTGCTGCCGGATGCGGCCAACGGCATGGCGGCCCTGGAAGCGATCAGGCTCGATGCCCAGCTCATCGGCGCCGATCCCAATCCCAGCCGTGGCTATCCGATCGTCAGCTTCAGCTGGATCCTGCTGCCCGCCCGCGACAACGGTCCCCGTCTCGCCACCCTGCGCCAGGTGTTCAGCGCCACCCTCTCGGATGAGGCCCAGGCCAAGGCCCCATCCCTCGGCTATCTGCCGCTGCCCGAGTCGGTGCGTCAGCGAGGCCGCGCCCTGCTCGCCAGCGGTGTGCGCTGAACGGGGAGCTGACGGCCGGCCCCGATGAGAGCTGGTTGTCGCGCTCCCGCGTGCGGGGGGAGGACGGGCCACGGCCGAGGCCACTGGCGCTGCCCTCCCTCGGGCTGAGCCGCCCGCCGGGCCGTTCGCCTGGGGGCTGGGCTTCCGCCAGGCGGGTATCCGTCAGCAGGAAGGGGGGGCTCCGGACTGCAGCGCCGTCCCGATCCGGGGGAGAGTGGATCCAACGTCTGGATTCATCATGCGGAACCTGATCCGCGCCCTTCGCCTGCACCTCGGTTCCCTGCTGCTGCAGGGCGCCCAGAGGCTGCTGCCGCCCCCCGTCGCCGCTGCCGCCTCACCGGGCCCAGCGACCCCCGACCGCTCGCCCCTGGCAGCCGCAGCGTCGCCCCCAGGGGCCTCCGTGAAGGGCGGTCCTCCCCCAGGCTCGCTGGCCGGTGGCAGCGATCCGGCCCTGACGGCGGCCCAGCGGGAACCGATCTCCGTCGAGCGGGCCGTGTTGCAGCACGACATGCGGGTGCTGCGCCGCGAGGCCGCCGATGCCCTGGCGGCCCTGGGCGCTGCCCATGCCCTGGTCAGCTCCTCGCGACTGGCCCAGGTGCAGGATCTGCGCCAGCAGCTCTCCCAGGGGAGGGGCAGCGATGAGACGCTGCTGGCCCTGGCGGCCGACTACCAGGCCTGGATCAACGACCAGGTGCGCCTGTTCGATGCCCTTGCCCTGGTGATGCGCCTGCAGGTGCCCAGCGGTGCGGTGCTGGAGCAGGTGGACCCTGCCCTTGAGAGCCAGGCCCGCCACCACCTCACCTCCCTCAGCCTCGAGTACGAACGCCAGCAGCTCGTGCTGCGGCATGAGCCGGCCGCGGGCGGTGACGGCTGAGCGGCTGCGGGGGAGTGTCCCCCGGGGGGAGGGCAGGCCGGTTGCAGTGGTGCCGTCGGCCTGCCTGGGGCAACACTGCGAGCCCATAGGCAGACAGTGGCTCTCTCCCTGGTGAAGCTCACGGGTTTCTCAGGGATGGAGGGGGACATCATGAGCAGAATGATTGTCGTTTGAGGGCCATTCATCCGGCTCCCGATCACATCTGATGCTGCCGCTGTCCAGCGTGCTCCATCAATCCCCGTGGCCCCGGATGCAGCCGGGGGTCCGGTGTTCTGCCCAGCCTCGGGCCGCTTCTCTGCGGAGGCCTGCCCAGGTCCCTGCTGCCTCCGGAATGCCCCCGACGCCTGGTCCGGGGCCGCCCTCCCCTGCGTCACTCGCCTGTCTCCCGCCACCTCTCCTCAATGACGCTGCGACACGGTTATTTTTACGATCAGGGTTATACCTACGGCGCCTATTCCGAGTCCTCCCCTGAGCGGCTGGCCTTCGTGGCGTTGCTCAGCAGCCACCGGCCACCGCGTCTCGATGCCCCCTTCCGTTGCCTCGAGCTGGGTTGCGGCCAGGGGCTGGGCCTCTGCCTGCAGGCGGCCAACTATCCCCAGGCCGACTTCCTCGGCATCGATTTCAAGGCCGAACACATCGCCCACGGCCGCTCGCTGGCGGCGGAGGGAGGCCTCGAGAACGTGCGCTTCGAGCTGGCCGATCTGCTCGCCATCGAGGCCTCCCCCCCGAGCGGCTGGGGCGAGTTCGACCTCGTCATCGCCCACGGCGTGCTCGGCTGGGTCAGCCCGGAGGTGGGCGCCAGGGTGCTGAGCTCGGCTGCGGCGGCGCTGCGTCCGGGAGGTCTGTTCTACGTCTCCTACAACTGCCAGCCGGGCTGGCTGGCAGCCCTGCCCTTCCAGCATGCGGTCAAGGGGTTCCAGGGCCGCTGCGGCGATGGCAAGCCCTCCCTCGATGCGGCGCTGCAGCTGTTCGACCAGCTGCGGGAGGCGGGAGCGCTGGTGTTCCAGAGCCAGCCTGCCCTGGCAGGACGCCTGGACAATCTCAGCGGCAACGACCCGGCCTATCTGCTGCACGAGTACAACCACAGTCAGTGGAAGCCGCAGTTCGTCGACGACGTCATCCGCCAGGCGGCCGATGTCGATCTGCACTATGTCGGCAGCGCCTCCCTGCCGGAGGGCTTCCAGGGATTGCTGCCCGAGCCGTTCCGTGCCGTGGTGATGCAGCAGAACGACCACGATCAGCGGGAGCTGGTGCGTGATCTGCTCACCAATCAGAGCTTCCGCCGGGATATCTATGCCAAGGGGCGCGACCCGCTGTGGTCCCAGGATGTCAGCGAATCCATCCAGAACCTGCAGCTGATCTTCCTGCGCGACACCCATCCCGGTGACCCGGAGGATCTGTTCACCTTCCGGCTCAGCTGTGGTGAGGTGAGGGGCAACGACCAGTGGTTTCACACCTTCCTCGACCTGGTCAAGCAGGGGCCCTGCACGATCGGCAGCCTGCTGCAGCATCGCGATGCGGTCGGTGCCACCACGCCCCTGCCGGAGCTGCTGCAGAACATCTCCCTGCTGGTGCACAAGGGGCTGGTGGCCTTCGCCCCGCCGGGCCGCGACCCCCATCCCGCCCAGCGCTTCAACCGCCACCTGGCTGCCCGCGTGCTCGGCGGCGGCCCCTACCGCGCCATCGCCCTGCCGGCGGCCGGCAACATCATGTCCCTCAATGACACGCAGATGCTGATGCTCCACGCCAGCTTCGAGGGCCGCAGCGGCGACGCCCTGCTGGACGTGTTGCAGGACGGTCTGGAGCGGCTCGGCCGACGCCTGCAGAAGGATGGACGCCAGCTGGAGGGCGAGGCCTTCCGCGCGGAACTGGTGGAGCTCAGCCAGCAGTTCGAAAGCGAGACCCTGCCCCTGTTGCGTCGCCTGCAGGCGATCGGCTGACCCGGGGGGGGCGCCCTGGGCGGTCCGGGCCTGCCCTCAGGGCTGCCTGCCGCTGGCAGCCGCTCCCCGATCGCCGTCCGCTGTGACGGGGTCCTGCTGCCAGCGCCGGATCAGCGATTCCCCTCCCTCCCGGTCACAGCGGCCTCCCAGCCCCGTGCTGATCCGGCAGGTGTTGCTCACCAGGGTGGCCATCAGGCTCAGGGAGCCCTGCGGGCCACGCCCCAGCCCATCGACCACCAGGGGTTCGGGGCTGAGGGGTGCCCCGCTCAGCCGGCTGAGGCGCTGCAGGGTGTGAGATGGGTCCCCCGGTTCCCGGAACAGCATCGGCACCCGGCTGCGACGCAGCTCATCCACCACCTGCTCGAGGCTCTGAGGCCGCAGGCTGGCGCTGCGGCTGAGGGCATCCAGCAGCGACAGCTCCCGCAGGCCGTAGCGGCGGGCGAAGCTGGCGGCGGAGCGGTGGGCTGTCGCCAGGGGGGGGAGGCGGCCCCCGTCGCGGCGGGGGACCGTGGCCAGCTGCTGCCCATTCCATCGGTCCAGCTCCTGCAGCAGCCCGGCCAGCCGGGAGGCCCGCTGCCGCACCATGCCGGCCGTCGCCGGCTGCTGACGCGCCAGCTGTTCCGCCACGAACGTCAGCATGGCCCTGGCCTGGAGCGGATCGTGCCAGACGTGGGGATCCCGCTCTCCGGCATGGCCGTGCTCGTGGCCGTGTCCGTGTCCATGGTCGTCATCGGGGGGATGGCCCTCCCCGTCGGTCGCACCCCCATCCAGCCGAGGGCTGTCGGGGACGGCCCTCTCGGCCACCGGCACCGCCTGCGGCAGGCGCGACAGGGCAGGGCTGAGCCCGTAGCCATTGATCAGCAGCAGCGAGGCCGAGCTCAGGCCCCGCCGTTGCTGCGGGGTGAGCCGGAACGCGTGGGGATCCTCGCCGGCCTGCAGCAGACAGGCGACCGGGCGATCGCCCGCCGTGAGCCGTTGCACCAGATCGCAGAGCACCCCATCGGCGGCGACCACCGCAGCCGCGGCGCCGGAGGGGGGAGTTCCGGCTCCGGGCGTCCCGCAACCCGGCAGGGCGGCCGCCAGGGCCAGCAGCGCCGGCGCGACGGCCAGGCGGCTCCCCAAGGACATGCACCAGCGACTCATCGCAGAAACGATAATGGTTCTCAATCGAGTGGGTGATTAGCGTGAAGGGCCCCTGGAGCCTCCCCTGACCCTGGACGTCTCCGGCCTGACCGTCCGGCGCGGCCCGGCCTCCGTGCTGGAGGATCTCAGCTTCGCGCTTCCCTCCGCTTCCCTCACGGCTCTGGTCGGTCCCAACGGTGCCGGCAAGAGCACCCTGCTGCACGCCCTGGTGGGCCTGCTGCCGATCCAGT
The DNA here is from genome assembly GCA_035285905.1 of Synechococcaceae cyanobacterium. Taxonomy (GTDB): domain Bacteria; phylum Cyanobacteriota; class Cyanobacteriia; order PCC-6307; family Cyanobiaceae; genus Cyanobium. The sequence goes on from JAYKJA010000029.1 coordinate 8,398, forward strand.
CCGGCACCATCCGGCTCGATGGGGTCCCCCTGGCCCCCGACGCAGCCCGCCGCCAGCTCGCCCTGATGCCCCAGCGCAGTGAGATCGCCTGGCATTTCCCGATCCGGGTGAGGGAGCTGGTCGCCCTGGGTCGGCTCTCCAGCCGCCGCGCCGGCTGCTGCGATGTCGATGCGGCCCTGCAGCGGGTCGGCCTGGTGCCCCTGGCCCAGCGTCGCCTCGACCAGCTCTCCGGAGGCCAGCAGCAACGGGCCCTGCTGGCCCGCACCCTGGTGCAGCAGGCGCCGGTGCTGCTGCTGGATGAACCCTGCGCCGCCATCGATCCCCCCAGCCGCACCGCCCTGCTGCAGGTGATGCGCCAGCTCAGCGATGCCGGCCTCACCCTGCTGGTCAGCAGCCACGACTGGGGCCACGACCTCGACGCCTACGACCGGGTGCTCGTGCTCGACCGCCGGCTGCTGGCCGATGGCCCCCCGGCGGAGGTGCGCCGGGCCCTGGGCGATCTGCGCATCGCCGCCCACACCTGCGGATGAGCGCCGCCTGCCCGTCATGAGCCTGTCCTGGTGGATCCTGCCGCTGCTGCTGGCCCTGATCATCGGTCTGCTCTGCCCGCTGGTGGGCACCCTGCTGCTCGTCCAGCGGCGGCTGTTCCAGGCCAACCTGATCTCCCATGCCGTGCTGCCCGGCCTGGCCCTGGCGGTGGCTCTGCAGCTCGACCCGGCCCTGGGCGGCGCCCTCAGCGGCATTGCCGGCGCCCTGGTGGCCGAACGGCTCAGCGGTGGCGACCAGGCCGGCGACCGCGGCCATGACGCCGTGCTCAACACCGTCCTGGCGGGCTTCCTCGGCCTGGGGGTGCTGATGATCCCCCTGCTCCACATCCGCGTCGATCTGGAGGCGATCCTGTTCGGCGACCTGCTGGCGGCCGCTCCGCTGGACCTGCTGCGGGCCCTGCTCGCCCTGGCGGCCGTGCTGGCCCTGCTGCTGCTGCGCTACCAGCCCCTGGTGTTCCTCGGCGTCGACCCGGGGGGAGCGGCCGGGGCCGGCCTGCCGGTGCGGCGCCTGCGGCTGCTGATGACCCTGGTCACCGCCTTCACCGTGGTCAGCGCCATGACGGCGGTGGGGGTGGTGCTGGTGATCGGGCTGATGGGGGCCCCCGCCCTGGTGGCCCTGCCCGGCGCCGCCAGCCTGCGCCAGGCGCTGCTGCGCTCCTCCCTGGTCGGCCTGGCGATCAGCCTCTGCGGCTACGGCCTGGCCCTGCACCCCAGCGTCAACCTGCCGCCCGGGCCGTTGATCGGGGTGCTCTGCATCGCCCTGCTGCCCCTGGCCCAGCTGCTCCAGGCCCGCCAGCCGAACTGAAGCCCGCGTCGAAGCACCCCCGCTGCGGCCCTCTCCCGACGCCGCCGCGCCGACCTGTCCCTGCGGAGCTGCGGGGGCCAGCTGCCGGGCCGCAGCCTCCGGGCCGCAGGCCGCTGCGGCGGCCACGCCGGTGGGGCCCCGCTCGGCTGCGCTGCCGCCCCTCAGCGGTGCTCCCTACCTTGGGCAGTCCGGCCTCGCCTCCATGCCCCAGCCTCCGCCCGGTCCACGGCTGCTGCTCCTGGCCTTGCTGCTGCCCCTGGCGGATGCCGCCACCCCGGCTCCCGCCCGGGCCCTGGCCCTGTACCGCGCCAGCGGCGGCCTCGTCGACGGCAGCCTCGGCGGCATCCCCTTCAACCGGGCGGAATGGACGGTCGAGGCCACAGCGGATCCGGCCCTGGTGCAGGTCGGGGCGGTGCTCGGCGTCAATCCGATCCGCTTTCTGCCGGTGCAGCCCACCCTCACCCTGCGGCAGGCGGGAGGGGTCCTGGTGGCCTCGCTGCTGTCCGCCGCGCCGCTGCAGTGGAGCGTCTATTCCCTCGACCTGGGCCGCGCCAGGCCGGGGTTGTCGGTGAACGGCTTCGGCCTGCTCGATCTGCGCGATCCGGCCTTCATCCCCGACGGGTTCCCCGATGCCCTGGCCGTGGCGGTGGCGGCCGGTGGATTCAACGACCTGGCTCCGGTGCTGCATCGGATCGGCAGCAGCGACACGCGCACCAACGCCGTGCTCAGCGATCAGGGACCCCTGCGGATCGAGGCCAACAGTCGCGGTCCCGGTCGCTTTGCCGTGACCGCTGCGCCGGGGCCGCTGCCGCTGGCGGGGCTCGGCCTCGCCCTGGGCTGGAGCCGGAGCCTGCGGCGTCGCCTGGCGCTCAGGCCGCGTTGAGCCAGCGGTCGGCTTCGGCCGCCAGGTGTCCGGACCAGTGCTCCACCTGCCCGGCATCCGCCGCCTCGACCATCACCCGCAGCAGCGGTTCGGTGCCGCTGGCCCGCACCAGCACCCGGCCCTCGCCCGCCATCGCCTGCTCGGCCGCCTCGACGGCCCGCCGCAGCGGATCGCAGTCCTGCCAGCCGACGCGGCGCTGCCGGTCGGGCACGGTGACATTGACCAACTTCTGGGGATACGCCTGGAAGCTGCTCTCCATCCAGTCGCTCAGGCTCACCCCTCCCCTGAGGATCAGGGTGGCCACCTGCAGCGCGGTCAGCAGGCCGTCGCCGCTCATGCCGTGGCGCGCCGAGAGGATGTGGCCGGACTGCTCGCCCCCCAGGCCCGCCCCCAGCTCCTCCATCGCGGCATGGACGTGCTGGTCGCCGACGGGCGTGCGCTCCAGCACCCCGCCGCAGGCCTGCCAGGCCCGCTCGAACCCCAGGTTGGACATCACGGTGGCGACGATCCGATCCTGCGGCAGCTGGCCGGCGGCCCGCAGGGCCGAGCCCCACAGGAACAGGATGCGATCCCCGTCGACCACCCGGCCCCGGCCGTCGACCGCCAGCATCCGGTCGGCATCGCCATCGAAGGCGAAGCCCATGGCGGCCCCGCGCTCCAGCACGGCCTGACGCAGCGGTTCGAGGTGGGTGCTGCCGCAGCCCTGATTGATGCGACGCCCGTCCGGTTCGCCGTGCAGCACGGTGAGATCGGCCCCCAGTTCGCGGAACACCGCCTCGCCGCAGGCCGTGGCCGATCCCCAGCACAGATCGAGCACGATCGGGCAGCCCTCCAGCCGCACCCCGGCCACGCTCTCCAGCAGCGAGCGGCGATAGTCGGCCAGCAGATCGCCGCGGGCCTCGATCGTGCCCGTGGCCCGGAAGCCGCCCTCGCCGTCTCCGCCGCGGCCCTCCAGCCCCGCCTCGATCGCCTGCTGCCGCGCCCGGTCGAGCTTGGCGCCGCAGGGGCCGAACACCTTCAGCCCGTTGTCTCCCGGCGGGTTATGGCTGGCGGACACCATCACGCCGCCGGCGGCCCCCTGGCTGCGGATCGCGCCGGGTACCGCCGGGGTCGGACAGAGGCCCAGCTGCCAGACCTCCCGGCCGGCGGCCGCCAGGCCGGCGCTCAGCGCCGCCACCAGCATCGGGCCGCTGCTGCGCGAATCCGTGCCGATCAGCACCGGGCCCTCCTGCGGCAGCACCCGGCCCACCCAGTAGCCCACCTGCAGGGCCAGGGCGGGGGTGATCAGGCCCCCCACGCGGCCGCGGATGCCATCGGTGCCGAAGCCGGCGGCGCCGCGGCCCAGGGGTGGCCCCAGCGGCGAGGGCGCGGCGGCGGGAGTGGATGCCAGCTCGGCCATGCCGTTGCAGTCTCTGGAGCCAGGCTACGGCGGGCCCGACGACGCGTTGCGACCGCCGCAGGTCAGCGCCAGCGACGCGGACGCCAGCACCAGCGCAGCAGCTCCAGCAGCGCCCACAGGCCCAGCCCCCCGACCGCCCAGCCCGGCAGCCACTGGAAGGGCGGCCAGGGGCGCAGGGCGAAGCACAGCAGCGCCGCCAGCAGCACCAGCGCCGCCCGTCGGCGCTGGGCCGCACCGGGCAGATGGCGCCACAGCGGGGGCAGCCACAGCCAGCGTCCGGGATCCGGACGGGACAGCTTGAGCCGGGGCAGCGGCAGGGGAGTCTCAGCGACGCGCAGACACAATGGTGGCACCGTCGTCGCTGCTCATTGCCCCGTCTGTCGCCGCTGCTGGCGCTCTCCTGCCTGGGCACCCTGGGGGTGCTGATCGCCGGGCGGGCCCTGCTGGAACGCCTGCAGCCCCTCAATCCGGATCTCTCCAGCGCCAGCCTGGAGCGCACACGCCGCTGGTCCCCCGATGCCTGGCGGCGGCGCGAGGCCAGCCTGCTGCTCCACGCCCGCAGTCACGACACCTCTGAGCGCTCCCGCCTGCTGCGGGGCCAGGGCTGGGGCAGCGACCCCCTGGCGGCGGTGGCGCTCAAGCAGGCCGCCCTCGCCGCCGAGAGCCGCGGCCTGGACGCCGACGCCCGGGGCCTGTGGCAGCAGCTGTGGCGTCGCTTCCCCACGGCTCCGGCCAGCGCCGATGCGCTCTACAGCCTCGGCCGGCAGCAGCCCGGCCTGCGCCGGGAGCTGCGCCGCCGCTTCCCGGCCCACCCCGCCGCCCTCGCCGCCGCCCTGGAGGCCGGCCCGGATCGTCGCGAGCGGCTGGAGGGCTCCCTGCATCTGGCCCGCTGGGGTCCCCGCTGGCCCGGGGCCGCCCAGCGACTGGCCGAGGACTGCCGCCAGGGCGGCCCTGGCCTGACGCCGGCAGAGCGGCTGCAGCTGGCGGGGGGCCTCGCCCGGGTCGCCGCCGGCTCCGCCGCCCTCGACTGCCTGGGGGGTGGGGGCGCCTCCCTGCCCGCCCAGCTGGCCCGGCTGCAGCCCCGCGACCAGCTGGCCCTGGGCAAGGCGTTGCTGCAGGGCGAGACCGCCCAGCGACCCCTGGCGACCGCGGCGCTGCTTCAGCTGGCCCGCCGCCAGCCCGCAGCGCCGGAGGCGGAGGAGGCCGTGCGCCTGCTGGCCGACCAGTCCGATCCCGCCGTGGCGGCCGAGCTGCGCCGGCTGCCGGCCCCCTGGGGCGACAGCGCCCCGGTGGCGGCCCAGGCCCTGCGGCCCGCGGCCGGCGCTGAGGCCGCCGCCAGCCTCTCCCCCGGCCAGCGGCGGGAGGCCCTGGCGCTGCTGCGGCGCTGGCCCGCCGATCCCGCCAGCTGGGACCTGCAGTGGGAGCTGGCCCGCTTCGATCTGCTCGCCGGCCGCTGGGTGGAGGCGGAGGAGCTGCTGCAGGCGCTGCCTCCCACTCGCCTGCCGCCCCTGCTGGCGGCCCGTCAGCGCTTCTGGCTCGGGTATGCCCAGGAGCGTCTGGGCCGCTCTGCAGCCGCCCGCCAGACCTGGCAGGAGCTGCTGCGCCACCATCCCGGCGGCTACTACGGCTGGCGCGCTGCCAAGCGCCTCGGCATCGAGGACCTGCAGCTCAAGGGTCCTGCGACGGTGCCCGCCGACGGGGCCGGCAGTGGCTGGCAGCCCCTGGCCAGCGGCGATGCTGAGCTGGACCGGCTCTGGCGGCTGGATCAGCGCAGCGAGGCCTGGGAGACCTGGCGCCACCGACGGGGCCAGCGCCCACCGCAACGCAGTGAGGAGCTGCTGGTGGAGGGGCTGCTGCGCCAGGGCGTCGGCGATGACTGGCTCGGCCTGGCCCAGCTCGACCAGGCCGGCCTGCGGCTGCCCGCCGATCGCTGCGATCTGAGCGCCGCCCTGGAGCAGGCCCAGCACCCCCGCCGCTTCCTGCCGATCTTCGAGCAGCACAGCCGCGAGCAGGGCGTGCCGCTGCCGCTGCTGCTGGGGCTGGCGAAACAGGAATCCCGCTTCACCCCCGGGGTGTCCTCCGGCGTCGGCGCGGTGGGGTTGATGCAGCTCATGCCCGACACGGCGGCGGAGCTGGCCGGGACCCGGCTGTCCTCCGCCAGCCTGCAGGATCCCGCTCGCAATGTGGCCCTCGGCAGCCGCTACCTGCGGGGAGTGCTGGAGCAGTGGCGCGGCGATCCATTCGCTGCCGTGGCCAGCTACAACGCCGGTCCGGGGGCCGTGGCGGGCTGGGTGTCGCCGCGGTTGCAGCGGGAGCCGGAGTTGTGGGTGGAGGCGATCCCTTATCCGGAGACCCGGCTGTACGTCAAGAAGGTGCTCGGCAATGCCTGGAGCTATCAGCAACCCCGCCGACCCGGCTGCTGAGCCCAGGCCTCAGAGCGACATCAGGCGGCCGAAGGACAGTCCACCGAGGACGATGACGCAGAGCAGGGAGGTGATCAGCAGCGGCGGGTCGACGATGCGGATGCGGGCCAGATCCAGCCGGGCCAGCATCACCGAGGTGGCCAGGATCAGCACATTGGAGAGCACATCGAGGTGCAGCAGGTACAGCCCGCCCATGATCACAATCAACAGGGTGACCACCAGGCTGGTGACACGGCTGGCGATCATCAGGGCGGACACCTGACGCAGCAGCAGATCGGGGATCGAGCTGATCACCACCACCACCATCGCCTGCAGGCACTCCATCCACCACAACATGCCGCTGCGGCTGATGGCCTGGGCGCTGGCCGCCGCTCCGACCGGCAGCGACCAGTGCATGCCGAGGTAGGCGCTGATCAGCATCAGAACCACCAGCATCGGAGCCTGCAGGGGCAGCAGCAGCAGGCTGAAGGGGTTCTTCATCGCGGCAGCGCCGGGTGGAGGGCTGGAGATGGCGGAGGCCCGAGCACCAGCGTAATCGCCGCCACCGGACAGCTCGGGATGCACTGTTCGCACACCAGGCAGCGGGGGGCCTCGAAGTGCAGGCGCTGGTCGGCCGGATCAAAACGCAGGGCTCCGCTTGGACAGAGGCTGGAGCACAGCCCGCAGTCGACGCAGAGGGCGGGATCGATGCGGATCTCCCCGGGCACCCGATCCAGGCCCAGCCCCAGCCCCTCGAGCCAGGACTCGGCGGCGTCGAGCTCATCGATGTCGCCGGAGAGCTCCACCACCATCGTGCCGCTCTGGTTGGGGGCGATCTGGGCGCGCAGGATCTTGGCGGCCACGTCGAAGTCGACCGCCAGGCGATAGGTGATCGGGTGGTGCACCGCCTCGCGGGGGAAATGCAGGGTGAGGCGGCGTTTCACGCGGGCGGCGGCGTTGCCGGGAAGCTAGCAATGCCGCCCCGACCGCACCGGCGCTGATCCGGGGGCGGTCACCGGCTCCGATCCGCCCCGGGGTCGACCCTCCCCCTCCGGCCGACTCGCTGCGGCCGCACTGCTGCGGACGAGCCTCCCGCCGCTTCGCCAGTCCCTTCGCCTCCGCCAGAGCTGGGATTCCGCCCTGCGGCGGCAGCGGGTCCCGGCCGGGAAGGGACCACGGCCGCCGCGAGGGCGCTGCCAGAGTGCGCGGGTCCCTGCCACGGCTGGTCCGAGACGATGAGCGCCCCGTCCCCGCCCCCCGCTCCCGCGCCGGACGGCGCCGCCCAGGCCGCGGTCTCCGGCGGCGCCAGCCTGGGGCGCCTCGAACGCATGGCCCTGGCTGCGGTGGCGGCGCTGCTGGTGCTTCTGCTGTGGTGGCTGCGGGGCGGCCTGCATCCCGCTGCGCCGCTGGATCGCCTGGCAAGGCAGTCGCCGGAGCTGGCCACCGCCCTCAGCGATGGCCGGGCGACCCTGGTGGAGTTCTACGCCGACTGGTGCGAGGCCTGCCGCGCCATGGCGCCGGCGATGGAGCGGCTGGAGCAGCAGCACCGCGGCGAGCTCGATGTGGTGCTGCTCAACGTCGACAACCCGCGCTGGCAGCCGCAGCTGGAGCGCTACGACGTCGACGGCATCCCCCAGCTGGAGCTGTTTGATGCCGATGGTCGCGACCAGGGGCGCTCGCTCGGTGCCCGCAGCGCCTCCGAGCTGGACTCCCTGGTGACCGCACTCCTGCAGCGGCAGCCCCTGCCCCAGCTGGCGGGGGTCGGGGCGATCAGCCCGCTGGAGGAGTCCGCCGCCGCCGCTGCCGCGCCGGCCGCCGGCCCCCGCAGCCACGGCTGATCCGCAGGCGGCCGTGGCCCGCAGCAGCAGCTTCGGCCAGGCTGCGGGGACCTCGTCCGCTCCGGGTTCGCCATGGATCCCCGCTTCCAGGTGGCGCTGATCGCCGCCACCCCCAACCCGCAGCAGTGCATCTACGCCGCGATGCACCAGGACTACAGCGAGGGCTTCGTGATGGCCGATCGCCAGGACTGGCCCGAGGAGCACAAGGCGGGAGAGATCTGCGTCAAGCGCCTGCTCGCGGGCGAGCGGGGCCATTACGGTCCGCTCGAACACGCCCAGATCGTGCTCAACGTCGGCTGGTTCCCCCATTCGGTGATGCAGCAGGCCCGCACCCATCGGGTCGGGGTCAGCTTCGATGTGCAGTCGATGCGCTACACCGGCGAGCGCATCAGCCGGGCGGCGGCCGGGGAGATCCCCCTGGAGGAGGTGTTCTATCTGCGCCCGGTGGGCGACTACAGCGACCGCCAGGGTAAGAAGTATCACTACAGCGCCGAGCAGCGGCAGCGCGACCTCGAGCTCTGCCGCGCCGCCGCCGGCCGCTATCGCGAGCTGCTCGAGGCCGGCTTCGCCGAGGAGCACGCCCGCGGCATCCTGCCCTTCGATTACCGGCAGCATTTCGTCGTCAGCTTCTCGCTGCGGGCCTTTCTGCACTTCCTCGATCTGCGGGCGAAGCTCGATGCCCAGGAGGAGATCCGGGCCCTCTGCGATCTGATGTGGCCCCATCTGCAGGCCTGGGCTCCCGAGATCGCGGCCTGGTACGAGAAGACCCGGTTGCACCGCGCCCGTCTGGCTCCCTGAGGCCGCCGGCGCTCCAGACTCACGCAGAACCCCGCCCCCGCCGCCCCTGGCCCCCTGGCGTGACGAGCTGCGACTGGCCCTGGAGGCCCAACCGGAGACGCGGCGGCGGCGGTTGCGCAGCTACGCCAGCGAATCGGACGGCCGGCTGACGGCTGACCCAGGCCGTCCGCTGCTGGATCTGGCCAGCAACGACTACCTCGGCCTCAGTCGCCAGCCGGAGGTGCTGGCGGCGGCGGCGGCCGAACTGCAGGCCAGCGGCCTCGGGGCCGGCGCCTCCCGGCTGGTGAGCGGCACCCGGCCGGTGCATCAGCGGCTGGAGCAGGAGCTGGCCGGCTGGCTGGGGCGGGAGCGGGCGCTGCTGTTCCCCAGCGGTTTCCAGGCCAATCTGGCGGCGGTGGCGGCCCTGGTGGACCGCCATGGCCTGGTGCTGGCCGATCGCCTGATCCATCACTCGCTGCTGGTGGGGGTGCGGGCCAGCGGTGCCCGCCTGCAGCGCTTCGCCCACAACGACGTCGCCCAGCTCGGGCAACGGCTCGGGCAGGCCCGCCGGAGCCGGCCGCAGCAGCGGCTGCTGGTGCTGGTGGAGAGCCTGTACAGCATGGAGGGCAGCAGCCCCGACCTGGCGGCGATCGCGGCCTGCTGCCGCCGCCATGACGCGCTGCTGCTGGTGGATGAGGCCCATGCCCTCGGCGTGCTGGGCCCCGGCGGCCGGGGCCTGGCCCATGGCCTGGCGGAGGTGGCCCTGCTCTGCGGCACCTTCGGCAAGGCCTTCGGCAGCGGCGGAGCCTTCCTCGCCGGCGACGCCCTGCTGGCGGACTGGCTGCTGCAGGGCAGCGGTGCCTTCCGTTACACCACGGCCCTGGCGCCGCCCCTGGCCGCCGGAGCCCTGGCCTCCCTGCACTGGCTCAGGGCCCGGCCGGGGGAGGGGGAGAGCCTGATGGCGGAGGCGCGGCGCTGGCGGCAGGCCCTGGTCGCCGCCGGCTGGCCGCCGCCGCCCGGGGAGGGCCCGATCCTGTCCCTGGCGCTGGGGGAGGACGCCACGGCCCTGGCGCTGCAGGAGCGCCTGGAGCGGGCCGGGTTGCTGGCGGTCGCCATCCGCCCCCCCACGGTGCCCCAGGGCACGGCCCGGCTGCGGCTGGTGCTGCGCCGCGGCCTGCCGCCGGAGGCCCTGGAGCAACTGCTGCAGGCCCTGGGCCCCGGCCCCTGCGCCGCTGCAACGTCCACCCCCTCCGCTCCGCCCCGTCACGCATGACCCCGCTGCCCGCCAGCCTCCCGCCTGCGGTGCAGGTGATCGCCATGCACGGTTGGGCGGGGGATTCCCGCGCCTGGGGCCCCTGGCTGCAGGCCAGCGCCCCCCTGGGCTGGTGCTGGGACTGCGGCGAGCGGGGCTACGGCGGCCTGCCGCCGCACCGGCCCCGCTGGCAGGACCGCGGCGGCCGCAGGCTGCTGATCACCCATTCGATGGGGCCCCTGCTGCTGCCGCCGTCGCTGCTGGCCGAGGCGGAGGCGGTGGTGCTGCTGGCCGGTTTCAGCCGCTTCGTGCCGCCCGGCCCCGCCGGTCGACGGCTCAATCTGGCGCTGGAGCGCATGCAGCAGCGCCTGCGGCCCGCGGCTCCCGGGGAAGCGGAAGCGCTGGCCGCGGCCCGGGCCGGTGAACAGCTGCGGGAGTTCCTGGTGCAGGCCGCCGCCCCCGCCCCGACCAGCGCCCTGCCCGCAGGGCCGGAGCAGACCCCGCTCGACCCGCTCGGGCGCGCCCGGCTGCTGCAGGATCTGCAGCGGCTGCAGCAGTGCCGCGATCTGCCGTCCGGCTTCCCGGAGCAGGGGCCGGTGCTCTGCGTGCAGGCGGGGGAGGACCGCATCCTGCTGCCGGAGGCCCGGGAGCTGCTGCGGCAGCGCCTGCCCCGGGCGGAGCAGCTGCTGCTGCCCGGAGCCGGCCATGCCCTGCTGCAGACAGGGGTGATCGCGGCCGTGCTGGAGTGGAGTCAGGCAGTGCTGCACGCATGAGCCCCGGATCCGATGGCGCCAGTTCCTTCGGCCTGGCCGCGGTCCAGGCAGGAGGAGAGATGTGTGGCCGCGGGGACTGCGGCGACGACCCCCGGCCGGCGGGGGCTGAGCTCCGTCCAGCGCGGCGGCCGGGGGCGGCGGGGGAGCTGGAACCGCAGGCCTTCAGCGCCCTGGTGCGGCAGCGCTTCGGCCGCCGGGCCGACGACTACGACGCCCGGGCCCGCCTGCAGCGCGGTGTCGCCTGGAGGCTGGCCCGGGCCTGCCGCGGGCTGTCCCTGCCGGCGGGCCCCTGCGCCGATCTGGGGGCGGGTACCGGCCTGCTCAGCCAGGCGCTGGGGCACTGCTGCCCGCAGCTGGCGCTGCAGCAGGTGGATCTCAGCGGGGCCCTGCTGGCCCGCAATCCCTTCGCCGGCACCCCGCTGCCCGGGCTGGAGTGGGACCTGAATCAGGGCCTGCCGTCCGGCCTGGAGCAGGCGGCGCTGCTGGCCTCCAACTTCGCGCTGCAGTGGCTGGCAGACCCGGCGGCCGAACTGGAACGCTGGTGCCTGCAGTTGCGGCCGGGGGGCTGGCTGGCCCTGGCCGTGCCCAGCAGCGGCACCCTGGCGGCCTGGCAGGCGGCGGCCCGGGCGGCGGGGGTGCCCTGCACGGCCCTGCCGCTGCCGGATGCCGAACGGCTGATCCAGGTGGCGGCCGGGCCGCTGCAGCTGCAGCTGTGCCGGAGGCTGCGCTTCACCGCCCGGGAGCGGGATGGGCGGGAGGTGCTGCGACAGATCCGCGATCTGGGGGCCGGAGCCAGCCCCCGCAGGCCGCTGCGGCCCGGCCAGCTGCGGGCCCTGCTGCAGCACTGGCCCACGGCCCCGGCCCTGCGCTGGGAGGTGCTGATGCTGCTCGGGAGGAAGCGATGAACCTGCGTCTGGTGATCGCCGGCACGGACACCGATGTGGGCAAGACCGTGGTCAGCGCCCTGGTGGTGCAGGGCCTGCAGGCCACCTACTGGAAGCCGGTGCAGTGCGGTCTCGCGGCCAATGGCGACGGCGACCGGGAGCGGGTGCAGCGCCTGATCCAGCTGCCGCCGCAGCGGTCCCTGCCGGAGGCTTACCGCCTGATCGCTCCCGTGTCACCCCACTGGGCCGCGGAGCAGGAGGGGGTGACGATCGAGACCGGACGGCTGCGTCTGCCGGCCCTGGACGGCCCCCTCGTGGTGGAGACCGCCGGGGGTGTGCTGGTGCCCCTGCGACGGGACCGGCTGCAGATCGAGCAGATGCAGGACTGGGGCCTGCCGGTGCTGCTGGTGGCGCGCAGCGGTCTGGGCACCCTCAATCACACGCTGCTGACGCTCGAGGCCCTCAGGGGCCGCGGCCTGGAGATCCTGGGGCTGGTGCTCAACGGACCGCCCCATCCCGACAACCCCCGAACCCTGGAGCAGATGGGCGGCGTGCCGGTGCTGGCCGAGCTGCCGCCCCTGCAGGAGCTGTCGGCGGAGTCCCTGGCCGGGCAGTGGCGACGCTGTGGTCTGGCCCGTAGCTTGGGGGCATGAACAAGCGTGATCTGGTCGTCTCGACCGCGGTGCTGCTGCTGTGTGGTGGCCTGCTGGTCCTGTTCACCGACATCGAGGTCGGTCTGGTGCGCTGGGTGAACTGCGGGCCGATCGGGGGTGCCGGAGAGCGCAGCTCAGAGGTCTGCCGCTGAAGCGGCCGAGGCCGTGGGTGGACACGGCCAGGCCCCCCCAGCCACCCTGTTGCTCCTGCCGCCTCGGCCAGCTCCGGCCAGCGGTGGCCGAGCTCAGCTGTCCCGGTGGGAACGCAGGGGGCACTGGCCGGTGAGCGTGGCCACGTTGCGCTTGGCCATCGCCAGGGGCCAGCCCTGCCGCAGCTGGTCGTGGACGAGTTCGATCTGGTAAGGGTTCCAGCCCTGGGCTTCGAGCACGACCCGGATCGCCTGCCACTGGCCGTCGCTGAACAGCTCACTGTTGCTCCAGGCCTGGGTTGCACCGCGCCGTGCGGGCTCCTCGGCGGGGCTGAGGAAGCGGCGAGAGAGGGGCCTGGAGGAGTTCCGAGGGGGCACGGCAGTGAGGTCAGCGGGGGATCGTGAGGACCCGGCCGGGAGGCCAGGACGTGGGGATCGGTCCGGAGAGATCAGGGCAGCAACGGCAGTGCGGGGGGCTGTCCAGGCATGCAGGCCAGCAGCACATTCCGCACCCTCAACGCTAACGGTCGGGCTGCCTCCGCCCCAGCCCCCGGCGGCGGTCGGCAAGCGGTGAACCGCGCCGCTCCCCAGCCGGGGGCCACCCCTGGCCATCCTGAGGCGGCAGCCGCGGCGGTCCGCCCATGACCTGGCATCCCCACCTCTGGCATCCGTTCACCCAGGAGGCGACGACCCCACCGCCGCAGCGGGTCGTCGCCGCCGCCGGGGTGTGGCTGGAGCTGGATGACGGACGCCGGCTGATCGATGCGATCAGCAGCTGGTGGGTGACGCTGCACGGCCATGCCGAGCCATCCATCGCCGCCGCCATCGCCGACCAGGCCCGCCGGCTGGAGCAGGTGATCTTCGCCGATTTTCGCCACCCGCCGGCCGAGCAGCTGGCTGAGCGGCTGAGTGCCCTGAGCGGCCTCGATCGGCTGTTCTTCTCCGATGACGGCTCGACCGCGGTGGAGGTGGCCCTGAAGATGGCCTGGCAGTGGTGGGCCAACCAGCAGCCCCAGGCGGAGCCGCCCCGGCGCCAGCTGATCGCCTTCGACGGGGCCTACCACGGCGACACCTTCGGGGCGATGGCGGTGGGGGCCCGCTCGCTGTTCTCGGCTCCCTTCGATCCCCTGCTGTTCAGCGTGGCCCGGGCTCCCTGGCCGGCCACCTGGTGGGGGGATCCGGATGTGGAGTCCCGGGAGCAGCAGGCCCTGGAGCGCCTGGAGCAGTTGCTGCAGACGCCGACCGCGGCCGTGATCCTGGAGCCGCTGCTGCAGGGGGCCGGCGGCATGGCGATGGTGCGACCGCAGTACCTGCAGCGGCTGGAGCGGCTGGTGCGGCAGGCGGGGGCGCTGCTGATCGCCGATGAGGTGCTCACCGGCTTCGGGCGCTGCGGCGACCTGTTCGCCAGCCGCAGGGCCGGGCTGCGTCCCGATCTGATCGCCGTCTCCAAAGGGCTCACCGGAGGGTTCCTGCCGATGGGCATCACCCTGGCCAGCGAGGCGATCCATGCCGCCTTCGTGGGGCCGGAACCGGGGCGCACCTTCTTCCACGGCCACAGCTTCACCGCCAACCCCCTCGGCTGCGCAGCCGCCCTGGCCAGCCTGGCGTTGCTGGAGGGGGATCCGCAGCGCCATCGCGGCTTCGAGGAGCGGCATCGGCCGCGGCTGGAGGCCCTGGCCGCGCTGCCGGCGGTGCAGCGGCCGCGGCTGCTGGGCACCATCGCCGCCTTCGATCTCTGCGTGTCCTCTCCCGGGTACCTGAATCCGGCGGGGAGGGCGCTGCAGCGCCGCATGCTGGAGCTGGGGGTGTATCTGCGGCCCCTCGGGCAGGTGGTGTATCTGATGCCGCCGCTGTGCATCCGCGACGAGGAGCTGGATCGCTGCTACGAAGCCCTGGCCGCAGCCCTGGCGGAGCTCTGAGGACGCTGCGGGGCGGAGGGGATCAGGGGCCGGCCAGGATTGCCGCTTCCACATCCGCCCGCGTGAGGATGTAGGAGAAATGGCGCTGACGCTCCTGGCCCGCGGCGGACCAGGTGACGAGCAGATCCTCGCTCTGGAAGACGATCCGGGCGCTCCAGTCGGGGTGTTCCAGGTCCCAGGATTCGGCCTCTCCGGGATGCTGTCGCGCTCCCAGCTGTCGCAGCCAGGTCTCCAGCTGGGGCAGGGAGTGGCTGCAGAGCGGGGAGGCGGCGGCGGGGAGCGCGGTCATCGGGGCAGCGGGGGGACTGCGATGGACGGGAGCGGTGCCGGTGCGGAGGCTGGCGGGCCCGCGGCCGGGCCGGCGTCCATGGCCCGGGCCGGCATCGACGCTGCGGGAGGAGCCAGCGACCCGCCGATCAGCGGCGCCCCGCTGGCGGACGGCGGCGGGGGACGCCAGGCGTTAGGGCTGGCGGCCGCAGGGCCGGGGGGCACGGCCTCGGCCGCGGAGGAAGTCGGGGGGCCGGCAGCGGAGGCCTCGGCCCACCAGCTCGGCTGGCGGATGAAGGCCGCGCCCCGGGCCCAGGCCACGCCGATCCCCAGCACCATGCTCAGCACGAGGGCCACGGCGAGCAGCAGCAGGGCGAACCACTCGCCGCCGGAAAGGGCGCGCCTCACAGAGACGGGCCGTTCGCGAGAGGTGCCGGGGCCCGGGGACGGGCGCGCGGAGACGGGCCGGGCCGCCTGGAGCTGGCGCAGGGCCAGCCGCTGGCTGTCGTAGGCCCGGCGGGAGTCCGGGTCGCTGAGCACCGCATAGGCCTGCTGCAGCTGCTGGAAGGCCTGCTCGGCCTGGGCTGCGGGCAGCAGGGTGGTGTCGGGGTGGTAGCGCTTGCTGAGCCGGCGGAAGGCCTGGCGCAGCTCCTGGGTGCCGGCCGAAGGGGACAGCTGCAGCAGGGCGTAGTAACAGGAACCGTCAGGAGAGCTCGGCACGGACGGGGAAGAGCCGCAAACGGGATCCGGGCCGAATGCCCGCCCCGGAAGGCAGGATCCTAGGGAGAACGCCAGCTCGCGATCCGGGATGGTCCGCCCGCCTCTCCATCCGCCTGCACCCCCGTCCCCCTGCGGAGACGGGGATGGCACGGCCGCGCCGGTCGCCAGCCTCTGGCAGGCCCTCGGCTGGCGGCCGCAGCCTGCCCAGCTGGACCTGCTGATCGCCCTGCAGGATCAGCTGCGGCAGTGGAATCGCCGGGTCAACCTGACCCGCCTGGTGGAGGCCGACGACTACTGGATCTCCCAGGTGTTCGACAGCCTCTGGCCGCTGGTGACCCTGCTGGGGCCGGAGCCGGCCGCGTGGGAACGTCCGCTGCGGCTGATCGACGTGGGCACCGGCGGGGGGTTCCCCGGCCTGGCCCTGGCCATCGCCCTGCCCCAGGCCCGGATCACGCTGGTGGATTCGGTCGGGCGCAAGCTGGACGCGGTGGGGGCGATGGTGCAGGCCCTGGGGCTGCAGGAGAGGGTCACCCTGCGCTGTGAGCGGATCGAACGCAGCGGCCACGATCCGGACTGCCGCGGCCGCTTTGACTGGGCCGTGGCCCGGGCCGTGGCCGCGGCGCCCGTGGTCGCCGAATATCTGGTGCCGCTGCTGGCGCCCCGGGGGCAGGCCCTGCTCTATCGGGGCCAGTGGGGGGAGGAGGACGCCCGGGCGCTGGCCCAGGCGCTGCCGCCGCTGCGGGCTGCCCTGGAGCCTGTGCTCCGCTGCGATCTGCCGGGGGAGCGCGGCGTCAGGCACGCCCTGCTGCTGCGGCCCACGGCCCCCTGTCCGCGCCAGTTCCCGCGGGCGGTGGGGGTCCCGGCGCGGCAGCCGCTGGGGGGGACGGCGCGCTGAGCGGCAGCAGCGGCGCTCAGGAGCGCTGCAGGCGCGGCACCGCGGGGCCGCCGAGGCGATCGCGCAGCTGCCGCAGGATCGCCGGGATCCGGGTGGCCCAGGGGCTGTCCTGCAGCACCGCCAGCAGCTCGGCCTCACTGACGTCCCGGTCGAGGGCCTCGGCGTTGGCGCCGGGAAACCAGTGGCCGCCGTTGCCCAGCAGGCCGTAGCGGGCCCGGGCGAAGCCCTCGAGCTCGAAGGCCTGCAGCAGGCCGTGCAGCCAGAGCAGCACCGGCAGGTTGATCTCCCCGGGGGTCTGCTGCCAGCTGGGGAGACCCTGCTGCCAGCTGGACAGCCAGGCGTCCCCGAGCGCCTGGCGGCGGGCCTGCTCCAGCCGGGAGAGGATCGGAGGCAGCAGGGAGCCGGCCTGGGGGAGCAGCTGCACGGCCTGCAGGTGCAGGGTGAGATCGGAGGGTTGGCGGGCCCCGACGCTGAGGGTGTGGATGCCGGGGGAGGAGAGGCAGAACAGGTCGTGGAAGACGATCGGATGCAATGGAGCGCAGAGCTCCAGCAGGCGGGGGGAGGGGCTGTGGAGATGCCCGCCCTTGTCGGTGGGGCTGATCAGGAACACGCCCATGTCGCGGGCTGTCGCGGCCTCGATCGCCGGCTGGTTGTCCTGGCGGATCCAGTACCAGTGCAGGTTGATGTAGTCGAAGCGGTCCGAGGCGATGGCCTCGAGGATCAGCGGCAGGGGGGCATGGGTGGAGAAGCCGATGTGGCCGATGCGGCCGGCCTCCTGCCAGCGACGCGCCACCTCCAGGCAACCGCCGGGCCGCAGACAGGCCTGCAGGTGGTCGGGCCGGTTGACCCCGTGCAGGGAGAGCAGGTCCACCCGGTTCACGGCGAGACGGCGGAAGCTGAGCTGCAGGTCCGCCTCGAAGGCGGAGGGGTCATCCCGGGGGGCCACCTTGGTCTGCAGCAGGCGGTCCGGGTCGGGGATGTGGGGCAGCAGGGCCCCGAGCTGCCGTTCGGAGCTGCCGTAACCCCGCGCCGTTTCGATGTGATGCATCCCCACCGCGACGCTGCGGCGCAGGATCGCTTCGAGGTTGGCCTGGGAGGCGTCGCTGATCTCGCAGGAGGGCAGATCGGACCAGCTCTGCTGGAAGCGCATGCAGCCGAGGCTGAGCACCGGCATCGACAGTCCGGTGCGACCGAAGCGGCGCTGCGGGATCGGGGAGTCCGCGGGGGCCATCAGCCGCCGGCACGCCGGGGCAGGCTGCGTTGCCGGCGGCCGGGGGTGGGCAGGCCGAGGGGCTGAATGTCCTGGATGGCCAGCTGGGCCTGAAGCTCGGGCAGCTGCTCGTAGGGGACCCAGTGGATGCAGTCCACCGGGCAGGTGTCGATCGCTTCCTGGATGCGTTCGGTGGAATCGCCGTCCTGGCGGATGGCCCGGGAGCGCCCCCAGCTGGGTTCCACCACGAAGGTGTTGGTCGCCACATGGGCGCAGTAGCGGCAGCCGATGCAGACGGCCTCGTCGACCCAGACGGCCCGCTGGCGCAGCTCACCGCCCAGCAGGGGTTCCCGCCCGGAGGGTTCGATCGCGGCGGTCGCCGGAGCCTGGAAGGCCACCGAGGCCTCCCCGGCGGTGGAGGGGGAGGGGGAGGCGCCTGAGGGAAGCACGGCCTGGAGTGGGGAGGGGGTCAGGCGTCCCAGCGGGTCACGACCAGCTCGATGGAGCCATCCAGCTGATCCGTCTGGCTGCTGACCTGGAAGCCTTCCTCCTGGCTGGCGGCCAGGATCGCCCGCAGGGCGTAGCGCTGATTGAGCTGGGAGAGGAACCGCTCCACCGGCACGGACTGATTCCACAGATCCAGGTCGGTGACCAGTTCGTAGCAACCGGAGCTGGGATTGAGCCGGAAGCCGATGTCGGCGCCACTGGTCTGAACCAGGGCCAGATCGGCCATCACGGTCTGGCCGCGGTAGCCCCGCACCGGCAGGGGACCGGCGGTGGGGGCATGGCCCAGGTCGCCGAGGGCCAGCTCCAGGGACTGGCGATCGCGCAGTTCGGTCTGGATGGTGCTGAAGTGCGACATCGGAGCGGAGAGGGAGGTGGACGGCTGGGGACTCAGGAGGCTCAGAGGGAGCGGCCGAGGAGCTGCTGCTCGGAGGCCACGGAAGAGGTTTCGGCCTGATAAGCCTCGGCGCTGGGCAGGCGCTGCTGGACCGAGCCGATCCGGGCTTCGATCCGTTCGCTGAGCACCGTGCAGGCGGGACCCGCCACGCCTTCGACGCGCTCCTCGACCCGCCCATCCGGGCGGATGCGGTAGCGGATGGTGAGCTGAGCCATCCCCGGTCGGCGAAACAGTGGACGGGATGCTAGCGGCGTTGTCCGGCAGCGGAGACGTCAGCGGGATCGCTGCCCGGCCAGCGCCCTCGCCCAGGGGGTGGGAGCGGGCCGCGGACCCGGCGTCCAGGCTCAGCTGATCAGCCCCTCATCCACCAGGGTCTGCAGACGGTCGAGCACCTCGGGCTGCTCCAGTTGCTCGAGGGCCAGGCGGGCCTCGTCGCGCACGGTGGAGTCGCCGTCCTGGAGCATGGTGTGCAGCAGCACCTCGACCACCTCCTGCTGGCGGGGGTCCACCAGATCGGGGTAGAGCCGTCCGAGGGACCAGGCGCAGTTGCTGCGCACGGAGGGTTCGCTGTCGATGCGCAGGCTGAGCAGCAGCTGGGCGGCGGCGGGATCGGCCTTGGCGGGACCGGTGGCCCCGGCATCGGCCAGGGAGCTGGCGGCCCAGAGCCGCACCGCCGCCACATCGAGCTGCAGGGAGCGGATCAGGGGGTTGAGGATCGGAGCGTCGGGGTAGTTGCCCAGACTCCAGGCCACGGCCTTGCGCACGTAGCCGTTGTCATCGCCGCTCAGCAGCAGCAGCAGCGGCTCGACCGCCAGGGGATGGGGATTGCGTCCGAGGGCGTAGACGGCGCTCATGCGCAGGATCGGACAGCCGGCCTGCAGCAGGGGCAGCAGCAGGGGGATGGCCCGCGGATCGCGGTGTTCGCAGAAGATGCGCAGGCCCTGCAGGCGGTCCTGCTGGGAGCCGGAGAGCAGGGAGAGGCCCAGATCGCATTCGGCGGCCACATCGGTGCTGGAGGGTTCCAGCGTGTCGATGTCGTCGAGGGGATCGCCGCTGAGCTCGGCCGCGAGCTCGCGAGCCAGGACATCGGGGTCGAGAGCCAGCTCCTGGGGGCTGTCCGGGAAGGGGAGGAAGTCGTCCGGCATGGAGGCGCCAGGGGCCGCAACGTGGCCCGATTGTCTCAGCCCAGGGGGGCCGGGGCCGCCATGTCCCCCGGCAGCCAGATGCGGGCGCTGACGGCGAACAGGGCCAGGGCGAACAGAATCACGATCGCGGCCGGCAGCAGGGTGGAGCGGAAGAAGTTCACGGGGGAAGCCGGGCTGCAATCGATCGTCCGGGCCATTGTGGCCTGCAGCAGCAGTCAGGGGAGGACGCCGCCGACACTCCTAGGGTGCGGCCGACGCTGAGCCCGGGATTCCCATGGCAGATCCAGCCCCATCCCCTGCCCAGCCGGGAGGCTGGAGGCGACTGGGGGCGGTCAGTGCCCTCGGCTTTGCCAGCGGAGCCCCCAACACCGGTCTGGGAGAGATCCTGCCCATCTGGCTGGCGACGAACAAGGTGCCGGTTGAACTGATCGGACTGCTGCCGCTGGCCGGTCTGCCCTACGCGATCAAGTTTCTCTGGGCCCCCCTGCTGGACCGCTGGCCGATCCCCTGGCCCGACCGCCGCAGGGGCTGGATCGCCCTGCTGCAGCTGCTGCTCGGCCTGACGATCGGCACGTTGGCGCTGCTGCGGCCGGGCACCGATCCGGCAGCCCTGGGGGCGATCGGGGGAGTGGCGTTGCTGGTGGGGGTGCTGAGCGCCACCCAGGACATCGTCATCGATGCGTACCGCACGGATCTGCTGCCGGAACAGGAGAGGGGGGCGGGGGCGGCGGCCAACTCCCTCGGTTTCCGCGGAGGCACCCTGGTGCTGGGCAGTGGAGCGCTGCTGATCGCGGGGTTGGCGGGCTACCGCCTGGCCTTCCTGGCGGCGGGGGGGCTGATGCTGCTGCTGGTGCCCTGCACCCTGGCGGCGCCGAGGCTGAAGCCGCTGGATCAGCCGGTGCACAGCCTGCGCCAGGCGGTGGTGGGGCCGGTGAGGGAGTTCCTGGCGCGCACGGGGGGACGCCGGGCCCTGCAGCTTCTGGCCCTGGTGCTCCTGTATCGGCTGCCGGATGGCCTGCTGGCGCCCATGGGGGGGCCGTTCCTGGTGGCCGAGGGTCTCAACGAAGCCCAGATCGGACTGATCAAATCGGCCCTCGGCATCGTGGCCACGATGGTGGGGGTGATCCTGGGGGGGGCCCTGTTCGGCCGGCTGGGCATGAACCGCAGCCTGTGGCTGTTCGGGATCGTCGGGGCCTTCGGCAACCTGGCCTACTGGCTGGTGGCGCGCGGAGATGCCTCCCTGGAGGCCGTGGCGGCGGCGGTGTTGATGGAGAACCTCTCCAGCGGGCTGGTCGGAACAGCCTTCGTGGCGCTGCTGATGAGTCTGTGCAATCCGCTCTATTCGGCGACGCAGTACGCCGTCTTCTCGGGGGTCTATGCGATCAGCAGCAAGGTGCTGGCTGCCCCTTCGGGGGTGCTGGTCAAGCTGCTGGGCTGGGAGCATTTCTTCCTGATCACCGCCGCCACCGCGGTACCCGCCTTCCTGTTGATGACGAGGCTCACCCCCTGGGGAGAAAGAGAGGCCCGCGGAGCCTTCGATCCGCAGCGGGATGGATGACCCGATGGGGAGGAGAGGGAGAGCAGTCCCGCGGCGAGTCTGGGGAGTTCGCTGACCGGGATCCCGGCCGCCGCTCGAGGGCTGGAACGGTCGCCGAAAGCCCGGGAGGCGCCCAACCCGGTACGGGCAAGGTCCAGTGGCCCGGCAACGGTCGGACCCGCGAAGTGTTCAGGGTTGCACGCCAGCAGCCGGGGAGAGCACCGGATTGTCCCGCTGCAGGCGCGATGATCCGCCTCCTGGCGCCATGGTGATGCGCAGGCGTTGTGCTTTTGCAGACGGCTGAAGCCCGATCTCCTGAAGACCTGAGGAACTGCCGCGCCAGAGCTGAGGCAGAGGCAAGAAGGAGGACGCGGCTGAGCCACAGGTGCTCAAGGCAGCACGGGATTCGTTCGCGCAACCTGTTCGGCTCAGGCTGTCTGCAGGAGCCGCCGCCGCAGCTGGCCGCAGGCGGCATCGGCATCGAGGCCGCGGCTGGAGCGCACACTCACGGCCACATGGCGCTCCTGCAGGGCGCGGCGGAAGGCCTCGACGGCTTCAGGGGTGGGCCGGCGGAAGTCCTCCTCCTCGATCGGGTTGTAAGGGATCAGGTTGACGTGACTCTGGAATCCACGCAGCAGCCTTGCCAGGGCCAGGGCCTGCTGGGGATGGTCGTTGAGGCCGCCCAGCAGGATGTACTCAAAGCTCACCCGGCGACCGGTGATCGAGACGTAGCGACGGCAGTCGTCCAGCAGGGAGTCGAGAGGGTAGGCCCTGGCGGTGGGGATGAGCTGCTCCCGCAGGGCCTGATCCGGAGCGTGCAGGCTCACCGCCAGGGTGAACTGGGCACGACCGAGACGAGCCAGGGCCTGCTCCGCCAGGGAGGGCAGGGAGGAGGGAACCCCCACGGTGCTGAGGGTGATCTGCCGCTGGGCCATGCCCAGGTCACGGCAGAGGCAATCGATGGCGGAGAGCACGGCGTCGCGGTTGAGCAGGGGTTCGCCCATGCCCATGAACACCACGTGGCTGGGGCGGCGGCCCATCACCTCACGCACGCTGAGAACCTGATCGACGATCTCGTGCAGGGCCAGGGACCGCTGCAGGCCCCCCTTGCCGGTGGCGCAGAAGCGGCAGGCCATCGGGCAGCCCACCTGGGAGCTGACACAGACGGTGAGGCGATCGCCGCTGGGGATGCCCACCGTTTCGAGGGAGAGGCCATCGGAGGTGCCCAGCAGCAACTTGGTGGTGCCATCGGAGGCGACGGAGCGGTGAAGTTCCGGCAGCCGTCCGATCCAGCGGCAGGGGAGGGAGGCGGTGCTCCCAGGGGCAGCAACGTTCCCGGGGGGCGCGGAGGCGGTGGTCGGGGAGGCAGCCCCGCCGGGATGGGGCTGCTGGGAGGGACGACCCTCGCTCCCGGGGAGAGTCGCCGCGGCTGCGACCGTTGTAGGGGCTGCATCCGGCTGGCTCAGGCGCCGCGAGGGGTTCGTCGCGGCGGCGGGAGGAGTGCCGACCGCAGCAGGGCGGCTGCCGCCATCGCTGGGGGGAGAGTCCGCCGCCGGCTCGGGCCCTGCCCCCAGGGACTGACGCCACTGCAGGGGAAGTGCCGAGATGGAGGAGAACTCCCGCACCCCCTTGGCATAGATCCAGTCATGCAGCTGACGGCCGCGGAAACGCGGCTGGCCGTGGGCCGCCGCCCAGTCCTCCAGTTCAGCCAGGCTCAAGCCCAGCAGGGGCGCCGGCGGGATGGGCTTCCGGCTTTCCGACCCATCAGCCGCCGCCGGCGGGGTCTGTGGGCCTTGGTCCGTGGAGCGCTCCTCGCGGAAGATCGGGAAGTCCTCGCCGGATTGGTCAACACGACCGGCGCGACGGTTGCTGAGGCGTGCGGCAGCAGTGGCAGGGGTCTGCCTGGTCGGCGGCAGGGAGCGCTCCCCGCGGAAGGTGGGGGAGTCCTCGCCGGAGTGGTCAATACGACCGTTGCGTCGGTTGCTGCGCCGTGCGTCAGCAGTGGCAGGGGTCTGGCTGGTCGGTGGCAGGGAGCGCTCCCCGCGGACGGTGGGGAAGTCCTCGCCGGAGTGGTCAACACGACCGGCGCGACGGCTGCTGCGCCGTGCGTCAGCAGTGGCAGGGGTCTGGCTGGTCGGTGGCAGGGAGCGCTCCCCGCGGAAGGTGGGCCTGGCCTGGTTGTCCGGAGCGGCGCGCCGGCCGCTGCGTCCGTCGTTGGTGGAGTCGAGGGATTGCCGGGAGGGATCGAGGGAGCGCTGGAGGCGAATGGGGATGTCGCGATCGGCTGGGTTGCCGGCTCGCTCCCGGAGACCGCCGCGTCCAGCGAAGGCTGCGCGCAGGGGGAGAGGGGTGGTGCCCGGGGAGCGCATGCGGTTGGGCCCGGAGCGCCCGTCGCTCCTGGCTGCTGGATCCGGTTGACGCCCGGAGCGAAGGGACTGGGGGAGACCCGGTGTTGACTCGGGCTCCCCACGGTTCCGGCGAGGGATCGTCCGACGACTGGAGGCCCCCGCCGGGCGGGGCGAGCGGCGCTGGCGGCGGGCAGGGCCCTCGCGAGGGATCACGGCCAGATCAGGATGCCGTGGCCCAGTTTCCACTCGACCGCCAGCAGGGCGATGAACCCCAGCATGGCGATGCGGCCGTGGAGGAGCTCCACGGGCTGGTGGAAACCCCAGCGGGGCTGGCGGCGACGGGGCACCGGGGTGCCGAGGGAGGTGCGGGTGGGATCAGTCATCGCTGAGCAGCCCCTCTTCCTGAAGACCCTCGAGGGCAGCGGGATCGGCGATCAGCTCCTCCTCGAGTCCGTCCTCGGGACCGGGCCGGGTGAAGGCGGCGAAGTGACTGGCCGAGGCCTCGATGCCGTGCCGGCTGCGGGTGGCTTCCAGGTCCTCCTCGGAGGGGTCGTCGAGAACGGCGGTGGGGGCGGCGGGCAGGGGCATCTCCACGGTGTAGTCGGGTCGCAGGGATGGGGTTCGTCGGTAGCCACCGGACTCCTCCTCAAGGATGTCCGGATGGGGACCGGCTTCGGCGCGGAGCTCCTCCTCGAAGCCGCCGAAGCCAGTGCCGGCCGGAATGAGCCGGCCGATGATCACGTTCTCCTTGAGGCCCCGCAGCCAGTCCTTCTTGCCTTCGATGGCGGCTTCGGTGAGCACCCGGGTCGTCTCCTGGAAGGAGGCGGCGGAGATGAAGCTGTCGGTGTTGAGGGAGGCTTTGGTGATCCCGAGAAGCACCGGCGTGATGATCGCGGGAGCGCGGCCGACGACAGCCATCGTCTCGTTCTCGTTTTCCACGGCGCGCAGCTCCTTGAGCTCGCCCGGGAGGAAGGTGGTGTCCCCCGCATCTTCGATGCGCACCTTGTTGGTCATCTGGCGGACAATCACTTCGATGTGCTTGTCGTCGATGCTGACGCCCTGGGATTTGTAGACGTTCTGCACCTCCTGCACCATGGTGAACTGCAGGTTGGAGATCGCCTCCTGAGCCGCTTCGAGGATGTTCTTGCGGCTGCGCAGATCCTCGAAGTAGCACTCCAGCAGTTCGTGGGGATTGATGGGGCCGTCGGTGAGCAGCTCACCGGCCAGGACCTGCTGGCCATCGGAGACCATCACGGTCCGACCGAGCAGGATCGGGTATTCGGTGACCACGTCATCCGCTTCGACCACCGACACGGTGATCGAGTCATCGTCCTCCCCCTGCTTGATCTGAACGGTGCCGGCCTTGCGGCAGATCACGGCGGAATCCCGGGGCCGCCGAGCCTCCAGCAGCTCCTCGATGCGCGGCAGACCCTGGACGATGTCCCCGGTCTTCTGGCGTTCAAACACGAGCAGGGCCAGGCCGTCACCCCGCTGCACCAGTTCGCCGTCGCGCACGTGCAGGACGGAATCGGGGGACACCATGTAGGGGCGACCATGGCGGATGCGCACGCTCTTGCCCTCCACCAGCTCCACCTCCCCGCAGCAGGGAGCCAGCACGCCGTCGGCGATGGCGTCGCCGTCGACCACCCGCTGACCCACCGCCACGAGTGGGCTGGAGGAGCCCAGGTCGATGTGGCGCGTGTCGTCGGCGCGTTCGACGATGAGGCGGCGGATCGGCTCGCCGGGGGCCTGGTCGGGCAGTTGCACCATGCCGTCCTCCTTGCAGAGGATCTGGGTGGTGGCCACCACATCTCCGCGCTTGACGGTGTCACCGTCCACCACCTGAAGCTCGGTGTGGGTGGAACCGTGGCTGGCGTCGGAGAGGGTGTCGCGACGGACCAGCAGGGTTTCCAGGATGACCAGCTGGAGGCGGTCGATGGTCTTGGCCCGCTTGTCGGCCACCGCTTCCACATCCACGGTCATCTGGGGTGTGGTGTCGAAGGTCTCGAGAATCAGCTGGGTGCGCAGCAGCTCAACACCCTCGACCGACTTGATCAGCTCCCCGTCCTTGAAGGTGAGCCGTTGGGTGGCTCGCAGCCCGAGGGTGGGGCCACCGGGCTGCTTGACGCTGGAGAGATCGGGCAGATGGGCTTCATCAGGAATGGTGTATTCCTCGACGGGGCGCAGCAGCAGCGCTCCGCCCTGGGGGGTGTCCACCGACTCGACGAAATGCATGGCCGCGGCGGTGATGCCGGGGGCGATCTCCTCACCGGGATTCACCATCCTGCCTTCACCGCTGTAGCGGGAGAGCACCTTGCTGTCAGAAATCAGGTGAAGCTCCCCGGAGCGCACGATGATCTCGCGCAGGATGTCATTTTTCTGGGTGACGGTGACGATTCCCGCGGTCTGGCTGAAGATGTCCTTGACGACCTCAGTGCCTGCCTCGATCCACTGGCCGTCTTCAATCATCAACAGGGAGATGTCCTTGTTGATCTCGTGTGTTTCCTGCGGGATCCACAGCAGGGTGCCACCCTTGCTGACCTCATAGCCGTGCTTGGCGGAGCGGGCTTTCTTGATCGCCAGGCCGGGCG
>JAYKJA010000030.1:0-72371 GCA_035285905.1 Synechococcaceae cyanobacterium
ATGTGCAGGATGTGCCTGCCCGCTATTCCCCCCAGATGGGCTGGGAGGGAGCCAATGTCATCTTCGACGCCTGGGTGCACCCCCTGATGATGGGGTTGGAGGAGCACCTGATCGGGATGTTCCGCCACGATTTCGAGTTCGTCGACGGCCACCGCAGCCACCTCGGCGATGGGGCTCCGGCCCCTGCGGGCGGCGGCGAGGTGATCGGGGCGCCCGGCCAGGCCAGGGAGGCCTCCGGCAGGGGCCCGGGGGGAACCGCGACGGCGGTGGCGGAGGCCCCGGTGGCCGTCGCCCTGGAGCAGGGCCGCGAGGCCGAGGCCCAGGCCGCCAGCTCCGCCGAACCGGCCTGGACCGCCGACGGGGAGGCGGAACTGCACAAGATCCCCTTCTTCGTGCGCGGCAAGGTGCGGCGCAACACCGAGCTGTTCGCCCGGGAGCGGGGCATCGCTGCCATCACGGCCGAAATCCTCTACGACGCCAAAGCCCATTTCAGCCGCTGAGGGCAGGGGGACCGGTCCGCCCCCTGTCGCGCCGGTCCGGCCCCGCGGGGTGGACGGCGCCGTGCCCCTCCTCGCCAGCCGAGGGGGCCGGCGGCCTGCTTCTGGCGGGGAGCCGCTCCCACAAGCGCCTGCTGAGTCCAGTCACCAGCGGACTGTGAGCCCCGCAGCAGCGGGGCGAAACCCGCGGATGGCCATCGCTTGCCCGTCTGGCCTGAACCGATGCCCCGGCCACAGCCAGGGGCAGGTCCTCGGCGCTCGCTTCGCGCTGGCGGAGGGCCGGCCTCAGGGCTGCTGGTGCAGCGCGGAGGCCGCGGCCCGGGCGTGCTTCTCCCGGTACATGGCCTGATCGGCCAGGCGCAGCAGCTGCTCGGGTTCCGCCTCGGGGGCCTCCCCTGGGAACTGCACGACACCGAGGCTGCAGCCCACCTGCAGCATGTCCTCACCCCAGGCCACCGGCTGGCGCACCCGGCCGCGCAGCCGTTCCAGCAGCGGAGCGGTGCTGTCCCCCGCGGTCGGGGAGGGCAGCACGAGCACAAATTCGTCCCCGCCGAGGCGGGCCAGGGTGTCCCCCTCCCGCAGCTCGAGGCGCAGCCGCTCAGCCAGCACCTTGAGCAGATGGTCGCCGGCCTGATGGCCGTGGATGTCGTTCACCGCCTTGAAGCCATCGAGATCGAGCAGGGCCACCAGCAGCTGGCCCCCCTCGCGGCGGATCCGGTGGACGGCCTGCTCGATGCGGTCCTGCAACAGGACGCGGTTGGGCAGGCCCGTGAGTGGATCGTGCAGGGCGAGGTGCTGCAGCTGCCGTTGCTGTTCCTTGAGTTCACGGATGTCGGTGAGCAGCGCCACGTAGCGCCTCACCTCCCCGTCCTCCCCCTGCACGGCGCTGATCGTCTCCTGCACGGGCAGCAGGGTGCCGTCGAAGGCGCGGTTGATCACCTCGCCGCTCCAGTAGCCGGTCCGCTGCAGCTGATCCCACATGGCTCCGTAGAAGCCGGCGTCGTGGAGGCCCGATTTGAGCCGGCGGGGATTGGATCCGATCAGCTGCTCGCGCCGGTACCCCGTGATCCGGCAGAGGGCCTCATTGACATCGAGGATCTTCCCGGCGGTGTCGGTGATCATGATTCCCTCCTGGCAGTGGCTGAACACACTGGCCGCCTGCTCCAGGGTGTCCTGCATCTGCAGGCTGCTGCTGATGTCCTCAAGGATTGACCAGACGAGAGGTTCGCTGTCGCTGCCCATGACGAGCAGGGCGGTCACCTTCACCTTGACCCCACGGCCATCGCGGCCATCGAGCCGCCGATGGAACGGGCCGCTGCTGCCGAGGCGGAGCAGTTCCCGCAGCTGCTCCCGCAGGGCGGAGCGATCGGATTCCGGCGTGATCGACTGCCAGTTGCGGCTGGTGAGCTCAGAGGGGGAATAGCCGCTGATCTGGCTGAAGGCCGGATTGCACTCCAGGATCTGGCCGTTCAGGCGGCTCAGCACGATGCCGAGCGGGGCCAGTTCGACCAGGCGTCTCAGCTTGCGTTCGCTGGCCTCCAGCCGCTCGCGGGCCAGGGTGGCCTCGGTGACATCGCAGGCCGTGCCGATCGACAGCAGCGGTTCGCCCGCCTCCGAGAAGCGGGTCTCGCAGCGTTCGGAGATGAACTTGATGCGCCCATCGGCCATCAGGAGGCGGTGGGTGACCGCATAGGGCTGACGGTCGATCAGGGAGCGGCTGTAGGCCTGATCCACCATGCGGCGGTCGTCGGGATGCACGCAGCGGAGGAAGGTCTCGTAGCTGGGTTGGAAGCGCTCGGGATCGAGTTCGAAGATGCGGTAGATCTCGTCGGACCAGTTCAGCTCGCCCCGGCGCAGATCCAGGCTCCAGCTGCCCATCTCGGCAAGCCGCTGGGCATCCTTGAGCTGCTGGCGGCTGCGGGCGAGTTCCTCGTCGTCGGTGCGGCGCAGCAGCAGGCGCAGCAGGGGCTCCCCCTGCTCCGGCGACCAGGGGGCGAGGTGCCCCGTACAGACCAGGGGCGGCCCGGCGGGGTGGAGCAGGTCCAGGGGGAGGGGCTCCGGTCGGCCCCCGGCCAGCACCAGGGCCATCGCATCCCTCAGGCAGGCCAGGCCGGAAGGGGACAGCTGCTGACCGAGCTCCGTGCCCGGGGCCTGCGCTTCGGACTGGCCGGTCGCCTGACACCAGGCGGGGTTCGCCCAGCGGATGGTTCCGTGCTGATCGAGGAGGACCAGGGGATCGGAGCTGAGCCAGGCCAGCTCCTCCAGTTGGCGGGCCGCCAGGGGGGCGCTGCAGGCGGGCAGGGCGGGGGCTGAAGGCGAGGGGGACGGTGCCTGCTCCCGGGAGGCGGTCGGAGCCGGATCGGAGGACGGCGACGGGGGAGCCAGGGGCGTGGGGGCTGTTGGAAAAACGTTACGTCGCTCTCCAGGGGACGCCATCCCCATGGGCCGGTACGACTCCGCAGCGACCCGACGGCGGCGTCCGGGGGCCGGGCCTGGAGCCGGCTCCGGGACCGGTGCGTCCCAGGGCGGGGATGCCCCCTCGGCCCGATGCGCCGGCTGCAGCCCTGTCCCGGGGCCTGAGTTGCACGGACCCTGTCACCCCAGCGTCAAGCATGAGCACGAAGATTGAGTGTTTGTGCTTAGTCGCCTGTGCCGCAATGCGCACGAAACGAACCCTGGATGTTTCGCTTTGCAAGCTGGGTCGCCGCCGGGCCTGGGGCCGCCCTTGGATGGACCGGCAGGCTCCAGTCCATCCCTTCCCCGGCTCCGGATGGGCCGCCCCACCACCATTGCCGGAACGGTCGCCTCCAGGGAGGATTGACCGGATCGCGCCAACATTCGTAGCGCTCTCCATGACATCGACGCTCCAGCCCCCGATCACCCGCCGTGAGGACGGCGAAGGCAGCCTGCAGGTGCATCAGGACCCCGGCCTGCACATTGAGGAAGGCGCCCTGGTGATCGCCGTCTACGGCAAGGGAGGGATCGGCAAGAGCACCACCTCCTCGAATCTCTCGGCCGCCTTCTCCAAGCTGGGCAAGCGGGTGCTGCAGATCGGCTGTGATCCCAAGCACGACAGCACCTTCACCCTCACCAAGAAGATGGTGCCGACGGTGATCGACATCCTGGAGACCGTCGATTTCCACACGGAGGAGCTGCGCCCTGAGGACTACATGTTCGAGGGCTTCAACGGCGTCCAGTGCATTGAGGCCGGCGGTCCTCCTGCCGGCACCGGCTGCGGCGGTTACGTCACCGGACAGACCGTGAAGCTGCTCAAGGAGCACCACCTGCTCGAGGACACCGATGTGGTGATCTTCGATGTGCTCGGCGATGTGGTCTGCGGCGGTTTTGCCGCGCCGCTGCAGCACGCCCATTACTGCCTGATCGTCACCGCCAACGACTTCGATTCCATCTTCGCGATGAATCGCATCATCGCGGCGATCCAGGCCAAGGCCAAGAACTATCGCGTCCGGCTCGGCGGCGTCGTCGCCAACCGCAGCCGTGAAACCGACCAGATCGACAAATTCAACGATCGCGTCGGCATGAAGACCATGGCCCACTTCCGCGATGTCGATGCCATCCGTCGCTCGCGTCTGAAGAAGTGCACGATCTTCGAGATGGAGCCTTCCCCCGAAGTGGAGGCGGTGCAGCAGGAATACCTCAGCCTGGCGCGCACCATGCTCGAAAGCGTCCAGCCCCTGGAGGCCGAACCGCTCAAGGACCGCGAGATCTTCGATCTGCTCGGGTTCGACTGAACGCCGCCGCAGCGCGGCCTGCGGCGGGAACGGCAGACCTGCCCCCTCCCGCCGCAATGGCCCTCGCTTCAGTCGAGCGGCGCCGGGGCCTCGTCGTCCCGGGCCTGTCGGCGCACCGCGCTGGCCGTCAGCGCGAACACCAGCGCCATCGCCAGGTAGCCCAGGGCCCACTCGCCTCCCGTGCCCCAGCCCGGGGCCGCCGCCGTGTCCGCCGGGGTGAAGCGCCAGGCATGCAGCAGACCCAGCCAGGATCCCGCCGCGGCGACGAGGGCGCTGGCGCAGGCCGCGAGGAAGCGCCGTTCGATCACGTACACCAGCATCGCCGCCAGCAGCATCGCGGAGATGATCTGCCCCTGCTCCAGGGCGAACGCACCGGCAGCCCAGACATCCGCCTGCTGCAGCGGCAGCAGCAGCGCCGGCGAGAAGGGCGCCTGGGGCGTGCCCGCCCCGCCGGCCCGCAGCCCCGATTTGAGCAGCAGCGACCCCCAGCTGGCCAGGCCCGGCATCATCCCCAGCGCCACAGCCGGGGCATGGGCCGGCGGCGTGGCCTGGAACGCCTGGGCCACCATCACCACGGCGATGTACAGCACGATGGCCATGCCCGCCTCGATCGGCACCAGCAGGCCCACCAGGCTGAACAGGCCCAGCAGGCAGCCCACCCCCATCACCAGCCCGTTCAGCCAGGAGTAGCCGATGCGGGCTCCCATGCCCTTCCAGCCGGGATGGCCGATGTAGAGGGTGGTGGGAAAGCAGGATCCGAGCAGCGCAGCGGAGATCGTGCCGATGCCGTTGATCAGCATCGAGGAACGCTCCGGGTAGCGATCGCCGGCGGCCTCGGCGCTCTCGATGTTCTGCAGGGAGCCCAGCAGGTTGAACAACCCCATCGGCACGGTCACCCCCAGCCAGGGCAGCAGCTGGGAGCGCCCCTCCCACAGGGCGGCGATCTGCAGCTGCGGCAGATGCAGACCCACCTGGGCCACCCCTTCGCCCCAGGCGACGGGATCGATGCGGACCAGGCCGGTGCCCCAGGCCAGCGCCACCCCCAGCAGCACCGCCAGCAGTCCGGGGGGCAGGGGCAGCCGCACGTTGCCGTAGTAGGCCACGAGGATCACCGCCAGCACCGCCAGGCCGACCACCGGTTCGGCGTAGGTGCGCAGCAGGAACCCCAGGGCGATGTAGCCGAGGGCGATGCCCGCCAGGGTGGAGAGCAGCGCCGCCCGGGGCAGCCAGCGCCGCAGCGCCGCCGCCCCGAAGCCCCCCAGCCCCTCGATCAGGCCGGAGCCCAGGCAGGCCACGATGCCCGCCTGCCAGGAGAGCCGGATGGCGGCCTCCGGCGCGATCCCCTGGCTCAGGGCGGTGAGCTTCACCGGCAGCATCACCAGGAACACGTAGGCGAACAGGCTGACGGTGTTGATGCCGTAGGGCAGGGCCGTGCGGTCATCCCGGCCTTCGCGGCGGGCCAGGCGGTAGGCCTGGATGGCATAGGCCAGGTTGCCCACCACCAGGCTCACTCCCGTGGCCGGCAGGATCACGCCGAACACCAGCGCATTCGGATAGCCGAGGACCCCCCTGCAGAGGCTGATGATCAGCAGGATCTGGATCAGGTTGTCCAGTCCAAGGCCGAGGAAGCCGTCCAGGTCTCCGGCCACCCACCAGGCCGGACGCCGCCGCTGGACTGCAGTCATCGAAGCTCCCCGGTCTGCGGCCCCATCCTCCCTGAAGCCTGAGCGCCTGCAGGTTCGCCCCTGATCAGTCAGGGCCGTCGAGGTTGAGGGCTCCCGCGTCCGGGAGGGAACCGTCGCCCGGCGGCTGCAGGCGATCCGGGAACAGCACCCCGTTGAGATGGTCGAGCTCGTGCTGGGCCACCCGCGCCTCGAACCCCTCCATCGGCTTGTCGACCTGGCTGCCGTCGGGGGCCAGGGCGCGGCAGCGGATCCGTCTCCAGCGCAGCACCTGAGCCCGCTGGCCCGGCACGCTGAGACAGCCCTCCTCGTCGCGGGCGCAGCTGTCGTCGAGACGGGTCAGCCAGGGATTGATCAGCACCTGGCGGGGCACGACCGGGGCCAGGGGATAGCGGGCGCAGGGGCGGCCGCTGCCGACGACGATCACCCGCCAGGGTTCGCCGATCTGGGGGGCCGCCAGGCCGACGCCCTGGCGGGCCTCCATGGTCTCGAGCAGGTCCGCGATCAGTCCGTCCAGGGCGTCGCTGCCGAGCCGGTCCTCAGGCACGGGCCGGGCCAGCTGGCGCAGGCGGGGATCGCCGATCTGCAGCACGGGGCGGACGGCCATGGACGAGGGGACGGCGTGACCAGTCTGGCCGGGCCGGTGGCGCGTCAGAGTGTCAGGGGCCCTCGGGAGCTCCGCGACGCCGGCCACGGGGTCGCCGGGGTCCTGGGTGTGCAGCCCGCCCCTGGTCTCAGGCCGATCGCCTTCCGCATGTCCGCTCTCCCTTCCGATCCCGCCCTGGGGGCCTTCGGGGCCAGCCTCACGGCCATCACCCTGGCGGAGCTGGGGGACAAGACCTTCTTCATGGCCCTGATCCTGGCGGCCCGCCACCGCGCCCGCGATGTGTTCCTCGGGGCCTTCGCGGCCCTGGCGGCCGTCACGTTGATCTCGCTGGCGATGGGGTACGGCCTGCGGGAGCTGCTGCCGGAAACGATCGTGCCCTGGCTGGCGGCCGCCTTGTTCCTGGGCTTCGGGCTCAAGCTGCTGGTCGATGCCCAGCGCATGGCCGCCGATGAGGCGGAGGAGGAGGAGCGGGAGGCGGAGCAGGCGGTCGAGCAGGCCGAGCGCAGCCAGCGGATCAGCGGGACCTGGGCCGTGATCTGGGAGTCGTTCGTGCTGGTGTTCCTGGCGGAACTCGGGGATCGCACCCAGTTCACCACCATCTTTCTGGCCACCGCCCCCGCCTTCACCTTCGCTGGATTGCTGGCTGGCACGCTGCTGGGCCACGCCCTGGTCACCTGGTTGGCGGTGGGGGCCGGCCGCTGGATCGGCGGACGCCTCAGCGAGAAATTGCTCTACCGGCTCAGTGGCGGCCTGTTCCTGGCGTTCGGGCTGGTGGCGCTGAAGCAGGCCATCGGCTGACTGGTTCGATGAAGCGCCCGTACCAACCCTCGCTGCTGCGTCTGCTGCATGGCCTCACGGCCGCCCTGGTGGCCTGCTCCTGGCTGAGCGGTCTGCTGGTGTTCCTGCGCTACGACGGCCGCTGGCCCGGCTGGAGACTGCCCCTGCCGGGTGACTGGATCGACGTCCATGGCAGCTTCGGGGTGGGCCTGTGGCCTGTGGCCCTGCTGTTCGCCGTGTATGCCATCACCCTGGGGCGCCGGCGTCTGGCGAACCCCGCCAATGCCCTCGCCCTGCTGGCCCTCGCCCTGGCGGTCGCCAGCGGCAAGCTGATGCAGGAGGACTGGCTGCGCGAGGGGCAGCTGCAGCAGCCGATCTATGCGGTGCACCTGGCCGCCTGGCTGCTGCTGGCCCTGGCGGTGCCCCTGCATCTGGGCGGGGTGCTGCGGCGGGGAGGCTGGCCCCTGGCCAGCTCGATGCTGCGACTCTCCATCCGGCCGGAGGACGGGCCGCGGCGCTGGCCGGCCCAGCTGCGGCAGATCTGGAGGCGGCCTCTGTAGTCGGTTCGCCAGTCGGGCTGGTCGGTGAACCCGCAAGCCATTCACTGGCGCGCAGTCCGTGATCCGATCTGTCGCTTGATCTCCTCAGCTGTGACAGGGAAGGCCCCCCTCATCTGGGGGGTTTTTAGGAATTGACTTGCTGACTTTCCAATTGGATCTAGTTTTGAAAGGTCATTGCTGGGTTTTGCCATGTTGACCGGAGCGGAACTGTTGGCCAAGGTGAAGGAGCTTGAAGACGCTTCCAAATCCGAGCTTGTGCGTGCGGCGGGTTACGTGAGTGCCAGAAAGGATGGTGGCGAGCGTCTCAACTTCACCGCCTTCTATGAAGCACTGCTCGAGGCCAAGGGCATGGAGTTCGGCCAGCGCACCGCAGGGCGTGCCAAGGGGCGTCCGGGCCGTGATCTCAGCTTCCAGACCCGGGTGCAGTTCAACGGCAATCTGATGGTCGGGCGGGCCTACACCGAGCAGCTGGGGCTCAGGCCCGGCGATCAGTTCCAGATCCGACTGGGGCGTCGTCAGATCCAGCTGGTGCCCCAGGACGCTGCGGACGACGAGGCCTGATCGCCACTTCCGGGCTCGCGGTGAGGCCCCGGACCTGCTCCTGGGCTCCGCTCCGGAGCGAGCCGGCGGCTGCGCACGCGCTCGGCTCGGTTCAGCAGGTCACCCCCTGGGCGGTGTTCGCCGGAGCGAGGCCGCCGGGGCGACGCAGCGGCATCCGTTTGGCCGGATCGCCTCAGTTGTATTCGCCGGGGATGTCGTTCTTGTGCACCGTCACCCGCTCGAAGCGCTGGCCCGAGGCCCGCAGCAGCTCGTCGCCCGAGAACTCATGACCCAGCTTCAGAGCGATCTGCGCCACGTCGTCGGCGGTGGCGGCGGCCAGCACCTGCTGCTTGAGCGCTTCATCGTTCTGCATCCG
Organism: Synechococcaceae cyanobacterium; assembly: GCA_035285905.1. Lineage (GTDB taxonomy): Bacteria > Cyanobacteriota > Cyanobacteriia > PCC-6307 > Cyanobiaceae > Cyanobium. Next base: position 8,792 of record JAYKJA010000030.1, read on the forward strand.
GACCAGAAAGGCCCGCAGCTGATCGAGAGACATCCCGGTGATCCCTGCAAACGACTCGGAAGCGGTCGGGACCGTGCCCGTCCGCCTCGATCCTCCCAGAGCGACCCCGACCCGGCGCACTCCCCTGCGGCGGGGCGTCCCGTCCCCGCTCTGCGCCGGCAGGCTGCCGGGCAGCCCGGTGTGCTCGCCGGGCGCATCGTCCTCCGGCGGCTCCCGCAGGTCGCGTCGCCGGAGCAGCTGCCGCTTCGCAACGCCCCATCAAGACCGTCTCGGCCATGCCGGCTCTCCGCCCCAGGCCCAGACCCTGGCGCCGCCGGCCCGATTCCTACTGTGACGCCACCTCGGGCAGCCGGCTCCACCCATGCACCACCTTCAGGCCCTGGCCGTTGGCGGCTTCAGCGAGGCCTCCCTGACCGAGTTGCTGCATCGCTGGGGCTATGGCGTGGTGTTCCTGGCCATGCTGCTGGAGAACGCCGGTCTGCCCCTGCCCGGTGAAACCATCACCCTGCTGGGGGGCTATGCCGCCGGCAGCGGTGAGCTGCGCCTGGTCGGGGTGATCGGCGCCGCCGCTGCCGGGGCCGTGCTCGGCGACAACATCGGGTACTGGGTCGGGCGCCGCGCCGGCTGGGGCCTGATCCAGCGCCTGGGCGGCCTGCTGCGGCGGGACCCGGAGCAGATGGAACGCCTGCGCCAGCGCTTCCTGCGCCACGCCACCACCTCCGTGCTGCTCGGACGCTTCGTCGCCGTGCTGCGCGTGCTGGCCGGTCCGATCGCCGGAGCCGTCGGCATGCCGTGGCGCTCCTTCTTCCTCTGCAACCTGGCTGGAGCGCTGCTCTGGGCGTCCTCGATGGTGACCCTGGCCTGGCTGGGGGGGCGCTGGCTGCCCTTCCCCCGGATGGTGCAGGGGGTGCTGCAGTTCGGACTCGGGGCCCTGCTGCTGCTGCTGCTGATCCTGGTGGTCCCCCGGGTGATCGAGCTGGTGCAGCAGCGCTCGACCCTGGGCGGCGACACCGATCCCCTGGCCTGAGGGCGCCAGCGCTGTCCGCCCCAGGGCCGCCCCAGGCCCCCTGGCACAGGGCCGTTCATCATGGACGGACCCTGCCGGGGCTCTGCCGCCGATGCTCCCCACCCGTTATCTGCGCTACCTGCTGTTCCCACTCGGCTGCTGCGCCCTGGGACTGGTGCTGGTGCTGGGCCTGCGGGGCCTGAGCGCCGCCTGGGTCACCCTGGTGCTGCTGTTGCTGGAGGTGTCGCTGTCCTTTGACAACGCGGTCGTCAATGCCCGCGTGCTCGAGAAGCTGACCGAGTCCCAGCAGCGCTTCTTCCTCACCTGGGGCCTGGTGATCCCCGTGTTCGGCGTGCGCTTCATCGGACCGCTGCTGATGGTGTCCCTGGCGGGGGGCGTCAGCCTCGGCCATGCCTTCGATGCGGCGCTCCACCACCCCGCCCACTACCGGGAGCTGCTGGAGCTGGCCGAACCGCGGATCCTGGCCTTCGGTGGCATGTTTCTGCTGATGGTCTTCCTTCGTTACTTCTTCGATGAGGCCAAGACCCTCCACTGGTTCCGCCCGCTTGAGCGGGCCCTCAGTGAGGCCGGGCGCATCGAAGCCCTGGAGGTGGCCCTCGCCCTGATCCTGCTGCTGGTGCTCGATGGGCTGCTGCCTGGGGCGCAGCGGCTGGATGTGCTGTTCGCCGGGGTGATCGGTCTGGTGCTGCAGCTGCTGAGCACCTCCCTGGCGGAGGCCTTCGGGGATGAAGAGCAGGCCGGCGTGCGGCTGGCCGCGGGCGGCGGCGTGATGAGCCTGATCTATCTGGAGCTCCTCGATGCCTCCTTCAGCCTCGACGGCACGATCGGCGCCTTCGCCATCACCTCCGATCTGGTGCTGATCCTCACCGGCCTCGGCCTCGGCGCCCTGTTCATCCGCTCGCTCACCCTGATGCTCAGCCGCGAGCAGGCCCTGCAGAAACTGATCTTCCTCGAGCACGGCGCCCATTACGCCATCGGTGCCCTGGGACTGCTGATGCTTGTCAGCATTCTGCTGCAGCGCTGGAGCGTGGAGGTGCCGGAGTGGCTGTCGGGGCTGATCGGTCTGGTGCTGCTGGTGGTGTCCCTGTTCGATTCGATGCGCCACCAGAACCGCCTCGCCGCCGCGGAGGAGGGGATCAGCAGTCAGAGGTAGAAACCCACCGTGGTCACCACCCGGGTGCCCTGGGCCCGCAGCGCGTTGCGCAGCAGAATCGTCGACTGGTTGTGCAGCAGGTTCTCCCAGCGGCGGCGGGTCACGAACACCGGCAGTACCACCATGCAGAAGTGGGTGCGGTCCTTGCGGTGCTCCCGCTCGAACTGCTCAACAAAGCGGGTCACCGGTTCCACCAGGGAGCGATAGGGCGAATCGAGCACCACCAGCCGCACCTCAGGCACCTGCCGATTCCAGTTCTCGATGAAGGCGGCGGTGCGGTCCGGTATGCCCAGGTCCACGTGCACCGCCACCAGATCGCTGGCGTTCGAGCGGGCGAAGCGGATCGCCTCGAAGGTGCCGCGGTGCAGCTGGCCCACCAGCACCACAGTGGGGGTGCCGCTGCCGGCGGGGGGTGGCGGCGGCAGCTTCAGGCGCACGTCCCGGGCCAGCCGCAGCCGCCGCGCCACGGCGTCGTAATGGCGGCGGATGCGCAGGAATCCCATCACCAGAAGCGGGATCAGCAGGACCACCAGCCAGGCTCCCTGGCTGAACTTGCTCACCAGCAGCACGCCCCCGACCAGGCTGGTGATCAGGCAGCCGAAGCCGTTGATCAGCAGCCGGCGGACCCAGCCCCGGCCGCGCCGGTGCCACCAGTGCATCACCATGCCCGCCTGGGAGAGGCTGAAGCTGAGGAAGACCCCCACCGCATAGAGCGGGATCAGCCGGGTGACGCTGCCCTCGAACAGCACCAGCAGCAGCCCGGCGAAGCCGCTGAGGGCGAAAATGCCATTGCTGAACACGAGCCGGTCCCCCAGGGAGGCGAGCTGACGCGGCAGGTAGCCGTCCTGGGCCAGAAAGGCTGCCAGGCGCGGGAAGTCGGCGTAGGCGGTGTTGGCCGCCAGCAGCAGGATCAGCAGGGTCGCCAGCTGCAGTGCCGCCAGCAGCGGGCCCTGTCCGTAGATCATCACACCGAGCTGATAAAGCAGCGTCGGGCCGTGTTCGATGTAGACCACGCCGCTGTGGTGGGCCAGGGCGCTGATGCCGCTGAACATCACCGCCAGGACGACGGTCATCACCACCAGCACCCGGCGGGCGTTGCGCCATTCCACCGGCCGGAACGCGCCGACGCTGTCGCTGATCGCCTCGATCCCGGTCAGGGCGGCGCAGCCGGAGCTGAAGGCCCGCATCAGCAGCAGCGGGCCGAATGTCTGCAGCCCGGCCCGGTGGTGCTCCTGGGTGAGCAGCAGCTGCTGCTGCTCCGGCGGCACGACCGGCAGGGAGCCGAGCAGGCCGCGGATCAGGCCGGCCACGATCAGCGTCATCACCAGGCCCATGAAGGCGTAGGTGGGTGCGCTCAGCACCCTGGCGCTGGAGCTCACCCCGCGCAGGTTGGCCACCATCACCAGTCCCACCGCCAGCAGGCACAGCGGCACCCGCTCGGGCTCCAGCAGGGGGAAGTAAGAGGTCAGGGCGGCGATGCCGGCGGCGACGCTGACCGCCACGGTCAGCACGTAGTCGATCGAGAGGGAGGCACCGGCCACCAGGCCCATCAGCGGGCTGAGGTTCTGCTGGGAGACCCGGTAGCTGCCGCCCCCGTGGGGATAGGCCTTGATCGTCTGCCGGTAGCTGGTGGCGACCACCACCATCAGGCCCACGATCAACGCCGTGATCGGCAGCGTCGCCCGCAGGCCGGCGGCGCCGGCCATGCCCAGCACCAGCACGATCTCCTGGGTGGCGTAGGCCACGGAGGAGAGGGCGTCGGAGCTGAGGATGGCCAGGGCCTCGGCGTTGCTGTAGCGCTCCTCGTGGTGGGCGCTGGTGGGCAGGGGTGTGCCGATCAGGGCCCGGCGCAGTCCGTGCAGGTCGGACAGGTGCAGCATCTGCGGCCGCAGGGGACCTTCCAACCTACGGACTTCCGCCCTATCGGTCCGGCGGATGGTTACTGTCCAGCAATGTTGACTCCGCTGCCCAGCGCATGAGCGTGTCGAGCCCGCCGACCCCCTGGCATTCCCTCGAAACGACCGCCTGCCTGGAGGGGCTGCAGGCGGATCCGAACGGCCTGAGCACGGCCAGCGCCGCGCGCCGTCTGGCGGATACGGGCCCCAACCGGCTGGAGATCAGCGAGGGCCGCTCCACCCTGGAGATTCTCTGGGATCAGTTCAGCAATGTGATGCTGATCATGCTGCTGGCCGTGGCGGCGGTCTCGGCGGCGGTCTCGGTCCATCAGAAGGAATTTCCCAAGGACGCCATCGCCATCCTGGTGATCGTCGTGCTGAACGGGCTGCTCGGCTTTCTGCAGGAAAGCCGGGCCCAGAAGGCCCTGCTCGCCCTGCGAGACATGGCCCAGCCCCTGGTGCAGGTGCGACGCGATGGCCAGTGGCAGCGTCTGCCGAGCGAGCAGCTGGTGCCCGGCGATCTCATCCGCCTCGAGTCCGGTGATCGGGTCCCTGCCGACGCCCGCCTGCTGGAGGTGGCTGACCTGGGCGTGCGCGAGGCCGCTCTCACCGGTGAAGCCGAGGCGGTGTTCAAGAAGGCGGACCTGGTGCTGGAGGCCTCGACCCCGGTGCTGGAGCGCCAGAACTGTCTGTTCCAGGGCACCGAGGTGGTGCGGGGCCGCGGCGTCGGCGTGGTCACGGCCACCGGCATGGCCACCGAGCTGGGGCAGATCGCCGAGCTGATCAACACCGCCGGAGGCGAGGCCACTCCGCTGCAGGAACGTCTCGATGGACTGGCCAAGGTGCTGGTCAGCTCCTCCCTGGTGCTGGTGGCCGTGGTGGTGACCATCGGTCTGTGGATGAAGCAGGACCCGCTCAACCTGCTGGAGGTGTCCCTGTCGATGGCTGTGGCGATCGTGCCGGAGGGCCTGCCCGCCGTGATCACCGTCACCCTGGCGATCGGCACCCAGCGCATGGTCCGCCGGGCGGCCCTGATCCGGCGTCTGCCGGCGGTCGAGGGCCTGGGGTCGGTCACGGTCATCTGTTCCGACAAGACCGGCACCCTCACCCAGAATCGTCAGGTGGTGCAGGAGCTGCGCCTCGGCACCGTGGCTGTGGCCGTCGATGGTCAGGGCTATGTGCCCACCGGCAGCTTCACCGAACGGGCGCTGAACGCTCCGGCTGAGGCCGCCCCTGGCTGTCCCGAGGGAGCCCTGCAGCTGCTGCTCCGCTCCGGCGTGCTGTGCAGCGATGCTGAACTGCGTCAGGACGCTCAGGGGGGCTGGGAGATCCTGGGCGACCCCACCGAAGGGGCCCTGTCGGTGGTGGCCGAGAAGGCGGGCATCGACGACTTCGAGCTGCGCAGCCACTTCCAGCGGGCCGCCGAGATTCCGTTCAGCTCCGAACGCCAGCTGATGGCGGTGTGGATCGACGATCCCCACGGCGATTTGCAGGCCCCCCTGGCCGGCGTCGCCGCAGGGTCCCAGCGGCTGCTGATCAGCAAGGGCGCCCCGGAGGTGATCGTCGGCACCTGCGACCGCTGGATCGATGGGTCGGGGGTGGTGAGCCTCAGCCACGATCAGCGGGAGTGGTGGCTGGAGGAGGCGCGCCAGCTGGCGGCTTCGGGCCTGCGGGTGCTGGCCTTCGCCTGTGCCCCCCACCATCCGAGCCCGGAACGGGAGCTGGAGCAGCAGGTGCTGCTGGGGCTGATGGCCCAGCTGGATCCCGCCAGGCCGGAGGTGACCCAGGCGGTCGCCACCTGCCGCCGCGCCGGCATCCGGCCCGTGATGATCACCGGAGACCATCCGCTCACCGCGCGGGCGATCGGCAGCACCATCGGCCTGGCCGAGCAGGATTCCGAGGTGATCCTCGGCCGGCAGCTGGAGAGCTTCGACGACCTCCAGCTGCGCGAGGCGGTGGCCCGCTGCAATGTCTACGCCCGGGTTCCTCCCGAGCAGAAGCTGCGCATCGTCAAGGCGCTGCAGGCCAACGGCCAGGTGGTGGCGATGACCGGCGACGGCGTCAACGACGCCCCTGCCCTGAAGCAGGCCCACATCGGGGTGGCGATGGGCATCACCGGCACGGAGGTGAGCAAGGAAGCCGCCGACATGGTGCTGCTGGATGACAACTTCGCCACCATCGTCAATGCGGTGGAGGAGGGAAGATTGGTGTACGCCAATATCCGCCGCTTCGTCAAATACATCCTCGGCAGCAACGTCGGCGAACTGGTCACGATCGCGGCGGCCCCGCTGCTGGCGCTGCCCGGTGTGCCGCTGACCCCGCTGCAGATTCTGTGGATGAATCTGGTCACCGATGGCGTGCCGGCCCTGGCCCTGGCCCTTGAGCCCGGCGAGGACGGGCTGATGGAGCGTCCGCCGGCCAAACCCGGAGAATCGATCTTTGCGCGGGGCATCGGCCGTTACATCCTCCGCATCGGCATCATCTTCGGCCTGATCACCGTGGGTCTGATGTTCCTGGCCCAGAAGGGGGAGGCCAACTGGAAGACGATGGTGTTCACCACCCTCTGTCTGGCTCAGATGGGCCATGCGGTGTCCTGCCGCAGCGACCGCCCGCTGTATCAGGTGGCACCGTTCTCCAACCCCTGGTTGTTCTGGGCGGTGCTGGTCACCACGGCCCTGCAGATGGCCCTGCTGTACATCCCACCGCTGGCCAGCTTCTTCGGCGCAGTGCCGCTGACGGCCCCTGAACTGTTGTTCTGTGTGGCGGTGAGCCTGGTCTTCTTCGTCTACCTGGAGCTTGAGAAGATCGTGAGCCTGTGGCGACGACGGTTCCATGCCGACAGCTGACGGTGTCGGAACGCTGCTGATCGAGGCGATCAATGATCTGGTCAGCGGTTCGCCGCCGCTGGCCTATCTGTTGATCGCCCTGGCGATGCTGCTGGAGAACGTCTTCCCCCCCTTGCCCTCCGAGCTGATCATGCCCCTGGGGGGCTTTCTCGTGCACCAGGGAAAACTGGCCCTCCTGCCGCTGCTGCTGGCGGGGCTGAGCGGCAGTGTCCTGGGGGCCTGGTTCTGGTACCAGGTGGGCCGCCGCGTCGATGAGCGACGTCTCGAGCGGTGGTTGCAGCGTCGCGGCCGCTGGCTGGGGGTGTCGCCTTCCCTGCTGCCCCGCAGCCGCCGCTGGTTCGATCGTCACGGAGTGCCGGTGGTGTTCTGGGGACGCCTGATCCCCGGCCTGAGGCCATTCGTCTCCCTGCCGGCGGGCTTCGAGCTGATGCCGCAGCACACCTTTCTGCTCTGGACCAGCGCCGGAAGCCTGGTCTGGGTGGGGACGCTGACCGGTGCAGGCATGGCCCTGGGCACGGCCTACCTGCGGGTGGTGGGATGGCTGACGGGGGTCACCCAGATCGTCATGGCCGTGGTGGTGGGGCTGCTCAGCTTTGCGGCGTGCTGGGTGCTGGTGAAGGCCGTGCGGGTCCTGTCGAGGCGCTGAGGTTTTGCTGCTCGGCTCAGTGGGTGCTGCTCACTCCGCTTCGCCGCTGGCTTCGGTTTCGGCGTCGGCCTCCAGTGAATACCCGTGCTGGTGATGGAGGCTGTCGTGGATCGAGTCGAGCAGCAGCACCGTGCTGCCCACCGCAAGAATTCCGGCCATGGAGAGCACGGCCAGCAGGGTGCGGCGGCGCTGGGCGGGATCGGGGTTGGTGTCGAGCGGATGGCTGCAGTCGGCGCAGATGAGCATGCTGCGACCGCGCCCGAGCTTGGCCACGATCCGGCATCCGCACTTGGGACAGGACATGGGACTGCCGGGGACGACCTTCAAGTATCGGCCCGGTCTCCCATCGCCATGCTCATGGTGAACCGTTCCCGCAAAAGGTTCATCCAGGGGCATCACGCAGCCTCCCTGCCGCCGCCGGGATCCCCTGCGGGGCGGCCGATCGCAGCTCCTCGTCCGGGCCGCACAGTCCATGACGGGCAGGCCCCAACCGCGACGGGCGCTCCCTAGCTTGTCGGCCCGACGGTGCGCGATGCCACCCTGCTACTGCCGATGACGCTTCTGTTCGCCCAGACGGCCTGGCTGGTCCCCCTTTACCCGCTGCTGGCCTCGCTGCTGTCCTTTCTGTGGTCCCCCGGACTGATCACCCGCACAGGTCCTCGTCCCTGCGGCTATCTCAACCTGGCGATGGTCGGCCTGGCCTTCGCCCACAGCTGCGCGGCCCTGATCGCCCTGCACTCCAATTCCACGGCGGGATCCTCGGCCATCTACCGACCCCTCACCTTCGGCTGGACCTGGCTGGAGACAGCCGGTCTGCGGATCGGATTTGATGGCTTGATCAATGAACCGGCCCTGATCGCCATCACGGTGATCACCGGTCTGCACCTGCTGGTGCAGATCTACTCGATCGCCTACCTGGAAATGGACTGGGGCTGGCCCAGATTCTTCGGCTCGCTCAGCTTCTTCGAATCGGGTCTCTGCGCGCTTGTGCTCACTGATTCGCTGTTCTTCAGCTACGTGATCCTTGAGCTTCTCACCTTCGGCACCTATCTGATCGTCGGCACCTGGTACAACCAACCTCTGGTGGTCAAGGGAGCCCGCGACGCCTTCCTGACCAAGCGAATCGGCGACCTCTTCCTGCTCGCCGGTCTGATCGCCCTGCTGCCCATCACCCACACCTGGAATTACCACGGCCTGCAGGCCTGGGCGGCCGACCAGATCAATAACCAGGTCCCCCTTCCTGCGGGTTTCGTTCTCATCCTGCTGGCCCTGATCGCAGGCCCGATGGGCAAGTGCGCCCAGATCCCCCTGCACCTCTGGCTGGATGAGGCCATGGAGGGTCCACTGCCGTCCACGGTGCTGCGCAATTCCGTTGTGGTCACCGGCGGAGCCTGGGTGCTGCTGCGGCTGGAGCCGCTGATCGCCACCAGCCCGTTGGTCCAGAGCGTGCTTGTCGTGGTGGGCGGCACCTCGGCCCTGGTGGGGGCGGTGATCGCCCTGGCCCAGGTCGACGTCAAGCGCGCGCTCTCCTTCCTGGTGAGCAGCTGGCTGGGCCTGCTGTTCGTGGCGGTCGGTCTGGGTGGCTTCAACGTGGCCGACCACCTGATGCTGGTCTACCCCCTGCCGATGGCGCTGATGCTGATGGCGGTGGGATCCATCGTGCTCAGCAATGTCACCCAGGATCTGACGAAGATGGGTGGCCTCTGGAGCCGGCGTCCGCTGATGGGGATCGCGTTCCTCGCCGGAGCCGCCGGCCTGGTCGGACTTCCTCCCTTCGGCGGATTCGCCGCCCTGCGCGAGCTGCTGGTGCTCACCCATGCCAGCGAGCACCCGCTGTTGCTGCAACTGCTGGTGCTGATCACCAATGCCCTGTTCAGTGCTGGTCTGCTGCGGGTGTTCAGCCTGATCTGGGGAGGGAAGCCCTCGCTGTTCACCACCCGCTCCGCCGAGGGACTGTGGCTGATGGTCCTGCCCACGCTGGTGCTGGCTGGCCTGGTGCTGCATCTGCCCCAGCTGCTGGTGCGTAACGGCGTCGTGGCGATGGATCCGCTGCCGGGCTGGGGTCCCCTGGCGATTCCGCTGCTGCTGTCCACCCTGGTGGGAGGGGGGCTTTCGGCTCTTTATTACCTGCGCCCCCACCAGCTGGCCCACCTGCCTGCGGCCCTCGGCGGACTGCAGGACTGGTTGGCCCACGACATGCAGACCGAACGCTTCTACCACCGCACCGTGGTCGCCCTGGTGCTCGTGCTGGCCCGGATCAGCCGCTGGTCCGAGTCCCGTCTGGTGGACGGTTTCAGCGGGGCCACCGGCGGCGCGGCCCTGGTGGGAGCCCGCAGGCTGAGCCTCACCACCAGCGGTCGCTCCCAGGCCTATGCCCTCACCCTGGTGCTCGGGGTGCTGCTGATGGCGGCCTGGCTGTTGTCCGGTCTTTGAGCTGAGGGGGATGAAGGGGCACCTCGGTCACCAGGGCGCCCCCCACCCCATTGCAGGGAGCTCAGAAATCGCAACTCGTGCGCTGATCCGACGCTACGATCCAGTTCAAGCTGAGCTGAAGTGTTCCCTCTGTGGCTGGCGGCCATCCCTGGATCAACATCACCCGGTTGAGGCTGTCCCCCTGGCTCAAGCGCTTGCAATCGCTGATTCTGCGGCCTGAAGCCGTTCTGTGGCTATTGCTCAGCCTGCTTTTATTGCTCCCCTTTGTGATGGTGAATGCCATCTCCAACGCCACCGTGGCTCAGATGAAGCTGCAGGCCGAGGAGATCGCCACCCTGGTCACCGATATACGGTCCTACTACGCCGACAACGTCGTCGCACGCCTGCAGGCTGCCGATGGCAAGGCTGTGTTCTCGGAGAATTATCGTTCGATTCATGGTGGCATCCCGATCCCGGCCACATTGTCGATCGAGTTGGGCGCCCTGTTTGATAATGCGCATCGAGACGGACGTATTTCCTACGAATTCATCTCCGATTATCCATTCAATAGGCGCGTCTCACGGCCGCTCGATGAATTTGAGAGCACGGCCCTGAACCGCTTTCGTCGTCAGCCCGATCTCAAGACTTATACCCAACTGAGCGGGACCGGTCTTGGCCGTTCCTCCTACCGCCTGGCCACGCCGGTGATCATGCGCAAGGCCTGCGTCACCTGCCATAACAGCCACCCGGATTCCACCAAGCGCGATTGGAAGGTCGGAGATGTGCGCGGTATTCAGGAGGTGACCGTTCGCGGGCTTCAGGTTAATAGTTTCGGTCGTATCGGCAACCTGTTTGGTTATGTGGTTGTCCTTGGCGTTCTGTCCCTTGTGGCGACGACGATTTTTCAGCGCCAGAGTCGTAAGTTGGAACGCAGCAACCAGAAGCTGCTCAGCCTGAACCAGCGGGAGCATGAACTTGCCACGCGCATGAGTGATCAGCTGAGGGAGCTTTCCCTTTTCGGCACAGCGGTTGATAATTCTATCGTTGGCATCGCAATCGCCGACATGCGCCAGCCTGATTGTCCCTTGGTGTATGTCAATGATGCCTTCAGTCGAATCACCGGCTATACCCGTGAGCTCGCGATCGGCTCCAACTGCCGTTTTCTGCAGGGCCCGGATACCGACCCAGCGGATGTGCGGCGTATCCGTGAGGCGATCCAGGCCGGCAGGTCCTACAGCGGGGAGCTGATCAACTACCGGCATGACGGGACCCGCTTCTGGAATCAGCTGACCCTGTCGCCAGTCGTTGGTAATGGCAGCAAACCTGATTTCTATGTGGCCAACCAGGTCGATGTGACCCATCTCAAGCTGGAACGGGGGGTGCCGCTGCATGAGCTGCGGGACATGGAATCCGGCGTGCAGGAGGCCAGGAGAGCGCTCAATGATGCGGTGCGGTTCGCTGCGGCCCTCGAGCGCCATCTGGCTCAGGAGGGTGAAGTGGCGATTGAACGGGATGCCCTGCTTCGGTCCGAACAGCTGTCTCATACCCAGCTGGCCCAGTTGTTGCAGAACCTCTCCAAAGCCCTCAGTCGTTACGACAATGATGCTCTTTCAGGTGAGAAGACCGTTGCCGGGGACGGGGCGCTGCCATCCCCGGGGGCACCATGAGCACATTGCCGGCCATCCTGCAGGAATCGGGCCGCTTCCTGCGCAGGGTGCTGATCACCAACTGGATCCAGACGAGCGTGTTGCTGTCCGCTGTGCTGGTCACCGGAGATGTGCTGCACCATCAGCGCCGGATGATCAATAATGGCGACCACACGATTCAGATGGTGGCCGCGGCCCTGCGCACCCCGATGACCCTGGCGCAGCGACAGACCCTGGTCGAAACCTATGCCCATATCGACCCGCCACAGCTTGCGGAGAGCATCAATGCCGTGCTGGTGATCGACCCCAGCGGCCGCATCATCTATTCCTCCCGTTCGGCCTGGCGTGGCATGAAGATCCAGGACCCTCAGTTCGATCTGATGGAGGGTGATGATCCTGACTTCCGCGCCGTGCTCGAATGTTTTCGCAATCAGGGGAGTGATTGCATGGAGATGTCCAGCGAGGACTGGCATATCCATTTTGACGGCATCACCGTGGTAAGGCCCCTGTTGATGCCGGCCACGGATCTCGGATTGGAGCGTCAGAGATATCTCGCAGTGGTGAACTTTGATGCCGGCATGCTTGTTGCCGACATCGTTCAGGATATTCCCCTGTTGATCGTGGCGGCGATATTGATCGCCGGGCTGCATTGTGGAGGTCTCGCCCTGATCCTGTCAGGGCGATTGCTGCCGCAGCTCATCGAAACCACCCAGACCGACAATCTCACTCAGCTGATGAATCGCACCTCGTTCATGGAGCTGGCGATGGATCTGCTGGCGGATGGTGAGGAGCGCGGTGCCGAGCTGGTCTTTGCCATTCTCGATATCGATCAGTTCAAACGCATCAACGACACCTACGGGCATGGCTGCGGTGATGCAGCTCTCTCCTCTGTCGGCAGTCTGCTGATCACGGTCACTCGCCCGGACGACCTCGTCTGTCGCTTTGGTGGCGAGGAGTTCGCCATGCTCCTGTCCGTGCCCAAGGCGGATGGGGCCAAGGCGCTTGAGCGGCTGCGACTGCAGATCGAGATGAATCAATTGCTTTACAATGGCCACCGCATCCCGATGACCGCCAGCATCGGTGCCGCTGCCACTGGAGATTGCGGCTACAACCTCGATTTTCTCTACAATGCTGCCGACAAAGCGCTTTATGCCGCCAAGCATGAAGGGCGCAACCGCCTGCGCTGGAACGTCGGCGAACTGCTCAGTCGCCTGCCTCAGCCACTGACTCCCCACTCCTGAACCGTGCTGCCTCCCGCCATTCCCGCCAACGATCCCGCACGGGTGCTGGAGCTTGAGAGTTTTGGGGTGCTGGATACCTCGGCTGATACCAAGTTTGACGACATCAGTGAGCTCACCCGCAGCATCGCCGGCACTGAGATCGGTATCATCAGCCTGGTTGACAGCAACCGTCAGTGGTTCAAAAGCTGTGTGGGTGCCCCCCTCGGTCAACAGCAGACACCGCGTGACATCTCCTTCTGCGGACACACCATCCTGCAGAGGGAGCCTCTGATCATTGAGGATGCGCTTGCGGATCCTCGCTTTGCTGATAACCCTCTGGTCACCGGTGAGCCCCATGTGCGGTTCTACGCCGGTTTCCCGCTGATCACCGCCAACGGGTTCGTCGTCGGCAGCCTCTGTGCGATCAGCCGTGAGCCCCATCAGCTGGATGCCGGTCAGGTTGAAAGTCTGCGGCGGCTGGCCTCCCTGACGGTGCAGCAGCTTGAATACCTGCGGGAGTCCACCCTGCTCGCCTCCACCCAGAAGGGGATGGAGGTGGATCGGCTGCGGACCACGGTGCAGGAGCGCCTCTCCTCTCTCGACCGTCTGATCAGCCGCGATCAGATGATTCAGATGCTCGATCTGATGTTCGGGATGGAGGTCGGTACGGCATTTTCCCTGTTGCGCTGTAGTTTCCGGGATTACGAACGGGTCAACTCCAACCTGGGGGGCGTGGTCGCCGAGGAATACATCAATGAGGCCGCCCGTCGCGTGCTCATGGCTGTTCCTCGCACCGCCTCGGTTGCCCGCTTCGCGGATGCGGAAATGGTGGTGCTGCTGCCCTTCGCGGCTGAGGAGAGCGAGGTTCAGGATGTGGCAGAACGCATCCTGGCATTCTGCAATCACGTCTATCGCAATGGCTCCCAGGCCCTGGCGATGAGCCTCGCTGTGGGCATCGCTGTCTCCCACAGCAATTACAGCTCTTCAGAGGCCATCCTGGCAGACACCAGCATGGCGGTGCGCATGGCCCGGCGCAGCAGTGGCAATGCCTTCCGCTTCATCGACCCTGAGTCCCGTGCAGCCGTGCGCGACAGCTATCGGCTCGAATCCGACTTTCGGGAGGTCGTCGCCTCCAAGGGGATTGATGCCTACGTGCAGCCGATCGTCAACCTGGCCAATGGTGAACCGGTGGGCTTTGAGGCCCTGGCTCGCTGGCCCCGCAACGGCTATGTCCTCAGCCCCGACACCTTCATTCCCCTGGCTACGGAAAGCGGTCTCACCGGAGAGCTCGACCTGCTGATCGTTGAGAAGATCCTGGCTGCCCTGCCCCTGTTGGCTCAGCCGATTCCGTATCGGGACATGTCCATGAGCGTCAACCTTTCGGGAATCCTGCTGGAGGACAGGCATCTGCGCGCGCGACTGCTCACCCTGATCGATGACAACCCCTGCCCGCCGGGCTGGACGCTGCAGGTGGAACTGCTGGAAGACATCTTTCAGGATACCAGTGACGATTTTGCTGCCTTCCTTGGCGATCTTGTGCAACGCAATGTGCGCATTGCCATCGATGATTTCGGCACTGGCTATTCCTCCCTGGCCCGGCTGATCTCCTTGCCGATCCAGGGGGTCAAGGTTGATCGTGTGTTCATCGCCAAGCTCGCCTCCGACGAGGAATCTCCGCGCACCCTGCTGCGCACCATGTTGACGATGCTGCGCGACCTTGGCCTCGAGATCACGGCCGAAGGTGTTGAAACCCAGGAGCAGCAGGACTGGTTGCTCCGCAACGGCGCCGGCAGGGCGCAGGGCTATCTGTTCAGTAAACCCATGCCGATCAGCGAGGCAATCCTTTCCCTGCAGAGCCTCGACTACCGACCGAGAGCCCTGCCGGTTGATCGCCATCGCATTCGCGCAGTGCGGCGTCGACGGCTGCGTTCCCTGTTCCGGCTCCCCTTCCAGGGTGAGCGACGCCGTCAGGATTGATCGGCGGCTGACGCGCTTCTGCAGCCTTTCCGCTGACCCTCTGGGGGCGAACCGCCGCCGTTCCGGCGCTCCTTCCAGCCGATCAGCGCTGCTTGTGTGAACCATCGGCAGGACCTTGGGTCGCATCCCGCCAGTTCCGACCAGGACTCCCTAACTTCTGCGGCAATCCGTTTCCAGCGGTTCCCGTCCCCCTGGAGCCCGTCTCCGCCTGCCGCGCCGATGCCTCCGCTCGTTCTTCTGCTGTTTCTGCTGCTGCCCCTGGCCGGCATCCTCACCCTGACCCTCTGGCCCGCGTCCGGCAGCAGGGGCTTACGCAGCGTGGCCGCCGTGGCGACCGCCCTGCAGTTCCTGCTCGGCCTGCTCTGCTGGCGCCTGCCCCCCCCCGAGCTGCAGCTGCAGTGGCTGCCCCGCCTCGGTCTGGTGCTCGACCTCGGGCTCGATGGTCTCTCCCTGCCCCTTGTGTTGCTGTCCTCGCTGCTGAGCCTGCTGGCGATCCTGTCGCCGGTGGCCGAGCTGCCGCGTCAGCGCCTGTTTCAGGCCCTGCTGCTCGCCACGAACCTGGGAGTCTGCGGTGCGTTCCTGGCCCGCAATGCCCTGCTGTTCGTGCTCTGCTTCGAGCTGTTGCTGATTCCCACCACTCTGCTCGTTGCGATCTGGGGCGGACCCCGGAGAGCTGGCGCGGCGATCCGGTTCCTGGTCTTCGGAGCCATCTCCGGCTTGTCCCTGCTGGCTGCGGTTCTCGCCATGGGCTGGCTCAACGGTGAACAGTTCGACTACCAGTCCCTGGCCCAGGCCAGCCTGTCGGGTCCGGCCCAGTTCTGGATCCTGGGGCTGCTGCTGCTGGGCTTTGGCATCAAGATGCCCCTGCTGCCCGTGCACGGCTGGCAGCCCTGGACCTACGCCGAATCCCCCTCCCCGGTCGTGATGCTGATCGGCGGGGCGGTCTCCAAGCTCGGTGCCTACGGACTGCTGCGTTTCGGCCTCGGTTTTCTGCCGGATGCCTGGGCCGTCTGGTCCCCCTGGATCGCGGTCCTCGGTGCCGCCACGGCCATCTACGGCGCTCTCAATGCCATCGCCCAGGAGGAGATCCGCCGGCTGATGGCCTACAGCTCCCTCGGTCACATGGGCTTGCTGGTGCTGGCGATCGCGGCGGCCACTCCCCTGAGCCTGCAGGGAGCTGTGGCCCAGATGCTGGCCCACGGTCTGATCGTGGCTCTGCTGTTCGCCTGCGTGGGGCTGATCGAGCGGCGCACCGGCACCAGTCAGATTGACCAGCTCTCGGGGCTGATGAACCCGCTGAGAGGTCTGCCCTTCACCATGGGCATGCTGCTGCTGGCCCTGATGGCCGCCGCCGGGATTCCCGGTCTCGCCGGTTTCCCGGCTGAGCTTCTGGTGTTCGAAGGCAGCTGGACCGCCTTCCCCATCCCCACGCTGCTCTCCCTGGTCGCCTCCGGCCTGACGGCGGTCTACGCCATCCGCCTGTTCAACCGGGTCGGCTTCGGACGCCTCGACAATGCCAGGGCCGACTGGCAGGGGACCTCCTGGACCGAGCGCTACCCCGCCGTGGTGCTGGCGTTGTTGATCATCGCCTTCGGCATCTGGCCAACCGGTCTGGTGGGCTGGAGTGGCGTGACCACCGCCTCCCTGGCTCTGCGGCCTGGCGCTGATCTCACCCAGCTGGCCCTGCTGGAACCCTCCCCCGTGGAGCTGGCCCTCGCACCGGCAGCTTCCACAGTTCCGCCCTCCCTGGGCTGACCTGCGTCTCGTCCGCGCGCAGCCCCGCGAGCCGTCACACCCGGCCGGCGCCTGCGCTCCCTGACCCTTCAGCCGTTTCTCTGCTTCGCCTGCGATGACCCCCCCAGCCAGCCCAGCACCGGCGACCCGGCCGAACGCGCTGATCCCCCCCTCCAGCCATCCCTGGGCGGACGTGATCCATCGTCTGGAAGCCGGCGGTTCGATGCTGCCGGACACGCCCGAGAATCTGATGCAGATCATCGGCATCTACAAGGCCTATGCCGTGCCGATGGACTTCTACTGGCGGGATCTTCTTTACATCGCTGAGCAGGTGTTCCTCGATCCCCTGCCGGCCTTCAAGTACTTCCCGTCCCAGGAGTATCTGGATCGCCCCAACTCCTATGCGGGTGATCAGTCGCCCCTGCGCATCTGGAGGGGGGCTGCCGGAGCCCATCCGGAACTGCTGGAGTTCATGGCCCGCGGTGAGACGCGACGCATGCCGAAGCTGCTGCATCATCTCTGGCATGACCGCATCAACATGGAATTTGCCGAGGCCTGCATGCAGGCCATGTTCTGGCATCAGAACATGGGCGGTCGCTTCAATGATTATCTGGACAGCGAGGCTTATCGAGCCAATGCAGACCGGGCAATCAAGGCCTACTTCCGGCGCAACCCGGTGATGCTCGGTCTGTACGCCCTGTTTCCGGACATGTTCCTGGAGCAGGTGAGGATGCTCAGTTATTACGCCAATCTCGGGCTGTTCTGGGAAGTGATGGCGCCGGTCTTCTTTGAGATGAGTGACCTCTATGACGAGGGGGGCTTCAACGGTGTTCCGGATGCGATGAATTTTCTCGTCAATGGCATCTTCGCGGTCGCCGGCAGGCCGATCTATCACCATGTCTACATCGATGGTGAATGTCATGAGATCATTCCCAAGTCGGAGGGCTTCACCTGGCTCTATGAGGCGGCCCTGCCCTACGTGGAGGCTGTCTTCTATCGCACTTCGCCCTTCCGTGGGACCAAGAGTTATAACGCCCAGGCTGATCAGGTGCCTTCGGAACAGGCCGATTTTCACTACGGCATCCTTTACGCCGATGTCTTCCCGGTGGGATCGGCAGGGATTCCGCCGACCCTGCTGATGCAGGACATGCTGCATTTTTTACCTCCCTATCTGGAGGACCTCTACAAGCAGCACCGTCGTGGTGACGACGACAAGCTGATTCAGCTCGGAATCACCTTCCAGCGTTCCATGTACAACGTGACCTCAGCTGTGATCCAGGCCTTGCGGGCGGCCCTCCTCTATCCCCTCGATGACACGGATCCCGAGCACCTGATGGCCAACCGTCGCTTCTTCGAGGCCCAGATGGATCGCTTTCTGCGTCCGGAGGCCCGCCTCGGCGCCATCCAGACCCAGACCTATCGCTGAGCAGCGGCCCTGCCCGCAGCCCCCTGCTGCGGCGTCGCGCTTCTCCCCCTTCCTCCTGTTTTCACCCTGCGCCATGGCCTCCATTCTCGAGACCGCCCGGGCGGCCGGTCAGTTCAACACCCTGCTGGCGGCGGTTGACGCTGCCGGGTTGACCGACGCCCTGGCGGGCCCCGGCCCGTTCACCGTGTTCGCGCCGGTGGATGAGGCCTTCGCCGCCCTTCCCCCCGGCACGGTGCAGACCCTGGTGGACAACCCGCCGCAGCTGGCCCGGATCCTCAAGTTTCACGTCCTGGCGGGGGCCCTGAGACGCGACCAGCTGATCGATCAGCCGGAATGGCCCAGTCTGGAGGGGGCTCCGGTGGCCATCCGTCGGGCCGAGCCGTTTGAGGTGAAGAACGCCACCGTGGTAGCCGCCGATGTCGTCTGCGACAACGGCATCGTGCACATTCTCGACCGCGTGATCCTGCCGGGCTGACCGTCCCGGCCGGGCCGATGTTTCAGCTTTGCGCGGCGGGATCGCTGCGGTGACAACCCTGGCGGTTGCTCTGTTTGATGCGATACATCGACTGATCCGCCACGCTGAGCAGCTGGCCGGCGCTCACCCCATGCTCCGGTGACCAGGCTGCGCCGATGCTGGCCCCGATCGCGATCGGCCACTGCACTTCTGAGGCCACCATCGTCACGCAGGCCTGCAGGCGCTCGCTCAGGCCCTCCAGGTCGTTGAGATCGCTCAGGCGGGGTACGAGCACCACGAATTCGTCGCCCCCCAGGCGACAGAGCAGATCGCGCTCGCGGATGGTGTTCTGCAATCTTCGGGCCACGGCCTGCAGCACCAGGTCGCCGACTTCGTGGCCATGGCGATCATTGACCTGCTTGAACCCATCGAGGTCGATGAACAGCACCGCCACCCGATCCAGGCTGCCCTCCACCTCAGCAAGAGCCTGCTGGGTGCGCTCCATCAGCAGGCTGCGGTTGGCCAGGCCCGTGAGCGGATCGCGTTGGGCGCTGCGGCGCAGCAGTTCGTGGCTCTGGTAGCGATCGCTGACATCCTGCAGCATGCCGATGTAGTGGCTCACCGTGAGCTGGCGGTTGTGCACGGCAGTGATGCTGAGGGCATGGCGGCGGATCTCTCCATCGCGGCGGCGGTTCCAGATCTCCCCTTCCCAGCAGCCCCGTTCATGCACCACCTGCCACATGTCGCGGTAAAACTGTGTGTCGTGCCGCCCGGATTTGAGCAGGCCAAGGGTGCGTCCCAGGATTTCACTGCCGGAGTAGCCGGTGATGCGCGCAAAGCTCTGATTGGCCGACAAGACTCTTCCGTCCGGGTCGGTCACCACGATCGCCTGGGGTGACCCTTCGAACACGGCTGTCGCCAGGGCCTGTTCCTCCACCGCCTGCTGTGCCACCGCGAGGGCCTCTCGGGTGGCCTGGTGATTGGCCACGAGACTGCGGGCGGCGAAGCCGGCCAGCAGGGAGGCCATCGAGCCGATGCCGAGGATCAGCCAGAACGTCGCGGTCATGCCGTCGGCGGGGACGACCGGGGGATTCATCTGAATGCCGACCCGCCAGGTGCGGCCGGCCACGGTGATCTCGCGGGTCTGGGGGTGGGTGAGAGGGCCCAGTGAACCCTGGCTCTGGTTGTGGAACAGCAGCGTCAGCCGGGAGCGAGTCGCTCCGGCCTGGGGGCGTCCGACATCCAGCAGGTAGACCGTGGCATCGCGCAGGTCGCTGTTGCTGACCGTCTGCAGGGCGGAGCGGACCAGATCACCCACCCGGATCGGTGAGTAGGCCCAGCCCAAAAGTTTGTTGGGGTAATCCGCCGGGCTGGAGGGGATCAGCTTCACTCCCTCTCTGTAGACCGGCGCGTAGATCAGCACGCCGGCCTGCTCGGCTGTGCCGTTCTCCTGCCGCAGTCGCACCGGACCGGAGAGGGCCGGTTGGCCCTGCAGTGCGGCCCGGTCCATGGCCTCCCGTCGCGTTGCCTCGCTGTACATGTCGTACCCGAAGGCACGCTGGTTGCGCAGATTGAAGGGCTCCAGATAGATGATCGCACTGCCCAGCGAGGCCGGGCGGTCGGGTTGGATGGTGAACTCGGGAAATCCATCGGCGCGGACCGTTTCGATCACGGCGCGGCGCTGGTCGCCGGCGACGAACTGACTGAAGCCGATGCCCTGGATGCCATCCAGATTCCCTTCCTGGCGTCGCAGGGTGTTGTAGTAGGCCTTGAATTCAGCGCGATTGACACCTTTGGAGGCGATGAACAGGCCGGCGACGCCGTTGATCAGGTCGACGTCCTGCAGCAACTTCGTCTCAATCGCCACCGACACGTCGTCCAGCACCGTGCGTTCGATGCGCTGGTGAGTGAGGGCCGTGAAGCGACGCTGTTGATCCGCCACGATTGCGGTCACCACCAGCCCCAGCGCCAGCACCAGCCAGGGAAGCCGCGTCTCGCTGGCGGGTGTCCTCTGGAGCAGGGCCTTCAGCTGCTGGCGCCAGGGGCGGCCGGAGCTGGGGTGCGCCTCGACGACTCTTCGCTGGGGCCGTGATCCAGGTGGGTGCTGCGGCTGAGCTGCCTCGGCAGGGACGCCCGGACCGACCGCTTCGGAGTGGAACCGAGGTTGGGTGGTCTGGCCTGTCGCCTCCGGGAAGGTCATCGCAATGGATCGCTGTTGCTGTTGTGGTGCTGTTCTGTGGCGGTGGTCCTTCGACGGCGTGGTCGAAGTCAGCCTCTTCGATTGATCCTGGCCGGGATTTGTGCTGCATGCCGGATTGTTCCTTTTTTCAACGGTCGCTGCGCTTTCTCGTCCCTGGGCCCGGCTCTCCTGCCCAGGCTTCGGCCGGGTGCCGACCTGCCGGAGCCGGCTGCGGACGGTGCCGATCCCTGGCTCCATCGGGGTGGTGATGGCTTCATCACCCCTGAGCCCGGCGTGCCTCGCTCGCTCGGCGCACCTGCAACAATGCGCCCATTCGCTGGGTTGTGGCATGTCCCTGTCGCGTCTCCGCGGCGTTCTCGGCGCCGCTCTGCTGACCTCCGGCCTGCTCGCCGGCTGCGCCTCGGGCGGGGATGGCGGGATCCAGAGCCAGAAGCTGAGCACCATCCGCACCCGCGGCACCCTGATCTGCGGGGTTGACGGCAAGCTGCCGGGCTTCAGCTTCGTCGGGTCCGACGGGCGCTACAGCGGCCTGGATGTGGACATCTGCCGTGCTGTCGCCGCCGCCGTGCTCGGGGATCCGGAGAAGGTCGAGTACCGGGATCTGAACTCCAGTGAGCGCTTCGCGGCCCTGGCCAGCGGTGAGATCGACCTGCTGTCCCGCAACACCACGATGACCCTCAGCCGCGATGCGCCCGGCGGCAACGGCCTGAGCTTCGCCCCCACCACCTTCTATGACGGGCAGGGCGTGATGGCGCCGACCGCCAGCGGCATCACCTCGCTCAAGGATCTGGCCGGCAAGCCGATCTGCGTTGAGAGCGGCACCACCACCGAGCTGAACCTGGCCGATCGCATGCGGCAGCTGAAGCTGGCCTACACGCCGCTCAAATTCCAGACCGGTGACCAGACCTATGCCGCCTACCTGGGCGGCCGCTGCGTCGCGGTCACCAGCGACCGCTCCCAGCTGGCGGCCAAGCGCTCGTCCTTCCCCGACCCTGCCGCCCATGCCCTGCTGCCGGACGTGCTCAGCAAGGAGCCGCTGACCCCCGCCACCGTCAATGGCGACCCGGCCTGGTCCGATGCCGTGCGCTGGATCATCTACGGCCTGTTCCAGGCTGAGGAGTCGGGCATCAACAAGGCCAATGTGGCCAGCCGCCTGGCCGCTGCCCGGGCCAACACCAACCTGCCGGACGAGCGCCGCTTCCTCGGCGTGGAGGGGGATTTCGGCAAGCAGCTCGGCCTGCCCGCCGACTTCATCGTCAAGGCCGTCGGCGCCGTCGGCAATTACGGCGAGGTGTTCGAGCGCAATGTGGGCCAGGGGTCCCGCCTCCGGCTCGAGCGCGGTCTCAACCGCCAGTGGAAGGACGGGGGCCTGATCTACTCGCCTCCCTTCCGTTGACCGTGACGTCTCCGCAACCGCGGCCAGCTGCCGCCACGCCCCCCCCCTGGTGGCGCGACAGGCGTCTGCTGCCCTGGCTCATCCAGGGCGTGGTCGGCCTGGTGGTGCTCCTGGTGATCGCCTTCCTGCTGGGCAATCTGGTCCGCAACCTCACCGCAGCCGGCCTGCTGCTCACCTTCGGCTGGCTGAACCAGCCCGCCGGCTTCGACCTCTCCGAGACACTGCTGCCCTTCAACGCCGAGCTGCCTTACTGGCGGGCCCTGCTGGCCGGGCTGGTCAACACCCTGCGGGCCGTGCTCTCGGGCCTGGTGGGGGCCAGCCTGCTGGGCCTGCTGGCGGGCGTGGCGGCCTTCAGCAGCAACGGCCTGGTGCGTGGACTCTCGCGGGTCTACGTCGAGGTGATCCGCAACATCCCGCTGCTCGTTCAGCTGGTGTTCTGGTATTTCGTCGTCTTCCTCTCGCTGCCCAACGGCGAGGAGGCGATTCAGCTGCCGGGTCTGGTGCTGGCCAAGTCCGGTCTTTACCTGGCCGGGGTCGGCCCCGGGCTGCAGTGGGTCGTGCCCCAGCTGGTCAACGGGGTATGGCAGGCCCCGCTGCGGCTGACCGTGGAGTTCGGAGCCCTGCTCACGGGCCTGATCATCTATTCCGGAGCCTTCATCGCCGAGGTGATCCGCGGTGGCCTCGCGTCGATCCCCAAGGGCCAGTGGGAGGCCGCCGCCTCCCTGGGCATCGGCTGGTTCAGCACCTTCCGCCGCATCATCCTTCCCCAGGCCCTCAGGGTGATCATCCCCGGTCTCAACACCCAGTACATCTCCCTGGCGAAGAACTCCTCCCTGGCGGTGGCGGTGGGCTACACCGATCTCTATTCCGTGGCTGAAACCACGCTCAACCAGACGGGGCGGGCGGTGGAGGTCTACCTGCTGCTGCTGGCGGCCTATCTCGGCATCGACCTGGTCATCTCGCTGCTGATGAACGGCGCCAATCGCCTCGTGCAGATCCGGGAGCGCTGAGCCGATGCCGTCCCTCGTCCATCGCCTGCGCCGCGACCTGTTCTCCACCCCGTTCGACACGGTCCTCAGCCTGGTGCTGCTGGCCCTGATCGGCGGCAGTCTGTTCTCCCTGTTCCACTGGGCGATCGCCCGGGCCGACTGGGCTGTCATCCAGGCCAACACCACCCTGTTCGCGGTCGGCCGCTATCCCCTCGCCCAGCAATGGCGGCTCTGGCTGCTCACCGTCCTGCTGGTGCTGCAGGCGGGCACGACCTGGGGGGTGCTGCGGGCCTCGCCGCGGCCCGACCGGGTCGGGGTGCTCTGGCCCCGCAATGACCGACTGGCCGCCGGCCTGCTGGCTCTGCTGGCCCTGTGGCTGCCCTGGGCCCTCGGCCTGGCCCTCGGTCTGCAGCTGCGCTGGTGGCTGCTGACGGGCCTGCTGCTGCTGGTCCGCTGGCTGGTGGGCCGCGAGGCACCCCGACTCCCCCAGCGCTGGCGGCGGCTGCTTCCCCTCTCCTGGCCGCTTCTCTATCTCTTCGGCCTGTGGCTGATCGGCGGCGGCCTCGGTCTGCCTTCCGTCACCCCCACGGACTGGGGCGGCCTGCTGCTGACCCTGCTGCTGGCCAGCTTCTCCATCGCCCTCTGCTTCCCCATCGGAGTGCTGCTCGCCCTGGGACGGCGCAGTGACCTGCCCCTGCTGCGCTGGGGTTCGGTCCTCTACATCGAGTTCATCCGCGGTGCCCCGCTGATCACCCTGCTGTTCCTGGGGCAGAACATCCTCGGCTTCCTGCTGCCGGGTGGCCTGGCTCCCGACCGGGTCTGGCGTGCGGCCTGGGTGCTGACCCTGTTCGCGTCCGCCTATCTGGCCGAGGCCGTGCGCTCAGGCCTGGCGGCGGTGCCCGCCGGCCAGTTCGAGGCCGCCCGTTCCCTCGGCCTCTCCTATCCCCGCGCCCTGCAGCACGTGGTGCTGCCCCAGGCCCTGCGGGTGGCTCTCCCCACGATGGTGGGGCAGTTCATCTCCCTGCTGCAGGACACCACCCTGCTGTCGCTGATCGGTCTGCTGGATCTGCTCGGCGTCGCTCGCACGGTGATGGCCAACCCCGCCTATCTCGGCCGCAATGCCGAGGTCTATCTCACGCTGGCGGTGCTGTTCTGGTGCTGCTGCGCCGCGCTCGGGCTGGGCAGCCGGGCGCTGGAGAAACGTCTCGATCCCCATTCCCATCCCACCAGCCGATGAGCCAACCCAGCAGCGACACCATGATCGAGGCCATCGGCGTCGAGAAGTGGTACCCCAATGGCTTCCATGCCCTGCGGGGCGCCAGCCTCACGGTGAGGCGGGGGGAGGTGGTGGTGATCATGGGGCCCTCGGGCTCCGGCAAGAGCACCTTCATCCGCACCTTCAATGCCCTGGAGGACTTTCAGAAGGGCCAGATCAGCGTCGACGGCATCACCCTGTCCAACGATCTGCGCAATGTCGATGCCATCCGCCGTGAGGTGGGCATGGTCTTCCAGCAGTTCAACCTTTTCCCCCACCTCACGGTGCTGGAGAACCTCACCCTGGCGCCGGTGCTGGTGCGCAGGCGTCCGAGAGCCCAGGTGCACGACCAGGCGATGGCCCTGCTCGAGCGGGTCGGCATCGCCGAGCAGGCCGGAAAGTATCCCGGCCAGCTCTCCGGCGGCCAGCAGCAGCGGGTGGCGATCGCCAGGGCCCTTTGCATGGAGCCGCGCATCCTGCTGTTCGATGAACCCACCAGCGCCCTCGATCCCGAGATGGTGCGCGAGGTGCTGGAGGTGATGCAGGCCCTGGCCGCCGATGACATCACCATGGTGGTGGTCACCCATGAGGTGCGCTTCGCCCGCCATGTGGCCCATCGGGTCGTGCTGATGGCCGATGGCGTGGTGGTGGAAGAGGCCGAGCCCGAAACCTTCTTCACCAATCCCGGCCATCAGCGCACCCGACGCTTCCTCGAGCAGATCCTCTGAGCCCTGAGGCTCAACCCGCCATCATCACCTCGAGGCCGTGCAGGCCTTCAAACAGCAGATAGGCGGCAAACACCAGGGCCAGCACCCCGACGAACCACTCGGCCCGGTGCTGCAGCCATTCCTCCAGGGCCTGGATCGGCGCCCGGATCGAGCCGCCGCTGAGGATCCAGGCCAGGGGGGGCAGCAGCAGCAGTGAGCTCGCGGCCAGGCCGAACAGGGAGCCCACCTGCAGATCCGCCGACAGTCCTGGATGGTTGATCAGCAGCAGGCTGGCTTCCTTGAGATAGAAGACCAGGTTCTCGGGGGTGAGCAACGCCCCGGCGGCTCCGATCGCCACCAGCAGCAGGGTGTCGAGCTGGGGGAGGCGGTTCATCAGCCGCAGCGCCATGCCCTCCTCGCCGATCAGGGCCTGGGGGGTGAGCTGATAGAGGCCGAGGCCCAGCAGCCCGCCGGCTCCCAGCAGATCGATCAGCACCTGCTCCCGCTCGCCGTGGTCCGGGCTGAGATCCATGCGCTGGCCCAGCAGCATCAGCACGGCCACCGCCAGCAGGTTGGCCAGGGTCCAGCCCAGGACGTAGGCGAACGAGCGACGCACCGGTGCCTTGCCCAGCAGCAGCAGGGTCACCACGCCGATGTGCAGCGGACTGAAGGCGATGCCCAGTCCGAACAGCGAGGACTGGGTCAGCAGGGTGGGGCTCATGGCGGTACTCGCTCTCCGGCCTGGCAGGCCCGTGGCTGACCCTAACCCGGGCTTCCGGACCGCCGTGGTCGACGGGGCCGGCCGCCGGCCATCGCCGGGGGCCTGTGTCACACTGCGCCCCATCGCGGCTGCTGAGCCCTCCAGGGTGGTCGCCGATCGCCAGTCGTACCGTCCGCGTCGATGCTCCAGCGCCTGCCCTTCTGGCCCCGTGGCGTCGGCAATCAGTGTCTGTTGATGCTGGTCGTCGGGGCGCTGCTGGGGTCGCTGCTGCCGAGCAGCGCCGGCTGGCTCGATCCGGTGGGAGTGATCTTCCTGCAGGTCTCCCAGATCGTGGTGATGCCCTATCTGATCTGTCAGCTGATCGTGGGCCTTGGCAAGCTCAGCCAGGCCTCCCTGCGGCAGCTGCTGAGCAACGGCACGGTTGTGCTGATCGGCATCTGGGTGCTGGGGGGCCTGTTTGTTCTGCTGTTGCCGCTGTCCTTGCCGCAGCTGGTGTATTCCGGATTTTTCTACTCGCAGATCTTTCGCACTCCAGCGGATCCCGATCTGCTGCGGACCTACATCCCAGACAATATCTTCACAGCCCTTGCGGCCGATAATTTCCCCGCCTCCGTGCTGTTCAGCGCTGTCCTTGGAGTGCTGCTCCAGAGCATGGACAACCGTGGCGATCTGCTGCCGGCCCTGGAGGTGATCCGGGGCGTGTTCGAGCGGCTCAACAAGCTGGTGGTGAAGATCATTCCCTACGGAATCCTGGCCCTGAGCGCCAAGGCCTTCGCCAGTCTCAGCCTCGAGCAGCTGATCCGCATCCAGGGCTTCTTCCAGCTCTCCCTGCTGGCTCTGGTGGGCCTCAGCCTGTTGCTGGCCGGCCTGCTGGTGGCCCTGACCCCGCTCGATCTCGGCGCCATCTGGCGCATCAGCCGCGGCCCCCTGGCCCTCACCGCCAGCAGCGCCAACCTGTTGATCGCCCTGCCGATGCTGGTGGAGAACCTGCGGGAGGAGCTGGGCCGCTGCCCTGCCGCCCAGGCCAGACCCGAACGGGCTGCGGAGGCCGCCCGGGAGCTGGCGCCGCTGGTGTCGATCGGATTCTCATTGCCCAGTCTGGGCCAGGTGGTGAGCCTGCTGTTCCTGCCCTTCGCCGGCTGGTACATGGACAAGCCCCTGGGCACCGCCGGCACGTTGCGGATGCTCGCCACCGGGATCCCCGCTTCGGTGGCGGGCATCAAGTCGGTGGTGCGCCAGGAGCTGCAGAAGGCGGGCCTGCCCCTCGATCTGCGCCAGCTGATCGATCTCAACGGCGTCTGGCTCTACCGGGTGGAGAAGGTGCTGGCGCTGGAGGGGCTGGTGGTGCTCGGGGTGCTGGTCTACATGCAGGCGATCGGGGCCCTGCGGTTGCGGCCGCTGCGGCTGCTGCTCAGCCTCGTCAGCGCCCTGGGCCTGACCGGGGCCCTGGCCCTGGGCAGCCGCGCCGCCCTCGCCCAGGCCCTCGGCGGCACCTACAGCAACGACCGCAAGCTGCTGGCCCTGTCGCCGCTGGTTGCCGGGCCGGCGCCGGCATCGCTGGCCGGGCCCCGGGCCGAAGCGGTGACCCTGCAGGCGATCGTGCGCCGCGGCGTGCTGCGGGTGGGGCTGCGGGAGGACGGTCTGCCCTGGGCCTATCGCAACAGTGCCGGCCGGCTCGTGGGCTATGACGTGGACCTGATGCAGACCCTGGCCCGCAGCCTCGGCGTGCGGCTCGAGGTGCTGCGGGCCCCGTTGTCCCAGCTGGAGTCCCTGCTTGATCAGCAGCGGATCGACATGGCGGTGGGCGGCATTCAGGTCAGTCCGCAGCGGGCCCTGCGCCATCGCATCAGCCGCGGGTACCAGCGGGTGCACATGGGGCTGGTGGTGCCCGACGCCAAGGTGGGCTTCATCCAGGATCTGCAGGGACGGCGGCTGGGACGGCCCCTGGAGATCGCGGTCAGCGACCAGCAGGCGATCACCCCGGAGCTGCGCGATCAGATCGCCCGCAGCCTGGCCGGTCCCCAGGGCCAGCTCACGGTGAACCTGATCCCGATCGCCAGCAAGGACGCCTTCTTCTCCCCGCAGGGCCAGCGGAGCTTCGATGCCCTGTTCACCTCCGCCGAAGGGGGTTCCGCCTGGGCGGTGATCCATCCGCGCACCACGCTGCTGGCCAGCTTCCAGGACGCCATCGCCAATGACGTGGTCATCCTCGTGGCCGGGGATGACCCCACCCTGGTGGCCTACATCGACACCTGGCTGGCGCGGGAGCAGAGCCGCGGCCTGATGGATCGCTTGTTCCGCCACTGGATCCTGGTGCAGGACGACGTCAGGGCCGATGCCCTGGAGCCAGGCCCGGCGGCACCCCCGGCAGAGAACGGCCAGGGCTGAAACCCCTGCAGGGCCCAGCCCCGCCTCACGGCTCCGGCAGGGAGGCCCAGTCGGCGGCGTTGATCAGCGGGAACAGCCCGTCCTCCTGCTGCAGGGCCGCCAGCCAGGCTGCCGGCGGTTCCACCCCCGTCTCGATCGCGTCGATCAGTCGCCAGAAGCGGTCGAGGTGGCGGTGGATGCGCTCCCTTGCCAGTTCGGTGGTGGTGCCGGCCCGCAGGATGAAGCTCCAGTCGGAGCTCTGGGCGAGCAGCAGTTCCCGGCCGGCCTGGCTGAGCAGTTCCCGCTGGCGGGTGCTGCCGACGCCCCGGTTGACGCGGCGGACCATGGCCCGCGAGGCCCGCTGCCACTCCGGCACCACCCAGGCGTTGGTCTCGTTGAGCCAGTAGTTGTGGTAGCCGCCCTGCCCCCAGCTGGAGGGCGAGGGGCGACAGACCTGCAGCACCTGGTTCTCGCTGAGCACCTCCCGCAGGTGGGTGAAGCGCAGCCCACGCCCGGCACCCTCGCGGAACAGCGCCGCCAGGAAGGCCGGCCCCTCGAACCACCAGTGCCCGAACAGCTCGGCGTCGAACGGAGCCACCAGCAGGGCCGGGCGGTCGATGGCGGCCTGGAGGGCCTGCAGCTGACCGGCGCGGCCGTCCAGATAGTCGCGGGCGTGCTCCAGCAACCGTTGCTGTGCCCGCTCCGGCTCGTAGGGCCGCTTGGCATCCAGGGGACACCCCTGGGCGGTGACCCGGTGCAGCTTCAGCCCCAGGGGGCGGCGGCTGGTGATGCCGCTGGCCTCCAGGCGCTCGTCCGGCAGATCCCAGCCCAGGTCGCGATGGAATTCGCGGTAGGCGCCATCCCCCGGATAGCCCTGGCTGGCGCTCCACACCGGCAGGGTCGCCTCGCTGTCGCGGGCGAAGAAGGCCACCCCGGCGGGGCTGCAGATGGGGGCATAGACGCCATAGCGCGGCCTGGGCAGGGCGTGCAGCAGACCGTGGCCGTCGAGCAGGCTGTAACGCAGCCCGCAGGAGACCATCACCCGGTCGAGCTCTTCGTAGTAGGCGCATTCGGGCAGCCAGATGCCCAGGGGGCGCTCTCCCAGCAGGCGCTGGTGCTCGCGGATGGCGGTCAGCAGCTGGGCGCGCACGGCCTCGGGGCTGTCCCGCAGCAGCGGCAGATAGCCGTGGGTGGCGGCGCAGGTGATCAGATCGAGCACACCCGCCTGCCGCAGCCGGCGCACCCGCGGCAGCAGGTTGCCGCCGCAGGCCTGCCACTGGGCGGCGATGCCGGCCAGCTGGAGTTCGAGGGCCTGGGCGGCCTCGGCCTGTTCGTCCGGCGCGTCGGCAAGCAGCTCGCGGCGGCGCTGGATCCAGTCCGGGAACCGGGCGTTGAGCTGGGGGTCGCTCAGCAGCGACAACAGGGTGGGCGAGAGGCCCAGGGTGAGCCGCGGGGACTGGGCGGGGTCGGCGGCCGCCTGCTCCAGGGTGGTCAGCAGGGGCAGGTAGCACTCCTGCAGGGCCTGGAAGTACCAGTCCTCCTCCAGCGATCCGGGTTCGCCCGAGCGCACGTACGGCAGGTGGGCATGCAGCACAAGGGCCAGCGCTCCGGTGGCCTGATCGGCTGCTGGCATGGCCGTCTGCTTCTGGGGCGCAGTTTAGGGGCAGCCCCTAGGCTTCCCCCGCGGCCGAAGGCGGGCCGCCGGAGGGTGGCGATGCAGCGGGTTCTGGCCGTGGATGGCCACAGCATGTTCTACGCCCAGCAGAAGGTGGGCTGGTTCTTTGATCCCCGCCGCCTGCTCGACCTGGCCCGACGGGGGGAGGCCACCGTGCTCGACAGCGCCTTCTGGTATGCGGGCCTGCGGGATGCCGCCGACCAGCGCCCCTTCCGCGATGCCCTCACCAGCCTGGGATACACGGTGCGCACCCGGCCGCTGCGGGAGCTGGGAGCGCCCGGCCGCTCCGGCGGCGATGGCGAGGCGCGTCAGTACGTGCGGGCCAACCTGGATGTCGAGATCGCCATCGATCTGATGGCCGTCTCGGGCCGGGTGCAGGAGCTCTGGCTGCTGAGCGGCAGCCGTGATCTGGAGCGGTTGCTGGAGGTGCTGCGGGCCCGCGGGCTGCGCACCGTCTTGATCAGCACCGAGGGGATGGTGGCGCGGGAGCTGCGCAACGCCGCCGATGCGTTCCTCGACCTGGCGGGGCTGCGTTCGGATCTGGAGAAGGCGGATGCGCTGCAGCAGCCGGTGTTCAGCCGCCAGCCAGCCGAACCCGGTGGCGCTGGTTGACGGCTCCGCCCTCCGGTGCGGCCCGGCACGACCCCACGCCCCTAGAATGGGGCTAACTCATACTCACTCCGCTTAGGGGCGCCTCCATGGCCCGCGATCCCGGCCGCGTTCTCATCTTCGACACCACCCTGCGCGATGGTGAGCAGTCGCCGGGCGCCAGCCTCAACCTCGACCAGAAGCTGGCCATCGCCCAGCAGCTCGCCCGCCTCGGGGTCGACATCATCGAGGCCGGATTCCCCTTCGCCAGCTCGGGCGACTTCGACGCCGTGCAGCGCATCGCCGCCAGCGTCGGCACCGGGGACGGCCCGGTGATCTGCGGCCTGGCCCGTGCCGCCGCCGGCGACATCAAGGCCTGCGCCGACGCCATCGCCCCCGCCGCCCGGCGCCGCATCCACACCTTCATCGCCACCAGCGACATCCACCTCGAGCACAAGCTGCGCAAGAGCCGCTCGGAGGTCCTGGCCATCACTGCCGAGATGGTGTCCTACGCCCGCTCCCTCGTCGAGGACGTGGAGTTCTCCTGTGAGGACGCCGGCCGCAGCGACCCGGAGTACATGCATGAGGTGATCACCGCCGCGATCGAGGCCGGCGCCACCACGATCAACATCCCCGACACCGTCGGCTACGCCACCCCCGCCGAATTCGGCGAGCTGATCGCCGGCATCAACCGCTGCGTGCCCAACATCGACCGGGCCGTGATCTCCGTGCACGGCCACAACGACCTCGGCCTGGCCGTGGCCAACTTCCTCGAGGCCGTCAAGAACGGTGCCCGCCAGCTGGAGTGCACGATCAACGGCATCGGTGAACGGGCCGGCAACGCCTCGCTGGAGGAGCTGGTGATGGCTCTGCACGTGCGCCGCAGCTACTTCAACCGCTTCCTCGGGCGCCCCGACGAGAGCACCGAACCGCTCACCGGCGTGCGCACCGAGGAGATCACCAAGACCTCCCGGCTGGTGTCCAACCTCACCGGCATGCTCGTGCAGCCGAACAAGGCGATCGTCGGCGCCAATGCCTTCGCCCACGAATCCGGCATCCACCAGGACGGTGTGCTCAAGAACCGCCTCACCTACGAGATCATCGACGCCCGCACCGTCGGCCTCACCGACAACCGCCTCTCCCTGGGCAAGCTCTCCGGCCGCAGCGCCTTCCGCGCCCGCCTCGAGGAGCTCGGCTACCGGCTCGAGGGGGAGGACCTCAACGATGCCTTCCTGCGCTTCAAGGACCTGGCGGACCGCAAGCGCGAGATCACCGACCGGGATCTGGAGGCGATCGTCTCCGAGCAGGTGCAGCAGCAGCAGGAGTCGCGCTTCCAGCTCAAGCGGGTGCAGGTCAGCTGCGGCACCGGTCTGCTCCCCACCGCCACCGTCACGATCGAAACCGGCGACGGCGAGGAGCTCAGCGCGGCCTGCATCGGCACCGGCCCGGTCGACGCGGTCTGCCAGGCGCTCAATGCCCTGGCCCAGGTGCCCAATGAGCTGGTCGAATTCAGCGTCAAATCCGTCACTGAGGGCATCGATGCCATGGGGGAGGTGACGATCCGCCTGCGGGCCGACGGGGTCCTCTACTCCGGCCACTCCGCCGACACCGACATCGTCGTCGCCGCCGCCCAGGCCTTCATCAACGCCCTCAACCGCCTCGTCGCCGGCGCCCAGCGCCAGCCCCTGCATCCCCAGCTGGCCCCCCTCCCCCTCGCAGACCTGCCGCGGGTCTGAGCCCCCTCCGGGCTGCCGCCCTCCCCTCCTCTCCCCGCCATGGCCTCCGCCGGTCCCGAGCTCTGGTTGCTGCGCCATGGGGCCACCGCCTGGGCCCGCAGCGGCCGCCACACCGGCAGCACCGACCTGCCGCTGCTGCCCGAGGGGGAATCCGAGGCCAGCGCCCTGGCGCCGTTGCTGGCCCGGCAGCGCTTCACGGCCGTGCTCACCAGTCCGCTGCAGCGGGCCCGCCGCACCTGTGAGCTGGCGGGGCTGGCGGCGCAGGCCACGGTCTGCGACGACCTGCGGGAATGGGACTACGGCGCCTATGAAGGCATCACCACCGCCGAGATCCGTCAGCAGGTCCCCGGCTGGACGGTCTGGACGCATCCCTGCCCCGAAGGGGAGTCGATCACGGCGATCGAGACGCGCTGCCGGCGCCTGCTGGAGCGGGCTCTGGAGCTGAGCGGTCCCGATGGCCGCGTCGCCCTGTTCGCCCACGGCCACATCCTGCGCAGCCTGGCCGGCACCTGGCTGGGCCTGGGCCCCGCCGGCGGCGCTCTTCTGGCTCTGGACACCGGCAGTTTCTGCGTGCTCGGCTGCGAACGGGAGCAGCGGGTGCTGCGCCACTGGAACGCTCCGGTGGCGGCGGCTTGACCCCGACGCCGCAGCGGCCATACCGTCCCGGCAGTGCCGAGGCCCCGGGCCGCCGATGAGCCAGCTCCGTTCCGGCCCCCGCCCCCGTCCAGGTGCCACCGCCCTGCAGCTGGTCGTGCTGCTGCTGGTCGCCCTGTTGCTGCTGCTGCCCCTGCTCTGGCTGGTCAGCACCTCGCTCAAGGGGCCGGCCGAGAACATCTTCACCAGCCCACCGGCCCTGCTGCCCTCCCAGCCCAGCCTGGAGGCCTACAGCCGCCTGTTCCGGGATCACCCGATGGCCGGTTATCTGCTCAACAGCGCGGTGGTCAGCCTGTTCTCGGTGCTGGCCAGCCTGCTGTTCTGCTCGCTGGCGGCCTACCCCCTCGCCCGCCTGCGCTTTGCCGGTCGTGGCCTGGTGCTGGCCGTGGTGGTGGCCACGATCCTGATCCCCTTCCAGGTGGTGATGATCCCCCTCTACCTGCTGATGGTGCAGGTGGGACTGCGCAACAGCCTCTGGGCCCTGATCATTCCCCAGGCCGCCACCGCCTTCGGCATCTTCATCCTGCGGCAGAGCTTCCTGGCGGTGCCGGTGGAGCTGGAGGAGGCCGCCCGCATCGATGGCTGCACCCCCCTGGGGGAGTGGTGGAACGTGATGATTCCCGCCGCCCGGGCCGATCTGATCACCCTGGGGATGTTCGTGTTCATCAACACCTGGGGAGATTTCCTCTGGCCCCTGATCATTCTCGATGACCCCCAGCTGTTCACCCTGCCCCTCGGGCTGCAACAGCTGGCCAGCAGTTTCTCGCTGGACTGGCGCCTGCAGGCCGCCGGTTCGATCCTCTCGATCCTGCCGGTGCTGCTCCTGTTCGTGCTGCTGCAGCGGTTCATCCTGCCCAGCTCCAGCGCCGACGCCGTCAAGGGCTGAGGGACGGGCGCCGCTTCAGGGTTCCTGCTCCTGGCCCGGCGGTCGCAGGATCCCCGGGTTCGCGGCGGGCGCCGGCGGGCTGGGGCGGGCCGTGCTGCGTGGCGGCGGCGGCAGTTCCGGCAGGGCGGGACTCAGCAGATCCGGTCCTGCGGACGCCTGGCGCCGCAGGCTCTGCAGCTGCTGCAGCAGGGACTCCTGGGTCGTGGCCATGTCCGCCAGGCGGCGGTTGCTCGCCTCGATCGTCTCCATGCGGCTGAGCATCTTGCGCAGCTGGTCCTCCATCGCCGAGGTGCGCTCCAGGGCCCGGGTGTTCTCCAGGCCCTGCAGACGCTGGTCGAGTCGCTCGATGGTGCGGCTCTGCTCCTGGGTGCGGGCCAGCATCACCAGGAACAGCACCACCAGCATGCTGCCGATGCCGACCTGCAGGAGCGGCAGCCAGGGAACCGGAGGTTCGGAAGGGCCCCTCCCCGCCGTTCTGCTGCGGTGCTGCGGATCCGGCGAGAAACCCATCGAGGCGGCTGTGGCGATCGGTTGATCCTGGCCCCACGCCGGGCCCTCCCGGTCCCCCTGCCGTTCAGAGCGCCTGCCGCGCCAGGGCGCCGCGCAGCAGTTCCCGGGCGGTGGCCTCGTAGACGCGCTGGGCGTCCTCGGCGGAGCGGCCGATGCAGGTCATGCCCAGCTTGCCGAATTCCGACAGGCAGCCCAGCAGGTGGAAGACGCTGCCCCGCAGCTGGGCCGGATCGAAGTGCAGGTCCGCATCGGCCACGATGTCCACCAGATCGAGGGGCAGCAGGCCCCGCAGCCCCGGATCGCAGAGGTTGTCGGTGGCCTGGTAGTGCAGCTCCACCCCCGTGGGCGAGAGGAAGGCGCCGCTGTCGGGGTCGAGGCTGCCGGTGGTGATCGCGCGCAGGGCCGTGTAGGGGTGGGTGGTGCCGCCCTGGCGCAGGTTCACCTCGATCGCCTGCAGATCCCAGCGGTCCCCGAAGCGGCGGGCGATGAAATCCACGGCGTATCGCTCCAGGGCTCCTTCCGCCGCCAGGGCTTCCCCGATGCGCTGGCCATGGCGCATCAGCTCCGTCCGGTACTCGCTTGCGGCGGGAAAGCTGCAGCCGAGATAGGTCTGGCCGCTGGGACCCCCCAGGATCTGCTCGTGGGTGGAGATCACCTCCACCGCTCCACCCGGATGGATCGTGCCCTGCACGCTGGGGGAGCGCAGCTCCTCGCCGCCTTCGAGCCAGGCCTCCACCAGGGCCCCCTGCAGGGCCAGCAGCTCCTGCCAGTCGGGAGCCGGCATCGGCAGGGTGTCCATGGCGCGGCGCAGGATCCGCCGCCGTTCGCTGCCGCTGAGGCTGGCCAGCTGCAGCGGCTCCAGCTCCAGGCGGGCATTGCCTTCGCCGCTGAATCCCTCATTGAGCTTCACCACGCAGCGACGCAGCTGCGGCTGTGATTCCCACAGCGTCGCCGTCGCCTCGGCCAGGGCGTCGAGGTCGTGCACCAGGGGGCTGCCGGCGGGGAGGGGCACGGCGCAGCGTTCGAACAGCTCGCGGCTGCCGGCCTTGCTGCCCCAGTGCCCCAGGGCCGGATCGGTGCCCAGCAGCGGCACCTGCAGCCGCTCGGAGAGCTGTTTCTCCAGCTCGGTGACCACGAAGCAGCGCATGCAGCTGCGGCCCGGACGCAGCCGTTCCCGGAGGCGTTGCAGCAGGGCGGGGCGCTCCAGCAGCTTGGCGGTCAGCGGCCGGTCGGAGCCGTCATCGGTGTCGAACAGATGCAGGCGGCGGCGGGCGTGGGAGGTGGGTACCCCGGGCAGCAGCTCCAGCACGGCATCGACCACCAGCTCCGCCAGCGGTTTGCTGGTGACGTACACCATGTGCACCCCTGGATCGCGCAGCCGGATCAGTGAGAACAGCTGGCGCTCCTCGTAGTGATGCGCCCCGGTGACGAGCTTCATCATTCCGGACTGGCTCTGGTCGAGCGTCATCGACGGCACGATCAGCTGGTCGATGTCGGATCCGAGTCCGTACTGGTCGTGACTCCACTCCGGTTGCAGCTGCAGCTGCAGGTCGGCGAAGCTGAGGGCCATGCGAACAGGACGGATGCAGCCATCTTGTCCGCATCCACGGCCGCTGTGCATGTGCGTCGGGAGGGATGGATCCCCTGGCCCGGCTGTCCACCGTTCCCTCCCTCCGACCCGCGCCCCATGGCCCAGCCCCTGCCCGTCACCCTGCTCGGTTACGGCGCCGCCAGCCTCACCACGCTCAGCTTCTTCCCCCAGGCCATCAAGACCGTCCGCAGCGGGGATACCCGGGCCCTCTCCCTGCCCATGTGCCTGCTGCTCACCACCGGCATCGCCGCCTGGCTGATCTACGGCCTGCTCACCGGTGACGGTCCGCTGATCGCGGCCAATGCCATCACGCTCATCCCCACGGCCGTGGTGCTGGAGCGCAAGCTGCGCAGCCGGCCCAGCGAGGGCATGAAACTGTGGAGGGGCGAGTGATCAGCGCTCCGCCCAGCGGTCAGGCGGCCCTTCTGGTGGCGATCGGAGCGGTGCCCGGCGCCTGGTTGCGCTTCCGCATGGTCAATCACCTCGAACCGCTGCTGCCGCGCCGGCACTGGGGCACCTGCGGGGTCAACCTGATCGCCTGCTTCAGCCTGGGGCTGCTGGTCGGCCTGGAGCGGGACTGCGGCCCGGCCGCCTCGCGGGTGCTGCTGCTGCTGGCCACGGGCTTTCTCGGCAGCCTCAGCACCTTCTCCACCTTCATCGGTGAACTGTGGACGGTGCTGCAGTCCGGCGAACGGCGTCAGGCGCTGCTGCTGGGCGGCGGCTCGATCGCCGGCGGCATGGCGGCGCTGCAGCTGGGCCTGCTGCTGGGACGTCCATGAGTGAGCAGCGGGCCCGGGAGCTGGCCGACCTGGGCCTGGTGGCGGCCGGGGCGGTTCCCGGGGCGTTGCTGCGCTGGCAGCTGCAGGACGTGCTGACGGCCAACCTGCTGGGCTGCCTGGTCCTGGGGGTGATTCTGGGCGGGCAGGGGCGCCGCAGACGGCTGATGCTGCTGGCGGGGATCGGCTTCTGCGGCTCCCTCACCACCTTCTGCAGCTGGATGCTCGAGCTGGCCCGTGCGCTGGATCGCGGAGCCTGGCTGCCGTTCAGCCGGGAGCTGCTCCTGGCGCTGCTCGGCGGACTGGCGGCCCTCGTGCTGGGGCTGGGCCTCGGGCAGCGGCTGTTCAGGCGCTGAAGGCCTTGCGGGCGGGGATCGGGTAGGGGATGCGGCGGTGACGCATGCGTCGCCACACCCGCACGAAGGCGCGGATCACCAGCTCGAGTTCGGCGCGGCTGAGGCCGCTGGCCGCCAGCTGGCCATCGCGCAGCCTGGCCTCCACCAGCCGCCGGACCATGGCACCGGCTTCCGCTTCGGTGGTGTCGGGAGGCAGGGAGCGCAGGGCCGCCTCACAGCCATCGGCGAGCATCAGGATCGCGGTCTCGCGGCTGCGGGGGGTGGGGCCCCGATAGCGGAAGCGGGATTCCGGCACGGCCGCATCGCGCTCGCGGGCCTGATGCAGGAAGTAACCCATCTTCAGGGTGCCCTGGTGCTCAGGGATGAAATCCGCCAGGGGGCGCGGCAGCCGGTGGCGCCGGGCCAGCCGCAGCCCTTCGTCCACATGGGCCTGGAGGATGGCGGCGCTGGCCAGGGGATCGTCCAGTTCGTCGTGGGGGTTGAGGCCGCTCTCCTGGTTCTCGATGAACCAGTTGGGACCATGCAGTTTGCCGACGTCGTGATACAGGGCGCCGGTGCGGATCAGGTCCACATCGCCCTGGATCGCCCGGGCCCCCTCCTCGGCCAGGCCGCAGATCATCAACGTGTGCTCGAAGGTGCCGGGGGCCTCGGTGGACAGGCGGCGCAGCAGCGGCCGCTCCAGGTCGGCCAGTTCCATCAACCGGGCCCGGGTGAGCAGCCCGAAGGAGCTTTCGATCAGGGGGGTGAGCAGCAGACCCGCCAGCAGCAGCCCCATCACCAGCAGGGCTTCCGCCAGCAGCTCGGCGCCGGTGGGCAGGGCGGCGCTGCTGCCGTGCAGGGCGAAGGGCAGGATCAGCCCCTGCAGCAGCCCGGCGCTGAGGGGGAGCAGCAGGGCGAGTTGCAGGAGCTGGGCCCGGTTGCGCTGACGGCCGGCCAGCAGGGCCGCCGCTGCTGCGACGGCGGCCGCCAGCAGCAGCCGCAGCTCCAGGGCCGGGGTCAGCGGAAAGGGCCAGAGCAGGCTGGCGATCGCCAGCCAGGCCAGGCCCGCCATCGTGCCCAGGCCCTGGGCCAGCAGCAGGGTGGGGGGCAGCAGCAGGGCCAGGGGACTGGCCTGGGCGCCGAGCATCAGCTTGGCCACCTGCACCACCAGCAGCATCGTCAGGGCCAGGACGGCCTGTCGCGGCTCGAGACTGGCCCGCCAGCGGCGCATCACCAGCACCATCACCCCCGCCGCGATGACCGCCTTGCAGAAGGAGAGCAGCCAGGGCAGGGGCCTGGGCCGCCGGTCATTCATCCCGAAGTAGTCGATGACATCGAGGGCCTGCGGCGTCAGGCGTTCGCCGGCGCTGACGATCAGGTCGCCGCGTCTGACCTGGATCGTCGGCAGGCCCCGCTGGGTGACCACCTCCTCGAGTCGTCTCTGGCTGAGGAAGGGGTCGCTGCGCAGGTTGCTGTGACCCTGCAGGCTGCCCGCCAGCAGACGGCTGCCGAGGCTGCGCCCCGCCGGCGGCTGGCTTTCGAGCTGCAGGCTGGCCGCCTGCAGCAGGGCGGCGTCGGCCAGGGTGCCGCTGAGCCCCTGGCTGAGCATGCGCAGCTGGGCCTGGCGCACCGCCTGTTCCCAGGTCAGCAGCTGGGTGGGGGACAGGCTCGCCAGCCAGCGGCGCTCACGATCGCTGAGGCTGAGGGGATCGATGCGGGGCTGGCGGGCTTCGAGCTGCTCATGCACCCGCAGCAGGCGTTGATCCAGCAGGGTCTGCAGGCTGCGGTTCGCCGCTTCGTCGATGGTCTGCACCTGGGGCCGCGGCACGAGCTGACTGCGCCGCCGTTCCAGTTCGGCGCTGTCGATCACGGTCGCGTCCTTGGGGGCGCGCAGGCTGAAGGGGGAGCTCTGCCCGACCTGAAGGCTGGGCTCCACCAGCAGGGGCCAGCTGCTGATCAGACCGACCAGCAGGCAGGCGATCAGGATGGCCGCCAGGCCCAGCGGTTGCCAGCGGACCAGGGCCTGACGCGGCCGTTCCAGCCGCAGCAGCTGCCTCCAGATCAGCCGTGGCCGCCGCAGCGCCTGCACGAGTCCGCAACAGCACAGGCGCAAACGCTAGCGAGGCCCCTGCACGGCGGAGATCGTCGCCGCACGGGATCCGGCGCCCACGGCTGGCGGCGCCGGTCGGCGGACGCGGGGCGCTGCCGTGGGCATGCTGGAGGCTCCGGACTGCTTCCCTGGGATGGCCACCCTTCTGGACGGTCGTCGCCTCGCCGCGACCATCGAGCAACGCCTGGCGAGCCTCATCGCGACCTCCCTGGCGGCGCGCCCCGAGCTGCCGCCCCCCGGCCTGGCGGTGCTGCGGGTGGGGGACGACCCGGCCAGCGGGGTCTACGTGGCCAACAAGGAGAAGGCCTGCAGCCGGGTCGGCATCGAGAACCTCGGCGCCCACCTGGCCGCCGGCAGCGATCCCCAGCTGGTGCTGACCACGATCCAGAGGCTGAACGCCGATCCCCGGGTGGACGGCATCCTGCTGCAGCTGCCCCTGCCGGCTGGGCTGGAGGCGGCTCCCCTGCTGGAGGCGATCGACCCCGACAAGGATGCCGATGGCCTGCACACCCTCAACCTGGGCCGGCTGCTCAAGGGGGAACCCGGACCGCGCAGCTGTACGCCGGCGGGGGTGATGGCCCTGCTGGCGGAGGCGAAGGTGCCGCTGCGCGGCCAGCGGGCGGTGGTGGTGGGCCGCAGCATCCTGGTGGGCCAGCCGATGGCCCTGATGCTGCAGGCGGCCGATGCCACGGTCAGCGTCGCCCACTCGCGCACGACCGATCTGGCGGAGCTGACGCGTCAGGCCCAGGTGCTGGTGGTGGCGGCGGGACGACCCCGCATGCTGGGGGCGGAACACGTCCGCCCCGGGGCTGTGGTGGTCGATGTGGGCATCCACCGCCTGCCCCCGGATCCCGCCGCTGGGCCCTCCGCGCGAAGCCGGCTCTGCGGCGACGTGCGGTTTGAGGAGGTGGAGCCCCTGGCCGCCGCGATCAGCCCGGTGCCCGGTGGCGTCGGTCCGATGACGGTGGCGATGCTGCTGGTCAACACGGTGGTGGCCTGGAGCCGCCGTCATGGCCTCAGCCATGGCCTTGACGATCTGTTGCCTTAGCGGACCCCGGTCGGCCTCCGCCGGGGTGGCAGGACGGTGGCCTGAGAGAATCCGCCGACGCGCAACTGAGTCTCCATGATCGCGGCGGTGGGCACCGAGTTCGATTTCACCGCCTACCTCGAGGCTTCCCGACTGCAGGTGGAGGAAGCCCTGGAGGCCTCCCTCGGGCCCGAGCGGCCGGAACAGCTGCGCGAGGCGATGCGGTATTCGCTGCTGGCGGGAGGCAAGCGGCTGCGGCCGATCCTCTGTCTGGCGGCCTGCGACCTGGCGGGTGGGGATCCGCGCCTGGCCCTGCCCACGGCCGTGGCGCTGGAGATGATCCACACCATGTCGCTGATCCATGACGACCTGCCCGCCATGGACAACGACGACCTGCGCCGCGGCCGTCCCACCAATCACAAGGTCTACGGCGAGGCCAACGCGATCCTGGCGGGCGATGCCCTGCTGACCCGCGCGTTCGAGATGGTGGCCCTGCGCAGTCCCGGGGTGCCGGCGGAGCGCCTGCTGCAGGTGGTGGGGGAGCTGTCGCTGGCCTCCGGAGCCCCGGGTCTGGTGGGCGGCCAGGTGGTCGACCTGGAATGCGAGGGCAAACAGGTGGATCTGGACACGCTCGAGTACATCCACCTCCACAAGACCGGGGCCCTGCTGCGGGCCTGCGTGCTCAGCGGCGCCCTGATCGCCGGGGCGACCGAGCCGCTGCTGCAGGCGCTGCGCACCTACGCGCGCGGGATCGGCCTGGCGTTTCAGATCATCGATGACATCCTGGATGTGACCGCCAGCAGTGAGGTGCTCGGCAAGACGGCGGGCAAGGATCTGGTGGCCGACAAGACCACCTACCCCAAACTGCTGGGGCTGGAGGAATCCCGGCAGCGGGCGGCCCTGCTGGTGAACGAAGCCAAGCAGGCCCTCGCTCCCTTCGCTTCCGCCGGCAAGGCGGCGCCGCTGCTGGCCCTCGCCGACTACATCACCAACCGCGACCGATGAGCCACCGATGAGCCTCCCCCCCCATGACGCCTCGGTCGTCGCCGCGCTGCTGGAGAACGGACCGCTGGCGTGGGGGCTGGCTGCCTGCGGCTGCGCCCAGCTGTCGAAGCTGCTGATCGAGCTGGTCGTCCATCGGCGCTGGAGGCCGGCGGTGCTCACCGAAACCGGCGGCATGCCCTCCAGCCACTCCGCCCTGATGACCGGCACCACGGCGGCGATCGGCTGGCAGCAGGGATTCGCCGATCCCCTGTTCGCCCTGGCGGCCGCCCTGTGCTTCGTGATCCTCTACGACGCCAGTGGCGTGCGCTTCGCGGCAGGCCGCATCGCCGCCCGCGTCAATGCTCTGCCGGTCACCGTCTGGCCGGAGGGGGAGGCGCCCGTCAAGGCGCTGAAGGAAAACCTGGGCCACACCCGCCTGGAGGTGCTGGTGGGCAGCGTGCTGGGGCCGGCCATCGCCCTTCCCGGTCTG
This sequence comes from Synechococcaceae cyanobacterium, assembly GCA_035285905.1. GTDB lineage: Bacteria > Cyanobacteriota > Cyanobacteriia > PCC-6307 > Cyanobiaceae > Cyanobium. The sequence goes on from JAYKJA010000030.1 coordinate 50,225, forward strand.
GTCTGGCTCGGTCCGCCCCTGCAGATCCTGGCCCGGCTGCAGCAGGCCCTCGCCTGAGCCGGCCGGCCACCATGGCCTGCGCTGGGAGAGGAGGGTGCCGCAGGAGCCGCAGCCCCCAGACCCCGTGGCCCGGGAGGGCTGGCGGCGGCAGAGCGCCTACGCCGTTTCTGCCAGCGGCTGAGAGTCTGCTGAAGAACCCTGTGCCCTCTGTCTGCGTGACCCCCCGAAATCCCCACGGTTCTGACCGTCGAGGCTCGCAAGGTTGCTGGTTGCGGGATGGAAGCCTGCCTTGCAGCGAATGTTGCCGCTGTCGAGCGGAGGCCTGGGTGTTTTTCAGCGAACTGCTGAGGCTCTGATGATCGGGACCCCGCCGCTCACCCCGGATCAACGCAGGGCGCTGACGCAGTTCCAGGCCTGGCTGGAGGGGCCGCCGTCCCGCCGCTGCTTCGTGCTGAGCGGCTGCGCGGGCACCGGCAAGACGACCCTGTCGATGCGGCTGCTGGCCGCTGCTGAAGCCGCCGGGCTGTGCTGGACCGTGGTGGCCCCCACCCACAAGGCGGTGGAGGTGCTGCGCCACCAGCTGGCCCTGGTCGGGCTGCGCCCCACCTGGTATCCCTCGACGCTGCACCGCCTGCTGCGGCTGAAGCTGCGCCGGGAGCGGGGCGTGGAGCGCTGCGAGGAGACCGGGCAGACGGCCGTGGCGCTGGAATCCCTCGGGTTGGTGCTGATCGATGAGGCCTCGATGGTCGACAGCACCCTTCTGGAGATCACCCTGCGCAGCGCCCATCCCTACGGCACGCGGCTCGTGTTCGTGGGAGATCCGGCCCAGCTGCCGCCGGTGGGGGAGGAGCAGAGCCCGGTGTTCGCGATGCAGCGGGCGGAACGGGCCGAGCTGCGGGAGGTGGTGCGCCACCAGGGGCCGGTGCTGCGCCTGGCGAGCGGCCTGCGCCAGGGAGCCCTGCCCTGCCGACGGCCGCCGATCCTGGCGCCGCTGCGCTGCTCCCTGGGCGAGGTGGATCTGCTGGAGCGCAGGGAATGGCTGGCCCAGGCCGAGGCGGCCCTGCGACGCAGCGTCGAGCTGGACAATCCAGACCTGGCCAGGATTCTCTGCTACACGAACCGCACGATCGAGCGGCTGGTGCCGATCGCCCGGCGGGCGTTGCATGGGGCCATGGCCGACACCCTGGCGGTGCTGCCCGGGGAGGTGCTGATCACGCGACAGGCGGTGATGGCCCCGGCCTGCCAGGAGGGGGAGGCGGCGGCGGAGGAGCCCGATCTGGTGCTGGCCTCCAACCGCGAGCTGCTGGTGCGGGATGTGAGGCCGCTGCGCTGCGATCTCGCGGCGTTCGGAGCCGGCGTCAGCGAGTCGATCGAGACGCTGCTGGTCACGGTCGACCGGGGAGACAGCCAGCTGGTGCTGCGGCTGCAGCCCCCGATCGGCAGCGCCTCCCGCGGGGTGCTGGAGTCGGCCCTGCAGAGCCTGCGCCAGGAGGCCGCGGCGGCGGGCCGGACGGAGGGGAGGGCGCTGTGGCGCCGCTATTTCCTGCTGCGGGATGCCTTCGCGGTGCTGGGGCCGGCGGCGGTGCTGAGCGTGCACCGGGCCCAGGGCAGCACGTTCGAGCAGGTCTTCGTCGACGCGGACGTGTTCTGGCCCCAGGACGAGAGGCTGCGGCGACAGCTGGTGTATGTGGCGGTGAGCCGGGCGAGCCGTCGCGTGGCCATGGTGGCGGGCCGCGGAGACCCGGCGGATCAGCGACTGTGGCGGCAGTGGCTGGAGGAGGAGGAGGGAGGAGCAGACGGGGCTGGCAGCGGGTAGCCAGCGCCTGGCATCGCCGGGCGAACAGCCGTCCCCCTCGGCCGGGAGGTGTCCTGAAGGTCGCGATCCCGCGCCGGGAGGCTCCCGGTTACCTGGACCGATTCCGCCATCGCGGTCTGGAGGCAAGGGCGCCAGGATGGAGGAATGGATTCACTCCCGACCCGAATCTCTGTTAAACTCAACAAAGTCTTCGGGTATCTTCCCTACTCTTACTGGGTGTCATATGGTTGAGGTGGAATGAAAGGCTTTGTGTTGAATTGCTCCTTCGGCCTTGAGGAAGCCCTAGGCTCTACTCCGTCACCTCTCGGTCGTTGCGATGGCTGACGCTCCGGCCCCCATCCCGATCGTCCCCCTGCCCATCCCGCAGGGAGGTCCGCCGGCGAACCAGCCCATGGTCTCCGGCCTGCCGATCGGTTCCCTGCTGATCGCCGCGGGTCCCTGGCTCACCGTGATGCTCGTGCTGGTGGTGGTTTCGCTGGTGCGCTTCCGTTCCGGAGCTGGAATCAGGGGCCGGACGGCAGGGTTTCCCGCTCAGGATGACTTCCACGCGGGGCGCTCGCCCGGCCCTCTCCATGATTCCCGATATCTGGAGCAGATCCTCCAGGCGGAACTGGAGGCTGAGTCCGCCGCGGCGGCCCAGGCCCATGCCGCCCCTCCCACCCCCGATCCGTCTGCCAGGAGCTGAGTGTCAACGGCCTTGTGTCCGAGCGCTGCCGGTTTTGGCTGGGCTCAGAGCATCAGCCGCAAACCCTCAACCCCTTGCCAGATGAAGTAACCGGCAAGCGTCAGGCTGACCCCCGCCACGATCAGGTCGGCTTTGCGGTAGAGCCACTCCTTGCCGGACTGCAGCAGCGGTTGCACCCGGGTCTGTCCAAGCAGCAGCACCGCCAGCAGCGGCAGCAGCAGCAGCAGGGCCGTGCTCAGGCAGAACACGGCGGTGACGAGCAGTTCGCGGCTGAATCCCAGATCAGCGGCCAGCACGGCCGCGGAGGCCTTCACGTAGAGGAAGAGATCATCGGGGGAGAAGGCCTCGAGGGCGGAGCTCAGCGCCAGCAGCGGCAGCATCGGCAGGCGACTGAAGCCGTCCAGGCGGTTGCTCCAGGCCGGTGGGGCACTTCCCTGCTCGCCGCGGCTGAGCAGCGTGTTGAGCCCGAGGGCCAGCAGGCCGCCGGCGGCCAGCAGATCCACGCCGGTGCGATGTCCGGTGCCCTGGCTCATGCTCAGCAGCAGGCCATGCCCCACCCGCAGCAGCACCGCCATCTCCAGGCCGGCCACCAGCAGCCACGTGGCCACCAGCAGCCCGCCCCGCCGCAGCGGGCTGGCGCCGAGCAGCAGCAGCAGCAGCAGGCCGATGTGCAGGGGACTGAAGCCGATGGCCAGTCCGAATCCCAGCAGTTCGCTCCAGAGCTTCATGGCGATGGCGTCCAGGGCTGGGATCAGCCGTTGCAGGCCGCCGAATCATGCCGGAGAGCCGCGACCTTCTTCTCCGGCCCCCCGGGGCGGCGCCTGTCGGAGCCGCGGCCCGGCAGGGATGGTGGCGCCAGGCCGTTCAGCGGCGGATCTCGAACCAGTCGGTTCCGGTGGCGGGGATGCGGGTGGTGGTGACGCTGGTCACCTGGGCCGGGCCCGGGCCGCGTTCGCACCAGAGGTGCAGTTCCCCCAGCTGCTGCGGTGAGCCCTCGGCCTCCACCAGCACCGATCCGTCGGGCTGATTCGCCACCCAGCCGCTCAGCCCCAGCTCCTGGGCCTTCTGCTGGCAACCCAGCCGGTAGCCCACGCCGTGGACCTGGCCGCGCACGGTCAGCCGCCAGCGCTGGGTGACCTGGGCGGGTGGACGGTGGTCCGGAGGGGGGAGGAACCGCCGCTCGTCCGCGGCGGCACGGCGCGAGCGGAGGCGGCGGCCAGCCTCCGGGGAATCACCGGGCATCCAGCCCAGTGGAGATGAAGCCAGCTTGCGTGCACGGTCGGCGTTGTCCATCCCTCCTCATGGCATGGGAGTCCCCAGCCTTCAAGCTGCCACAGGCCCCGCTCGACTGCCAAATCCTTTGCGGCCCGGGTTGCAGAGCCGGGCGGCTGCGCGGAGGGCGGCTGCAGCTGCCAGCGGTGGAACTCATGGCCCAGCAGCCGCTCCCCCCGCCGCAGCAGCAGTCCGTCCCGCAGGGTCGTGGCCTGGCGGTAGCCCAGGCTGAGCTGGCCGCGACGGGCCTGGAAGGGCAGCACGCCCGCCATCGGCTGCATCCTTCCCTGCATGTCCTCAAGCTGCTCTCCCAGCAGCAGCAGCCCGCCGCATTCGGCCACGATCGGCACCCCGGCCAGGGCGGCGGCCCGCAGGGAGAGGCGGCTGCGCTCGCTGGCGGCCAGGTTGGCCGCATGCAACTCCGGGAAGCCACCCGGCAGCAGCACGGCCCGGCAGTCCGGTGGCAGCGGCTCATCGGCCAGGGGGCTCCAGGCGCGGGGGGCCAGGCCGCAGGCCCGCAGCAGTTCACAGGCCTCCGGGTAGCGGAAGTGGAAGGCCGCATCGTCGGCGACGGCCACCGGCAGGGGCTCCGCTGGGCTGCTGGTCCCGCTGCCGGCGGGCCAGCCGCCAGCAGCGGTCGCGGCGGCGGTTGGGAGACCGGGGGCCGCCTCCGGCCTGGAGGCGGCGGGGCCGGAAGCCGCCGCCGCCGGGACGCCGAGATTCGGGCGGCGAAGGCCGTCGCGGCCGGACCCGGCTTCTGCGTCCTGAGGCGCGTCGTGCGGCGGGGGCAGGGGCCGCGCCTGGCCCAGGCACCAGAGGATCGGGTCGGTGGCGGAGGTGGTCGCTGCCGGAGCCGCGAGCAGCGGCAGCAGCCGTTTCAGGTCGAGATGCCGACGCGCCAGGGCCGACCAGCTCCGCTGGCGCTCCGGCAGATCCGCCAGCTCATGGGCCGGCACCAGTCCCAGGTGACGGGAGGGCAGCTCCAGGCAGGGATCGCTGGGAAGGGTGCCCAGCAGCGGCACCGCGATGCTGTCCAGGGCCTCCGCCAGCAGGCGGTGGTGCCGTTCGCTGCCGACCCGGTTGAGCACCACCCCGGCCAGGCGCACGGCGGGCGGGCCGTGATCGCGGAACCCGCGCACCAGGGCCGCCAGGGAACCGGCCTGGCGCGAGGCCTCGACCACGAGCACCACCGGCAGATCCAGCAGGGAGGCCACGGCGGCACTGCTGCCGTCCGGGCTGGGGCCGCGGCCATCGAACAGGCCCATCACCCCCTCCACCAGGGCGGCTTCGGCGCGGCCGGCGTGCCAGTGGAAGCAGCGCCGCACCCACTCCTCACCGCAGAGCAGCGGATCGAGGTTGCGGCAGGCACGGCCCGCGACCGTGCTGAGCAGCTGGGGATCGAGGTAGTCGGGCCCCACCTTGAACGGCTGCAGGGCGACGTCGCGCCGGCGCAGCTCCGCCGCCAGGCAGAGGCTCAGCAGGGTCTTGCCGCTGCCGCTGCAGGGGGCGGCGATCAGACAGCTCAATCCGGCGCGGCGGGGGTGCGCTCAGCCTGGCAGCAGCCGGGCGGCCAGGGGGGCAGCGGCCGCCAGCAGGGGGTTGGTGGAGTCGTGGCCGCCGCTGAGCAGGCGGGCCACCTCGCGCTCCTCGCTCTCCTCGGGCAGGGGGACCACCTCCTCCAGCAGCTCCATCGCCGCCATGCCCCCGGATTCCAGGCGCATGCAGCCGCCCGATTCGGAGCAGAGGATGACGCAGAGGGAGGGGCGCTGGGGGATCTCGCAGATCAGCCGCAGGCCGACGATGGCCCCGGGATGGGCCTTGGGAATTCCCACGGGCACCGGCATCAGCCGGAAGCGCACGGCCACGCCGTCGGTGCGCTCGAACTCGGCGGCGATGCCGCCGCCTTCGGGACCGCTGCCGATGCGGTAGCGGCTGACCAGGTGCCAGCCGAGCCGATCGGCGAGCCAGGCGGCCAGCAGCAGGCCCTTGATCGGGTGATCCCCCTCCACGTCGATGTCCAGCTGGACGACGTGGGCGAGGGCTTCGCGGCGGCTGGGGGGATCGAACAGCATCGCCAGGGATTCGCGCCAGGTGCGCAGCCGCAGCCAGTTGAGGTCGTTGACCGACTGGCCGGTCTCGATCCGTTTCGCCAGCAGGTCGACGGCGCGACGGGGATCGCCGAGGGAGGTGTCGATCACCAGGCGGCGGTTCGGAGGGGCCAGGGCCTCGAGCATCTCCGGCGGTTCATCGAGACCGCTGTTCCACCAGACCCAGCAGGGCAGGTCGTCGGCGACCAGCGGCTGGATCAGTTCGAGACCCTGGCGCAGGGCGCCCATGCCGCCACGCAGCACGACCACATCGCCGCAGGCGGCGCCGGCACCGCCCTCCTCGGGCAGTGGGCAGTAGGCCGCCACCATCGTCTCCAGGGGCAGGGAGGCATCGAGGGTGGGGGCGAGGGTGATCATGCGCCGCGGCATCAGGGCGCTGATGGCGCTCTCGACGTAGCGACCGCGCAGGTCCTCGCTGCGGTGCTGGCCGGCCTTCTGACCCAGGGCCCAGGCCAGGCGGGGATCCATCGGGGCGGTGCTCGGGGGCAGGCCCAGCTCGGCGACGGCATCCCGGCCGGCCGCCTGCAGGCGCGGGCCGTTGAGGCCCAGGATCGGTCCATCGAGGCGGCCGGTGCGGACCAGCTGCTGTTCGAGCCAGGAGGGATCCCAGGAGATCATCGTGAAGGTGGCGGCGCCGGGGCTGTCGGCCAGCCCCTGCTGCCACAGCCGTTCGAGATAGGGGCTGAGGTCCGCCGGGGGGACATCGAGGGGAGCCTGAAGGGTGAGCTGGGTCGACATGGCGTGGGCGGAGGCGGCGGGACGGGGGGATCCGGGGGGCCTGGGGAGCAGGCCGGAAGGGTCTTCAGGGGCGGCGCCAGATCAGGCCGTCGGCGCCGAGCAGGTTGTCGGAGGCGGCCGGCCCCCAGGTGCGGGCTTCGTAGTTCTGCACCGGCAGCTGCCAGGGGGCCTCCTCAAGCTGCTCCAGCAGGGGGGTGTAGAGACGCCAGGCCGCTTCCACCTCGTCACTGCGGGTGAACAGGGTGGGGTCGCCGAGCATCGCATCGGCCAGCAGGCGCACATAGCCCTCATCGGAGGGTTCGCCGAAGGACTCGTCGTAGCTGAAGGCCATGTCCACCGGCCGGCTGCGCATGCCGGAGCCGGGGGCCTTGACCTCGAAGCGGAACTCGGCCCCCTCGTCCGGCTGGATGCGCAGGATCAGCTGGTTGGAGGTGGGGGCGCCCCCGGCGGCATCGAACAGGTGCACGGGCGCTTCGCGGAAGGTGAGCACCACTTCGCTGATCCGTTTGGGCAGGCGCTTGCCGGTGCGCAGGTAGAAGGGCACCCCCTGCCAGCGCCAGTTGTTGATGAACAGCTTCATCGCCACGTAGGTCTCGGTGGTGCTGTTCGGGTTGACGCCGGGTTCCTGGCGGTAGCCGGGCAGGGGGCGGGATGCGGTGCCGCCGGGGCCGTACTGGCCGCGGACGCAGCAGGTCCAGGGCTCCTCCGGGTCGGCCAGCATGGCGGCCTGCAGCACCTTGGCCTTCTCGTTGCGGATGGCCTCGGGGTCAAAGCGGCCCGGGGGCTCCATGGTGGTCAGGGCCAGCATCTGGGTGAGATGGTTCTGCACCATGTCGCGCAGGGCTCCGGACTGCTCGTAGTAACCGGCCCGCTCCTCGACCCCCACGGTTTCCGCAGCCGTGATCTGGACATTGGCGATGTAATTGCGATTCCAGATCGGCTCAAAGATAGTGTTGGCAAAGCGCAGAACGAGGATGTTCTGGACTGTTTCCTTGCCGAGGTAATGGTCGATGCGGAACACCTGCGATTCCTTGGCGCAGGCCTGCACGATGCGATTCAGTTCCTGGGCGCTGCCGTAGTCGCGGCCGAATGGTTTTTCGATCACCACCCGGGAGCGGGCGGTGTCCGCCAGCAGGCCGGCGGAGGCCAGGGCCCGGCAGCCGCTTCCATAGAACTCGGGAGAAACCGACAGGTAGAAGGTGCGGTTGCCGCGGGTGGCCCGCTGCCGGTCGATCACCTCCAGCCGGCCGGCCAGCCGCACCAGATGGTCGCTCTGCTGCAGATCGACGGGCTCATAGAACAGGCCCTGGGCGAAGCTCTCCCAGGCGCTTCTGTGGTCGGCGATCTCCTCGGCCAGGGCCTCGGCCATGCGGTTGCGGAAGTCCTCGTCGCTCCAGGGCCGTCGGGCGCAGCCGAGCACCGCGAACTCGCTGGAGAGGCGCCGCTGCTTGTAGAGCTCGAACAGGGCCGGGACCAGCTTGCGGTGGGTCAGGTCGCCGCTGGCCCCGAAGATCACCAGGCACTGGGGTGGGATCACGCGCTCCTGGCGCAGACCGACCCGCAGGGGGTTGGTGAGGATCGCGGTCATCGGGTCAGGGCCGTTATCCCTGGTTTAACGACGGAACCCGGGCTTTGTCTCCTCCCATCCGGGAGCAATGCCGCTGTGTGAGGGTTCCAGGATCGCCGCGGCTCCCCATGAAAAAGCGCCGGAACCCCTGGGAGGTTCCGGCGCCAGGGCAGGGCCGGCGAGAGCCCCAGGGGCGACTCAGTAGGTCTCCACGTGCCAGCGCTCGGCCTTCTTGAGCTGGGGACGCAGTTCGGACCAGTCCAGACCCTTGGCGGCGGCGGCGGCGGTCATCGCTTCGTCGATGCCGGGCTCCATGCCCCGCAGGCCACACATGTAGACATGGGTTTTGGGATTCTCGATCCAGGAGAAGATCTCTTCGGCATTCTCCAGAACGCGATCCTGGATGTACATGCGGCCACCCTTGGCATTCTGCTGTTCGCGGCTGATCGCCTTGGTGTAGCGGAAGTTGTCGGGATACTGGCTCTGATAGTGCTCGAAATCGGAGTCGTAGAGCAGGTTGGCGGTGGTGGGGGCGCCCATGAACAGCCAGGCCTTGCCGCGGAAGTTCCAGCCGTTCTTCTCCCGCTCCGAGGGCTCGAACATGCGGCGCAGGTAGGTGCGCATCGGAGCGATGCCCGTGCCGGTGGCCAGCATGATCACGTTGGCCTCCTCGTCGTCGGGGAGGAGCATCTCCTTGCCCACCGGACCGGTGATCTTGACCTTGGCCCCCGGATCGATGTCGCAGAGGAAGGTGGAGCAGACGCCGTTGATGGTCTCGCCATCCTTCTCGTACTGCAGCTGGCGCACGCAGAGGGAGACGGTGGTGCCCTCCATGTTGTCGCCGTGGCGGGTGCTGGCGATCGAGTAGAGGCGCAGTTTGTGGGGCTTGCCGTTGGCGTCCTCACCGTCGGGGATGATGCCGATCGACTGGCCTTCGACGTAGCGCAGGTGGGGATCGCCGCCGCTGAGGTCGAAGGTGATGTGGTTCACCCGGCCGATGGCCCCCTCGGCCAGCAGGCTGTAGTTCTCGGTGACGGTGCCGACGAACGGAGATTTGGGCTTGTAGAGGTTGACGGGAACGTCGGCGTGGGCGGCGTGGCTCACTTTCGGGGTTGCGACGGGGGCTGGGGCAGGGGTCGGAGCCGCCGCCTCGGTGGGGCTGGCCGGGACCTCGCTGCCGTTGATGGAGAGGATTCGACCACCCTGCTGGGCGATGGTCTGCATCAGTGACTGCAGTCCCTGGAACGGAACGGTCAGGGTTCGCTGGGAACGGCGCTGCCGCCCCACGCCGAACGACTCGACCACCACGGAGAACATCCGGGACTCGGACTGGTTGGCCTGCCCTGTTGAGACGCGCATATGGACGAAACCTCCGGAAAGCGCGCCGATCATACGGAACCACTCCCGGCAGCTCCTGACAGGCGGCGGAAACGTTTCTGTCCGGAGGGCTTAGGTTGACACGGGCCTCCGTTGCGGATGGTCCGCGCCGGCGCTGGATTCCTTCTAGGTTGCCGGTCCTGCCCTGTCCGCGCTGGCCCCCGTCTTGTCGCAGATCCTGGCTTCCGCCCCCCTGACCCCGGCTCCCGGCAGGGCACCCTATGGAGGTGACTGCTGCCGGCTGGACACGATCCATCAGGAGATGGAACGACGTCCGGGTGGGACGCGCCGTCTTGCCGTGCAGCTGCGTCTGGGGCTTGATCCCCAGTGGTTGTGGTCGGTGCTGACCGATTACAACAACCTGCATCGCTTCATCCCCAACCTGAGCACCTCCCGCCAGCTCTGGCGGCGGGGCAACCGGGTGGCGGTCGAGCAGGTGGGCAGTCAGCAGTTCTGCGGCATGCGCTTCTCGGCCCGGGTGCAGCTGGAGCTCCAGGAGGAGTTCGAATTCGGTCGGCTCACCTTCCAGCAGCTTGAGGGGGATTTCCGCTGCTTCGAGGGCACCTGGCAGGTGGGCCGGGACGGCATCAGCACCTGGCTGCTCTACGAACTCACCGTGCAGGGGAAGCCGGGCATGCCGATCGGCCTGATCGAGCAGCGGTTGCAGAGCGATCTGGCCTCCAATCTCCGGGGTGTCCAGCAGGAGGCCCAGCGGCGTGCCTCCCAGGCCGTCTGAGCCTGGAGTCCAGCTGGAGCTCGGAGAACGCACTCGATCCTGGCTGCGGCGGTTGAGCTGCGGCAAGCAGGCCCCCTTCCGCATCGATGGCCACCCGCCAACAAAGGAGCGTCTCCTGCAGTGAACGGGCGGAGGCCCTGGGTCATCCAGACCTTCCCTGGATCATCCCGTGTCCCTGCTGGTTGGGCCTGAGGGATCCCAATGGGCGGAAGGTCAACCGATCCCAGAACCGTTTATCCAGGTTCAACTCAGACGCCAGGGAATCCGGCGAAGGGCGAATCCTGGGACAACAGAACAGCCGTGTTGTGGCTGAAAGTTGTGAATCAATACCCCCAAGGGGATTCGAACCCCTGTCGCCTCCGTGAAAGGGAGGTGTCCTAGGCCTCTAGACGATGGGGGCGAGGCCACGACTCCTGTTGAATGATCAACCCCGGAGAAGCCGGGTGTTGAACGCTCCGCTGGGCGTCGATGCATGGAAACTACGGGTCAGCGGGTGCCTTCGTCAAGGAGCGTGCGGCGCCCGTGGCCTCCGGGTGGCAGCGGCTGGGACCGCATCCGGCTGCCGATCAGACCGACTGTCCGCTCCACACGGGCACGGTGAAGTGAAAGCACGCCCCCTCGCCCGGCTCGGACACCACCCAGATGCGCCCGCCGTGCACCTCGGCAATGCGGCGGCAGACCGACAGGCCGACCCCGAAGCCGGAGGTGGTGCCGGAGGTCTGGGGCAGCCGTACCCGGTCCTGGAAGATGCGCTGCTGCTCGTCCCTGGGGATGCCGGGGCCGCTGTCGCAGACGCTCACCTGCACCCATTGGCTGGTGCGGTGCAGCAGGGTCAGGCTGACCCGGCCGCGGTCGGGGGTGAACTTGAGCGCGTTCTCCAGCAGGTTGAGCAGCACCTGCCGCATGCGCCGCTGATCGGCGAACACATCCGGCAGATCCGCCGGGATGTCGGTGACCAGCTCCAGCTGGCGGCCCACCCACAGTTTCTCGAGCTCGAGGATCGCCTCCGCCGCCACCGTGCCCAGGGCCAGCCGCTGCGGATTGAACAGGGCCTCCCAGCGTGTCGTGCCCACCTCCAGCAGGTCGCGGGAGAGGGCCTCGATGTCGTCGAGCCGGCGGCTGAGCACATCGCGGAAGCGCGGCTCATTGATCTGGCCGAGGCCGTAGCTCTGCAGGGCCAGCTTGGCCGCCGTCAGCGGGGTGCGCAGTTCATGGGCCACCATCCGCAGCAGCCTCTCCTGCACCCCCAGCCGTTCGATCAGCGTCTCGTTCTCCTGGCGCATCACCAGCAGCTGATCCTCCAGCTGCACCTCCCGCTGGGTGCGGCTTCCGTCCATCTCCGGAGGCCGCAGGCTGGCCCCGAGGCTGCTGACCACCTCGGCCTGCTTCCAGCGCGGCAGCCAGCTGCGCAGCTGCAGCGTCAGGGTGTTGCCGGCGAACACGTGGCGGGGCGGGGGGTCCAGCTTGACCAGGGCAGGCGTGGCCACCAGCCGGTGCAGCTCCAGCAGCTCCGGCTCCCGGGCCGGGTCGGCCACCTCCAGCGCCACCTTGAAGCCGCAGTCCTCCTGCTTGAGGAACCCCATCAGGGCGCGCATGTCCGGCGTGGCCAGGTGCTGGCGCGTCGCCACCAGGAGCAGCCGCAGGGTGGGCTGCTCCGGGGCATCGGGGGTGGCCTCGCCGTTGACTGGCTTTGGCTGGAGGAGATCCTCCCCGGCTGGCACCTTGGGCCCTCGCATGGTCCCCACACCTTATGGGGATTCGGGCCATTGCTCCACCTGTGCCCCTTCGCCGCTGGCGGCCCTGCGCCCGGCGGTGCCGCCCCCCGCACCGGGGAGGAGATCCGGCAAGACAAACCATCACTCCAGGGCTATGAAGGAACCACACCGTTCGTGGCCGGAGCCCGACCCAGCCATGACCTCCCCCTCCGAGATCCCCGCATCGGGAAGAGGGGCCTTCTTCCCCCCCCACCTGCCCGAACGCCCGCAGAACCCGCCCCGGCCCACGAGCCGCATCCAGCTGGACAGCAACCTGCGGCGCTGGTTCAACCGCAACCTCGGCCTCTGGCGTTCCCGCCGCCTCTACTTCTTCTCCGATGGGGATGTGCTGCGGGTGGACATGCTGCTGCGCATCGAGAGCTTCAGCGAGCCGGTGGAGGGGGACGCCGCCTACCGCTTCACCTGGTGGCCGGAGCAGGAGTACGACTTCTTCGAACGCAAGCCCCGCTATGTGCGCGAGGGCACCATGGAGGCCTACCTGTGCGGCCACCAGCTGCGCCGCACCACCGGTTACCTGGAGGGCACGCCCAACCGCAGCCAGATCCGCCAGGTCGACGAGCACGAGCTCATCTTCGAGTCCCACTACGGCGGCTGGGACATCCTCGAAAGCATCCGCCTGGTGGATCAGGACCGCTACCGCTCCCGTTCGATCTACTGCTGGCGCGAGCAGGAGCTGGAGCTGGCGGAGATCCACCACGAGATCCGGCTCGAGGCGGCGGGGCCACCGCTGCGGGAGTCGACCTGAGCCGGCTCTGTCCACCACCGGCTCCGGGGGGCCAGGTCAACAGTGGCAGAATGGCAGAAGTCTCGATTCAGACCCGGTGTTTCTCTCCCGCGCCAGCGTCATCGCCGCCACAGCTGTCGCGGCCTTCACCTTCGGTTCCCTGGCTCCGCTGCCCGCCTCCGCCCAGGCCGCCGGAGCTCCGCAGACGTCGCCGGCCACTGAAAAGGATGTCAACGTCTACAGCATGATGGGGGCGATCAACATCTGTGTGCTGAGCGCTAATCAGGTTCCTTTGTCAAAGTCCATGCCTGCAACGCTGGACATGATCGTGACCACGCTCACCAGCCTTCACGGCGGTGTCATTCAGGGGGCGAATGACAACAAAAAGCTCGACACCAATCAACTGGCCAACGGTACTTTGATCAATGTTGTACCTCGTGTGAAGTCGATCTGCTACGACAAACTCGTCGCTGCCGATAAGAAGTCCATCGACGACACCATGGCCCAGATCCAGAAGGCGCTCAAGGGCGGCGGCAAGTGATCGCTGGCTCCACCGTCTGAACCGGGAACGCTCGGCCTGATGCTGAGCGTTGCCCGCTGCCGGGTGGAGCCACCGCATGGCCGGCTGATCATCACCCTCCTGGCGCCTGCTTGACGGCTGCGCTCCGGGCTGGGGGCTGATCATGCTGCAGGTTGGCTCTCTCCACAGGAGTCTTCTTCCGGGGCGTTGCCGTGCCTCAGAACCGAGAGTGCCTGCGAGGTCGGCAGGAGACCTGCTCAGGCGACCTTCCCGGGTGTCTGTCATGCCAGAAGCCCATGCCCGGAGTTTCTGCCCGGCAAGAGCGTCCGGTCCCCCCCTCAAGTGCCCGTCCGCTGAGCACCCCGGGCGGCCCTGCGCTCCGGTTGCCGAGTCCGAGGCTCTGCGCGGAAGGCGGTCGGACTGCTCGCCCAGGCTGCCCTCCTGCCGGATCGACCCAATTCCCCTGGGCAGGGCATGCCGCGATCGGGGGGATCGGGCGGGCTCCCTAGGATCGGTGCTGCCTCGGCTTCGAGCGTGCGTCTCAGCGATTACCGGCCTTCTCCCTGGCGCCTGCTGCGCACCGATCTCCACATCCGCCTGTTCGCCGATCACACGTTGGTGGGGGCTCGGCTGGCCTTCGAACCCGACCCCCTCGGCCAGGAACGCTGGCGTTCCGACCACGAGGCCGCCGCGACGGCGGTGCCACCCCTGGAGCTGCAGGGCGTGGAACTGGAGACCCTGGCCCTCGCCCTGAACGAGGACCCCCTCGACCCCTCCCGGCTGCAGGTGGAGGACGATCGCCTGCTGCTGCTGGATCCCCCCTGCGGCCCGTTCCTGTTCAGCAGCGAGGTGCGGATCACGCCGCAGCAGAACGCCAGTCTGGAAGGCCTGTACGTCAGCGGTGGGCTGTTCACCACCCAGTGCGAGGCCGAGGGCTTCCGGCGCATCACCTGGCATCCCGACCGCCCCGATCTGCTCAGCCGCTTCCGCGTGCGCCTGGAGGCGGGCAGCGCCAGCTGCCCCGTGCTGCTCAGCAACGGCAACTGCCTGGAGAGCGGTCCCCTGCCGCCCGCGGCTCCCGGAGCCGAGACGCGCCACTACGCGATCTGGGATGACCCCTTCCCCAAGCCCTCCTACCTGTTCGCCCTGGTGGCCGGCCGGCTGGCCGAGGTGCGCGGCGAGCACCTCACCCCCAGCGGGCGGCGCGTGCAGCTGCGGCTGTGGGTGGAGCCCGGCGATGAGCCCTACACCGCCCACGCCCTGGCCTCGCTGCAGCGGGCGATGCGCTGGGATGAACAGGTGTACGGGCTGGACTATGACCTCGACGAGTACAACATCGTCGCTGTGCGCCATTTCAATATGGGCGCCATGGAGAACAAGAGCCTCAATATCTTCAACTCCAAGCTGGTGCTGGCGGATGCCGAAACCGCCACCGATGATGAACTCGAGCGGATCGAGAGCGTCATCGCCCATGAGTATTTCCATAACTGGACCGGCAACCGCATCACCTGTCGCGATTGGTTCCAGCTGTCTCTGAAGGAGGGGCTGACCGTGTTCCGCGACCAGTGCTTCACCGCTGATCTGCACGGCTTCGCGATCAATCGGATTCAGAATGTGTCGCTGCTGCGCAACACTCAGTTCCGTGAGGATGCGGGGCCTACGGCCCATCCCATCCAGCCGGATGAATACCTGGCGATTGATAACTTCTACACCACCACCATCTACGAAAAGGGCGCGGAGGTGATCCGCTGCCTGCATTCCCTGCTCGGCGAGGACACCTTCCTGCGCGGCATCGCCCTCTACGTGCAGCGCCACGACGGCACCGCTGCCACCTGTGACGACTTCCTGGCCGCCCTGCAGGAGGCCGCGGAGGCCGACTGGGCCGCCAGCGGCCGCGATGCTCCGCCCCCGTTCGACTTCAGCGCCTTCCGCCGCTGGTACCACCAGGCAGGCACCCCCCACCTCAGCCTGCAGCGCCACTGGGACCCCAGCGGTGTCCTCGAGCTCACCATCCGCCAGCACACCCCCCCGACCCCCGGACAGCCCGACAAGCAGCCGCTGGTCATTCCCCTCGCCCTCGGCGCCATCGCCCAGGACGGCTCTCCCCTGCTGCTGCAGCTTGAGCAGGAGAGTGCCCGGGACGCCGAGGCCGCCCAGCTGCCTCCGGACTGGGGCCGCCGCTCCCGCCTGCTGATCCTCGATCAGCCCGAACAGCATTTCCGGTTCCACGGCCTGCCCGCCCGCCCCCAGCCCCCGGCGCTCTCCCTGCTGCGCCGCTTCTCGGCTCCGGTGCAGCTGCACCTCGGTCGCCCCACCGCCGAACTGGTGCACCTGCTCTGCTGGGACAGCGATCCCTTCGCCCGCTGGGATGCCGCCCAGCTGCTGCTGCGCCAGGCCGTGCTGGCCCGGGCCTGCGGCGCCCCCGACCCCCTGCTGGAGGAGGAGCTGATCGCGGCCTATGGCGCGATCCTGGTGGACCCCACCCTCTCCCAGGCCAGTCGCAGCCTGCTGATGGAGCTGCCCGGCCTGGCCGAGCTGGAGGAAGCCTGCAGCGAGGCCCCCGATCCCCCGGCCCTGTTCGCCGCCCGCCTGGAGCTCCAGCGTCGCCTCGGGGAGGCCCTGGCCGAGCCCCTCTCCCGGGCCCTGGCCGACTGCATCGACGGCTGGACCCTGCCCTGGCCCGAGGGCCAGGGGGATCGTCGCCTCACCGGCATGATCTGGAGCTGGCGGGTCGCTGCCGCGGACCCCTCCGCCATCGCCTCTGCCCGCGCCGCCGTCGACGGCACGTCGATGACCCTGGCCCGGGCCGGCCTGCGGGCCCTGCAGCCCTGGCCGATCCCCGCCCGTCACGAGGCCCTGGCGGCCTTCCATGACCGCTGGCAGGAGCGCCCCGTGATCCTCGACGCCTGGTTCTCCCTGGAGGCCTCCGCCCCCTTCGCCGATGGCCTCGAGCGGGTGGGGCGACTGCTGCAGCACCCTCGCTTCGATCCCATGGCTCCCAATGCGGTGCGGGCCGTGCTCGGGGGCCTGGCGGGCAATCCCCCCGTCTTCCATGCCGCCGACGGCAGCGGATACCGCTTCCTCGCCACCCAGATCGCCGAGCTGGATCAGCGCAACCCGATCACCGCCTCCCGGCTGGTCAAGGTGTTCAGCCGCTGGCGTCGCTACGGCCCGCTGCGTTCGGCCCGCATGCGCGAGGCCCTCTGCCTGCTGCGTGAGGCCCCCCTGTCCACCAACAGTCGCGAAGTGGTGGAGCAGTGTCTGGCGGACTGAGCTCCAGGCGGCAGGGTCGGGCGCCACGGGGCAGGCCCTGAGGCCTCCCCGCTCCGGGGACTCGCGCCTCGGGGCAGCCCCTGAAGCGCTCCCGTAAAGGGACGATGGGGATCCCCACGGGGAGGCTCTGCAGCGTCGCGGCAGCTGGGGCCCTGGGCGGCCTGGGATCCGACGCGGCGGATGCGTCCCTGCCCAGCGCCACGGCCCAGAGCCACGGCACTGCGCCCCTGCGTCCGCTGCTCCCTGCTGAGACTCGGGCAGCAGCAGCTGGGGGCTTCGCCTGTGCTGCCCGGCTCAACCGGGATGGTTCAGAAGCCGGGCAGGCTGGGGGGAGGCACCAGCATCCAGGGGTTGCCCGCGCCCGGGGTGGGCCGGGGCCTGGGCGGCGGTGGCGGGCTCCAGCCGGAGCTGCCCCCGGCGGCCGGGCCTCCAGCCCCGAAGCTCACCTGATGCAGTTGCTGGAACACCTGCCGGCGGTAGTCACCCCCCTCGGGCCCGGCGTGCTGGCCCCACAACCCCTCCCAGTAGAAATAGATGATCCCGTGGCCGCGGGCTGCCGCCAGCTGCACCTTCCGGGCCAGGGTGGCCATGTCGGGGGTGCGGCCTCCGAAGCCGGCCAGCACGCCGATCTCCACGGGGATGCCCCAGCTGCGCGCCTTGATCAGCGCCGGCTGGTCGAGGTCGCGGGCGAATCCCTTGACCGAATAGGCGTAGTTCTGCACGACCAGATCGTCGATCAGCCCCCCCAGGGCCCACAGCTCCCAGTCCTGCAGCCAGTGGTTGTAGGCGAAGCGGAACGGTCCCGGTGACAGGCTGATCACCGTGCGCCGCGGCCCGGAGACCTTCTCCATCGCCTGGCGCAGCTCCCGCAGCAGACCCGTGAGCTGCTGGCGGCGCCAGCGCATCCAGGCGCGGTCGTCGTAGGCGGCGGGGGGTTCGCGACCGGTCTCGGCCCGGTACAGGGCCACGGTGGTGGGGTCATAGCCCAGTTCCACCGGCCAGGCGAAGTGGTCGTCCAGCTGGATGCCGTCCACACCGCAGCGCTGCACGATCTCGGTGATCAGCCCGATGAATCGCTGGCGCACGCCCGGATGGGCCGGATTCAGCCACACCCGCAGGTCCCGCAGCGGTGAACGCTTCAGGTCGGCGCCGTGCATGGCGTAGAGGGTGCTGCCATCGGCCCGTTGCAGCAGCCAGTCGGGATGCTGCCGCACCACCTCGGCATCCGCCGGCTCCATCAGGCCGTACTCGAACCAGGGGATCACCTGCATGTTCTGCCGCTGGGCGGCGCGGGTGAGGCGGCAGATCGGATCCAGCGTCGGAGCCCGGCGCTGCAGTTCCGGCTCCAGCGGCGCATGCTGGCTGGCGTGGAACGTGGCGCCGCGGCTCCAGACATTGGGATAGAGCGTGTTGAAGCCGCTGGCGGCCAGCTCCTGCACGGCACTCTCGATCCGGGCCGGGTCGTAGTAAAGCGGGCTGGGGCTGTTGGTGAGCCATACCCCGACGCGGCGCCCCATCGCTTCCGGCAGGCGCCCGGCCTGGCTGGTCGCCGGCACCAGCGGAGCGAGGCTCGCCGTCAGCAGCAGGGTCAGCCCCACCGGCAGGCGCCGCTTCCAGGCTGCCGCCGCCTCCCGAGGCGCTGCATCCGGATCGAGCCCCAGCCAGCGCTGCAGCCGGCTGCGGGTGGGCCACAGCGCTCTGGTCGCGGCTGGACGCCTGCTGGATCGGTCGCGGCGCATTGCCTCCTCGGGGCTGGGGTCGTCGTTCATCGGGGCCGGCCACAGGCCGGCAGGGTGGAGTTCGTCCTGGCGGTGCCGCACCGCCTGCGGGCTGGGCCGTTGGCGGAAGGAGCGATCCGGTGCCGCCGCCGCCCCCTCAGCGGAACATCGAGCTCACCGAGCTCTCCTCATGGATGCGCCAGATCGCCTCCCCCAGCATCGTGGCCACCGACAGCACCCGCAGCTGGGGGAAGCGCCGCTCCGCGGGCATGGGAATGCTGTTGGTCACCACCACCTCCTCGAACAGGCCTTCGGTGGAGAGCCGCTCGATCGCCGGCGGGGAGAACACGGCGTGGGTGGCGCAGCACAGAACCCGGGCGGCACCACGCTGCCGCAGCAGCCGGGCACCGGCGCAGATGGTGCCCCCCGTGTCGATCATGTCGTCGATCAGCACGGCCGTCTTGCCGGCCACATCACCGATCACGGTCAGGCTTTCGGCCACGTTGTGGCCCGAGCGGCGTTTGTCGATGATCGCCAGCGGGGCGTCGTTCATCTGCTTGGCGAAGGCCCGGGCCCGCGCCACCCCGCCCACATCCGGTGAGACCACGACGATTTCGCCCAGATCCCGGGTGCGCAGGTAATCGACCAGCACAGGCGAGCCGTAGATGTGATCGCAGGGAATGTCGAAGTAGCCCTGGATCTGCGAGGAGTGGAGATCCATCGCCAGCACCCGGTCGACGCCGGACTTGACCAGCAGGTTGGCCACCAGCTTGGCGGTGATCGATTCGCGGCCCGCGGTCTTGCGGTCCGCCCGGGCGTAGCCGTAGTAAGGGATCACGGCGGTGATCTGCCTGGCGGAGGCCCGCCGGCAGGCATCCACCATGATCAGCAGCTCCATCAGGTGGTCGTTGACCGGGGCGCAGGTGGGCTGGATCAGGAACACATCGCAGCCCCGGATCGACTCCTGGATCTGGATGTAGAGCTCGCCGTCGGCGAAGCGCTTGATCACCCGCGGCCCATCCGGAACCCCCAGGTAGGCGCCGATCTCCCGGGCCAGTTCGGGGTTGGAGGTGCCGCTGAACAGGCGCAGCCGACGGGCTTCGTGGGAGGCATGCGGAGACTCCCCGCTCGATTCCACCCGTTCGGCAGTCGAGAAAGTGGTCACGGGCGGCGTGCGCGGTCCGGCGTTGCTCGATGGTAGAAGCGGGCCGGTCCCACGGCCTTGAAGAGGCTTGACGAAGGATGACGCTTCCCTGCTCCCTGGCGCTGGTGGCCCTGCGCCCGCCCGGCGCCGCGGACCTGCCCGCCGCCGTGGCGCCTGAGCTGGCCCGCCGCCTGGGGGCGGAGTGGCTGCGGCTGGACGCCGAGGCGGCCCCCGCCGAGGCGCTGGCCCGGTTGCGGGCACCCGGGGCCTCCCACCTCGCCGCCATTCCCCACGATCCGGGGCTGCCCCTGGCGGTCGGCGGCTCCTGGGCCGAGGCCCTCGGGGCCTGGCGTCAGCCGACCCTGCTGCTGGTGGCCTGTCCGCATCTGGCCAGCGGACTGCCGGCGGCGGCCACGGCCCTGCTGCGGCAGTGGCAGGTGCCGCTGGTGGGCCTGTTGCAGTGGGATGGGCCCTGGTCGCCCCAGTCCCGCCGGGCCGATGGCCTGCCCTGGCTGGGTTGCGCCGCCGAGCTGGATGACGCGGGCCTGCGCCTGCTGGTGGAGCGGCGTCTGCAGCGGCTGGTGCTGCCGTCGCCCGCCGCCGTCTAGGGCGATAAGGGCGATGGCCACAGGGGGCCGGAGGCCTCGCCGCTGAGCTGGCGCAGCCCGCCATGGTCCTTGTTCGCCGGTGCCAGCGGCAGGGCCGCGAACTGGATCGCGTCGCCGCCGTCGAGGCCCGCCGCCAGCACGCTCAGGGCCTCCCGGGCCGTGAGGTTCGTGTCCACCTTCGTCTGCAGCTGAGCCAGCAGCGCCGGCAGCTCGGCCAGCACCTCGGGCTGGGCCAGGCGGGTGCGCAGGCCCTTGATCACCAGCTTCTGGTTGTTGCGGCGCCCCTGCTCGCCCAGCCACTGGTCACGGAAGCGCACCAGCTGTTCCACCTGACGCTCGTCGAGGCGCTGCAGGCCGCTCTGGAGGTCGATGCGGAATTTGCGCGAGCGGTCTTCGTACTTCATCGTGCGCGGCGGGCTCACCTCCAGGCCGCCGACCTTGGCCACGATCGTGCGCAGGGCGGAGCGGGGAATCACCAGGTAGCGGTCGGGGCGTCCGGGCTCCAGGCCCACCAGCTCCCGCACCACATCGGCGGTGAGCATCACACCGCCGCGCCCGTAGAGATCCCCGAGGCGCACGGGGGTGGCGCTGCCGGGCAGGTTCACCGCCAGCTCGGTCGGCAGCTCCAGCACCTGCAGCGGGCCCTTGGGATTGGCCCGCACCAGCAGCAGCGTGTCGGCGCGGCCGGGTCCCCTCGGGGCGGCGCCGTTGTCGGCGGCCTTGAGGCTGTCGGCGTCGCTGCCGATCACCAGCACCGTGATCGGCCGCTGCGGTTTTTCGGCCAGGGTGGCCGGCGTCACCGCGAGCTGGGTGGCCATCGAGCGGTCCCGCTCCGGCCAGAGCAGCCCCAGCAGGGCGCTGCCGCCGATCACCCCCAGGCTGGCCACCGCCAGGGTCGACAGCCGGCGGCCCAGGTTCAGCCCCCGCAGGCTCGGACGCGGTAGGCCCTGGCCCCGTTGCCGCTGCCGGCGCCGTTGCCCGCGCTGCTGCTGGCCCTCCGGCTGCGGACTGTTGCGTGGCAGGGGGTGTCGGGGATCCCAGCGGGAGGGCATCGGCGCCGTTGAATGAACGGATCGGTGCCTACTGTGGCGTAGTCCGTCCCCACCGCCGCCGCCAGTCCGCGGCCTCCCGTCAGCGCACCAGGTCACCGCGGCCGATAGCGTGGCCCGATGGGGTGGCCCGACGGGGCGACCGTGACGCTTCCGATGACCTCCACTCCCCCTGCGCCCGTCGCCCCCCACGAGCGGGCCCGTCCGATTCCCCGCGACGCCGTGCGCCCGGCCAAGGACCTCTGCAGCGACTGCGGTCTGTGCGATAGCCGCTGGGTGGCCTACGTGCGCCGGGCCTGCGCCTTCCTGGAGCAGAGCTTTGAGGCGATGGAGGCGGCGGCCCATGGCCGCAGCCGCAACCTCGACGACGAGAACGAGCTTTACTTCGGCGTGCACCAGCGCATGCTCACCGCCCGGCTGCAGCAGCCGATCGCCGGTGCCCAGTGGACCGGCATCGTGAGCCGCATCGGCGTGCTCGCCCTGGAAACCGGCCTGGTGGATGCCGTGCTGTGCGTGGGCCAGAGCGATGAAGATCGCTTCACGCCGGTGCCGCGGCTGGCCCGCACCCCCGACGAGGTACTCAGCGCCCGGGTGAATAAACCCACCCTCTCCCCCAATTTGGAGGTGCTCGAGCAGCTGCCCGGCAGCGGCATCAAGAAGCTGTTGGCCATCGGCGTGGGCTGCCAGATCCAGGCGCTGCGGGCCGTGCAGCCCACCCTGCCGCTCGATGAGCTGTTCGTTCTCGGCCTCCCCTGCGTCGACAACGTGTCGCGCCAAGGGCTGCAGACCTTCCTCGAGAGCACGGTGAGCTCACCCGACACGGTGGTGCACTACGAGTTCATGCAGGACTTCCGCATCCACTTCCGCCACAGCGATGGCCGCGAGGAAACGGTGCCGTTCTTCGGGCTCGACACGCCCAAGCTCAAGGATGTGTTCGCCCCCAGCTGCCTCAGCTGTTTCGACTACACCAACGCCGGCGCCGATCTGGTGGTGGGCTACATGGGGGCGACATTCGGGCGCCAATGGCTCACGGTGCG
>JAYKJA010000031.1:0-29641 GCA_035285905.1 Synechococcaceae cyanobacterium
CCCCTCCGCAGCCTCGGCCTGCTGGCCCTGGTCTTCGCGTTGATCTTCGCCCTGCAGGTCGCCGCGGTGCTCCTCCCCTGGCAGCCCCTCGATCCGGCCTGGCAGTGGCGCCTGGCCACCACCCTGATCAACGCCGCGCCCCTGCCCCTGCTGGCCCTGGCCCTGCTCCAGATCAGCGTGCTCTTTGTGCGGCAGCTCACCGCCCGGGCCCGCAGCACCGCCGAACTCAACAGCGAACTCCAGACGCTGCAGGGCCCCGTGCTCGGTCCCGCCGATCTCGCCAACCCCCTGCCCCTGCTCAAGGCCCAGGTGAACGCCGTGGTTGATCAGGCCCAGCTCCAGATCAACCGCGACCGCGCCGCCCTGCCGCCCTCCACACCCGCCACCGCCCTGCCCGAGCTGCTGCGCAACGCTCTCGCCTCATCGCTGCTCGCCCTCGCCTACGCCGCCTTCGCCGGCCGCAGCGGCTCCGAGCTCAGCCTGCTGGAAGAAACCCGGCTGCGCCTGCAGCGGCTCCATCCGATCCGCCCCGGCCGCAACCGCGCCCTCTCCGAGGCGGATGACATCCGGCAGATGCACGGCGAGCAGGAGGAGGGCTGAGGCAGAACAGCACAGCCCTTCAGCCCCCACCCAGCGCACCCCATCGCCTTAGCCCAGCAGGGGGCGATCGGCCGTGAGCAGGGTCAGCCGCTCCCCAGCGGCCTGGGCCACGAGCAGGCGATCAAAGGGATCGCGGTGGATCCTGGGAAGGTGTTGCACAGCCAGCACATGGTTGACCTGGATCGGCACTTCCAGGAATCCCTGCTCCAGCAACCCGAGGCGCCGGCCGATGGGTTGACCTGGGAATCTTCTCGACCGAGAGAGGCCTTGCTCGCCATTTCCCAGATGCTCACGACGCTGAAGCCGATCCTGTGCCGCGGATCCATCAGTTCGGACGCCAGGGAATGGCCAAGCCGCTGTGGCGCGTAGCCAACCCAGACCAGACGCTGGCTGCCCAACAACAGGCCGTTCATCCCGGCTCGGTGGCTGCTTGGGGACCCAGATCGAACAGGGTGTTGATCTCGTCTTCAAAGTCGCGTTGGAGATCGGCATCAACCCGGGCTGTCCCCGCCAGAAACCCCAGACGGCGGGGAGGCTGCTCATCGCTCACAGGGATCCCTCACAGGGATCAGCCGCACCAGCGGCCTGCCGGCCCGGGCGATCACCCCCTCCTCGCCGGCGAGGGCCTGATCCACACAGCGCGAGAGGTGGGTCTTGGCGTCGTGAAGATTGACCTGCGTGGCGGCCGCTTCGCGAACGAATTCTTTGCACAGTCCGGTTGGCGGCTAAGCCGTCAGAGTCCATCCAGCCTGCGCCGTACCTCCTGGAAGTCCTGCCAGGTGAGCCACTTGGGGCTGCCCTGCTGACGTGACGGATTGCGCAGCAGATAGGAGGGGTGGAACACGGGCATCAGCCAGCGACCGGCCAGGGCCTCGTCGCTGCCCTGATGCCACTGGCCCCGCAGCCTGGTGATGCCGCCCTTCACCCCCAGCACCCCCTCCATCGCCGTGGCGCCGGCCAGCAGGATCAGCGCCGGATTCACCGCCGCGATCTGCTCGGCCAGCCAGGGCCGGCAGGCGGCCATCTCTTCAGGGGTGGGTCGGCGGTTGTCCGGCGGGCGGCACTTCACCACATTGCAGATGTAGGCGTCGGCATTGCTGTCGAGGCCCACGCTGGCCAGCATCTGATCCAGCAACTGGCCCGCGCGCCCCACGAATGGCAGGCCGCTGGCATCTTCCTGCGCCCCGGGTCCCTCGCCGATCACCATCAGCCGCGCCCGGGGATTGCCTCGACTGACCACCACCTGCCGGCGGCCGGCCGCCAGGCCACAGCGCCGGCAGTCGGCGCAGCTGGCCGCCAGAGCCTGCAGTGCCGGCGGCGGTGCGCTCGTCACAGGCGAAATCCTTCACGACAGTGCACTGAATTGTTGCTCGCCGGCATGGTTCGCGGTCAGGGCATGCGCGAAGATCGCCTCAGCTCCCGCCAGCGAAGTCCCATGCTGCCGGCCCGGTCTCGCCCCAGTCCCTCCCGACGGTTCGCGGCGGAACGGCGGCCGGACCGCCCCCGAGGCCGCGCCGCCCCGCTGCGGAGTGTCGTTCCCGCCTCCCGGCGGTGGGCGCCCGCCGCCGCCTGTCGGCTGCCCTGCGGCTGATCGCCGCCGCGGTCCGCCTGCCCCCCTGACCTGTCGCCTGTCGTCTCCCGGCCCCAGACCGGGCGCCCCAGCCCCCCACGATGTCCTTCCCCCTGGCCGCCCGGGCCCGCGAACTGCAGCCCTCCCTCACCCTGGCGATCACCGCCCGGGCCCGCCAGCTGCGCTGCGAGGGCCGCGACATCTGCAGCCTCAGCGCCGGCGAACCGGATTTCGACACCCCCGCCTTCATCCGGCAGGCCGCCGCCGAGGCCCTCGAGGCCGGCCACACCCGCTACGGCCCCGTGGCCGGCGAACCGGCCCTGCGCCAGGCCATCGCCACCAAGCTCACCCTCGAGAACAACGTCCCCACCGTCAGTGACCAGGTGCTGGTCACCAACGGCGGCAAACAGGCCCTCTACAACCTGTTCCAGGTGCTGCTCGACCCGGGCGACACGGTGCTGCTGCCGGCCCCCTTCTGGCTGAGCTACCCCGAGATCGCGCGCCTTGCCGGCGCCTCGGTGACGCTGCTGCCGAGCGAGGCCGCCGACGGGTTCCGCCTTGATCCCGCCCGGCTGGAGGCCGCGATCACCCCCTCCAGCCGGCTGCTGGTGCTCAACAGTCCCGGCAACCCCACCGGCGCCGTGCTCAGCCGCCCCGACCTGGAGGCGATCGCCGCGGTGCTGCGCCGCCATCCCCAGCTGGCGGTGGTCTGCGATGAGATCTACGAACACCTGCTCTCCCCAGGCCAGGAGCACCACAGCTTCGCCGCCGTCGCCCCCGACCTGGCCGAGCGCACCTTCATCGTCAACGGCTTCGCCAAGGGCTGGGCGATGACCGGCTGGCGCATCGGCTGGCTCGCCGGTCCCCAGCCCGTGATCGCCGCGGCCAGCGCCCTGCAGAGCCAGTCCACCAGCAACGTCTGCAGCTTCGCCCAGTTCGGGGCCCTGGCCGCGATCACCGCGCCGCGGGACTGCGTCGTCGCCATGGCCGAGCAGTTCAACCGGCGCCGCCAGCTGCTCTGCGAGGGCCTCGCCGCCATTCCCGGCCTGTCGCTGCGGCCTCCCCTGGGCGCCTTCTACGCC
The DNA here is from genome assembly GCA_035285905.1 of Synechococcaceae cyanobacterium. Lineage (GTDB taxonomy): Bacteria > Cyanobacteriota > Cyanobacteriia > PCC-6307 > Cyanobiaceae > Cyanobium. The sequence continues at coordinate 3,253 of JAYKJA010000031.1, forward strand.
TTCCCGGATGCCAGCGCCTGGGGGATCGATTCGATGACCCTCTGCCGGCGCCTGCTCGACGAGGTGGGGCTGGCCCTGGTGCCCGGCGTGGCCTTCGGCGACGACCGCTGCATCCGCCTCTCCTGCGCCGCCTCCGAAGCCACCCTCTCGGACGGGCTGCAGCGGCTGCAGCGCTTCGCCGCCTCGCTCTGATCCCCCGCCCCGTCGGCAGGGCGGTTTGTGAGGATGGCGCTGCAACGGCAGCGCAGGCGCCCATGGCCGGGTCGATCCCGCGCAAACTGATCGTGCTCGGCGACAGCGGTGTCTACGGCTGGGGTGACCCGGAGCACGGCGGCTGGTGTGAGCGCCTGCGCCGCCACTGGATGGGTCTGCCCCACGGCCCGGTGGTCTACAACCTGGGTGTACGCGGTGACGGCCTGGAGCGGGTCATGGCCCGCCTGTCCCAGGAGGTCAACGCCCGCGGTGAGCTGCGCCGGCAGCGCCCCCACGGCATCCTGCTGGCGGTGGGGCTCAACGACAGCGCCCGCATCGGCAGCGTCCAGGGACGCCCCCAGCTCAGCCCCGAGGCCTTCCTGTTCGGCCTGCAGCAGCTTCTGCGCGAGGCCAGGCAGCTGGCTCCGACCCTGGTGCTGGGCCTGACCCCGGTGATCGACGAGGCCATGCCGTTCGCCGAAGTGCTCTGGTATCAGCTGGAGGCGGTGCGGCAGACCGAGTCGCTGCTGGAGGAGGCCTGCCTCGAGGCCGACGTGCCCTTCCTGCCCCTGCTGTCGCGGCTGCTCGACGCTCCCGACTGGTGGCAGTGGCTCGAACCCGATGGGCTTCACCTCAACAGCGACGGCCACCGCCAGGTGTTCGAGGCGGTGCACCGCTGGCCGGCGCTGCTGCGCTGGGCGCAGCTGCAACCGCTCGACCAGGTGACGCCCCTGGCCTGAGGCCCCAGGCGGCGGATGCGCGGGACGCCAGAACGCGGCCCGGAGCCCGTTCCTGGCCGCAAGCTCAGCCTCCCGGGCCGCCCGCAGCCTCAGCAGCACGGGCCGACGTGGCGGGCGGCCCCGGGCCGGCGTTGCCGGCACCCCGGGATCGGCGCCAGCCCGGACCGCGGCACAGCGGCAACCCCGGGCCCACCGAGGTGGATGGACACCGCGGCAGCCGTGGCCCCCGCGCTCGCCACGGCCGTGCCACACCTCCATCGATCCGGGATGTGCTCGGCGGCGGCGGCCTGCCGGAACAACCGGCCCCAGGCCAACCTCCGGGTCCGTGTCCAGAGCCGGCAGCAGGGGGCGGACAGGGGGCGGGCGTTGGGCTCTCGGCAGGGGCAGGGCAGCAGGCCGGCGGTCTGCCGAGCGGCATTCCCCGCTTGCACCAGGGAATGCCGCTCGAAATCATCCCCCGGGCGGGTGATTCCTGTTCCCTCAGGCTGGCGAAGCAGCGCCCGGGCGGCGCGCAACAAGGTGAAGGCAGCCCCTCAGGGTTGCCCGACATGACCTCGTCCCACGCTCCATTCTCCCGCACGGATCGCCCCAGGCAAGGGCAACAACACCTGCCTTGCGGAACCGTGGTTCAGCCGGCCACCAGGCAGGCCGAGCCTGCCCCTCCCCCCACCACCCCGTCCGCTGCAGCGTCCCGCTCCGGCGGATCAGGGCGCTGCGGGCGCCGCCGCCAGGCGCCGACCGACTCGCTCACCCGTCCGGCGCAGGCGCAGGCGAGCTCCATCCCCCCCGCCGCCGCGGCACCCGAAGCGCGGCTGCAGCACAACCAGCAGTGGCTGGAGGCCTACTGCCGGCTGCGCCACACCGAAGCCGCCATCCCCCTGCGCAACCGCCTCGTGCAGCACAACCTGCCCCTGGTGCGCAAGGTGGCCGGGGATCTGCGCCAGCGGCTGCCCCTGCCCTTCGAGGACATGGTGCAGATCGGCAGCCTGGGCCTGATCCGGGCGATCGAGGCCTGGGACGGCCGGCCGGGGGCCCGCCTCAGCAGCTTCGCCGTGCCCTACATCCGCGGCGCCATCCAGCGGGAACTGCGCGATCGCCAGTCGCTGCTGCGCATCCCCCGACCCCTGTGGGACCTGCGCCAGCGGGCCCAGACGCTGCAGGAGCAGCGCCGCCGTCAGGGCCTGTCGCCGCTGCGGGCTGCGGCACTCGCCGCCGCCCTGGACTGCACCGCCGCGCAGCTGGAGGAGGCCCTGCAGCTGGAGTGGACCACCAGCGTGCGCAGCCTCGATGCCCCCCGGCCCGGGCCGGAGCCCGGCAGCGGCGGCACCCTGCTGGATCTGGTCGCCGATCCCGCCAGCCTGGAGCCGCCGCGGGAGGAGCCGCTGAGCCCGGAGCTGGGCTGGTTGCGGGCGCGGCTGCTGCGGCTGGATCCAGCCTCCCGGCTGCTGCTGGAGCGGCGGGTGCTGCAGGGACTGAGCTGGCGCGAACTGGGGCGCCCCTGCGGCATGGGCCCGATCCAGGCACGACGCCATGTCGAGACGGCCCTGGAGCAGCTGCGCCGGGCCGCCTGCGAATGGCAGGGAGACCAGGAGCCGGAGGGCGCCCTCCAGGCCGCCGTGGGCTGAAGCACCCCCTGGGCCCGGTCGCACAACGTTGCCGCCTGGCGCCGCATCGGCCCGGCCGGGCCCCCTCGCAGGCCTGCCGTGAAGGCGCCAGGAGCCTGCGGCGCCGCGGAATGGCGCGGGGGCCGGCAACCCGGGGCGGCGAGGGCCCCGAGCCAGGCCGCAGCCTGGCCGGGACCCGGGCGATCACCAGTCAGCGGTGGCTCAGGGGTCGGTGGCAGGGCGCAGAGCGGCGGCGCCTGCTCAGGGCCGCGATGAGGCCAGGGCCAGGGCGACCGCCAGAACGGCGGCGATGGCGGTCTGGAGGCCGTTGACGAGCTCGTTGCTGAGCCAGGGCAGGCGCTGCTGCAGGGTGGCCCCGATCAGGCTCTCCAGCAGCGTCGCCAGCAGGGCCACCCCCGTCACCAGCAGCCAGCTGCCCCAGCCCTGCAGCAGCCCGAGGCCCAGCATCATCGCCGCCATCAGCGCTCCTCCCAGCAGGCTCGCCGCCGTGCCCTCCAGGCTGACGGCGCCCTCCGTGCCCGGCGGCACCGGTCTCAGGGTGGTGATCAGCAGGGTCGTACGCCCCCAGCGCTTGCCGATCTCGCTGCCGAAGGTGTCGGCGAGCTTGGCGCTGAAGCTGGCGGCGAACCCCAGCAGCAGCACCGGCTGCCAGCCGGGCGGCGAGACGCTGGCCAGCAGGCCCAGCCCGCAGCCCACCAGCGCCGATCCCCAGACATTGGCAGGGCCACGCCGGCCGCCGCGGGCCTCCGCCACCCCCGCCTCCTGCTTGCGGCGCCATCCCAGGCGGGTCACCAGGGAGCCGGCCGCCAGATAGGCCACCACCGCCAGCCATCCCCGCGGCCCCAGGCTGCCCCACAGCAGCGTGCCCAGCACGCCGGCATGGATCCAGCCCGCACGGGTGAGCACCGGCGCCCGCTGGGCCAGGGCGATCAGCACCAGGTTCGCGGCCAGGGCGACCCCCCAGGAGCTCAGGCCGGGCGCCGGCAGGGGCAACAGCGGCGGCAGCACGGCAAGCGGCCACACCGCGGACGTCACCGGCTCGGGCGTCACCGCCGCAGCCGTCACCGCCTCAGGCGGCATCGCCGCAAGCGGAACCACGGCAGGCGCCGTAACCGACGGGACCACCGCAGGCGGGACCACTGCGGGCGGCACGCCGGCGGAGAAGGGGCCGCTGGGGGCTGGCCCCGCGCTGGCGGACAGCAACAGGGCCGGAGGCAGGGAGGACATCGGCGGCTCCACCGGGCGCGGAGGGCGGTCCGGCCCGGGGCGGCCGGCTGTGTTGCGACAGATCTAGGACCCGGCCCCGCCCCGGCAGTGGAAGCGGATAATCGCTGCACCCGTGCGCTCCGCAGCGTCATGCTGTTCAAGCCCAAGTTCTTCCTCGATCTCGAGTCCGACTCCGGCAAGCAGGCCCCATCCCCGGCCGCCGTGATCGCGCCACCGAAGCCGGAAGCCGCCCCGGTCGCCCAACCCGCCGTCGCCAGGTCCGCCGCCGCGCCCGCTGCTCCGGCTGCGGCTGCCGCCCCTGCCCAGCCCGCCGCGACCCCGGCCGCCCCGGCCGCCTCTTCGCTGACCACCGCGGAAGCGATCGCCGCCGAGCTCGCGGCCGAGGAGGCCAGCCGCCCCGCCCCCACCCTGGCCACCTTCGCCCCCGAGTGCCTCACCCCCGGGGCGGGTCTGCTGCGTCGTCGCCGGGCGGGAGCCGATCTGGCGGGTTTCCGCGAGATGGCGGGTTCGATGCTGCGCAGCTGAGCGTCCGCCAGCTCACCAGCCGGGCCACCCCGGCCACCGCGGCGGTGCCGGTGCGCAGGATCGTCGGCCCGAGGCTGACGGGCCGCCAGCCCGCTTCCAGGGCCGCCGTCTCCTCCGCCGGGCTCCAGCCCCCTTCCGGCCCCACCGCGAGGGTCACCCCCGCCAGGGATGCGGGGCCGACCGGGGGAAGGGGATCGCCTCCGGCCCCCACGCCTTCCTCCAGCGCGGCCGTCGCCCCTGGTGCCATTGCCGCGGCTGGGAGCAGGTGCTCCAGCGGAGGCAATCCCTCCCGGCGCGTGGTGGCCAGCAACGCCGCCCGATCCCGGTGCTGCTGCAACCAGGCGAGGGCCGGTTGCGGCTCCTCCAGCTGCGGCAGCCACAGCCGCTCGCACTGCTCCAGGGCCTCGCGCACGATCGCCCTCCAGCGCTCCAGGGGTGCCTCACCGCGCACCTGGCCCCGCTCCGCCAGCAGCGGCTGCAGTCGGTCCACCCCCAGCTCGGTGGCCATGCGCCAGACCAGCTCCCCATCCCGGCGAGGCAGGGCCAGGGCCAGGGTGATCGGCAGGCGGGCCGGCGGCTGGGGCGGCGGTTCCTGCTCCAGCTCCAGCCGCAGGGCTCCGCCGGCTTCCAGCACCGCCGGCAGCAGCCGGCCCGCCCCGTCGACCAGATCGAGCCGATCCCCAGGCCGGCAGCGCAGCACCCGCTGCAGGTAATGAGCTTCGGCGGCAGCGGGCTGCAGCGTCGCCGGCGCCGTGGCGGCAGCAGCCCGCAACCGCACGGGGTCGATCCACAGGCGCCGGCGCTCACGCGCCATGGGCTCGCTCCTTGGCGGGCTCCTGTCCGCTGGACGACGGAACCGCGGCGATCGGCTGGACAACGGTGCAGCGTTCAGGCGTCATCGTCGGCGAACAGGCCTCCCGAGCGGTCCTCCACCGGCCAGTCCTCGTTGACGCCTCCGACCCGCACCTCCTCGATCTCGACCACGTCCCTGTCGAGCTGGCCCAGGGCGTTGAGCAGCACATCGAGGGCCAGGGCATCGCTGGTGCCCAGATCCAGCCAGCAGCGCCCCCAGCAGCCCTGGTATTCCAGCGCCGCCATGTTGTGCATCAGGGCCGGCAGCGCCTGACCCGCCTGCTCCTCATCCCAGGCCAGCCAGTTCAGATCCCCGCCTGCCTCATGGGCCTGCAGGTTCTCGGCGTTGAAGCCGCCCAGCTTGCCCAGCACGAACCAGCTGTCGAACACGGCATCGATGTAATCCCGCTCCCCCTGGCCGGGCGGATGGGCGAACTGCAGCCAGATCCAGCAGTTGAACGGGTCGATCTCGCGGAAGCGGACCTGCATGGCGGGCGGCGGAAGGCGTGGCCCCCCAAGCATCCCGCGGCGGGGGCCGGGCCTGCATGCTGGAGCGATGCTTGCCATCGAAGCCCTCCGCTATCACCCCGCCACCACGCCCCGCCCCGTGCTGGCCGACGTCAGCCTGCAGGTGCCCGTGGGTCGGGTGACACTGGTGGCCGGCCGCAGCGGCAGCGGCAAGACCACCCTGCTGGAGGTGCTGGCCGGGCTGGCGGAGGGCGACCGCGGGCGCATCCTCTGGAACGGGGAGCCCGTGGGGGCCCAGCAGCGTCGGGCGCTCTGCGGCCTGGTGTTCCAGTTCCCCGAACGCCATTTCCTCGGGCTGACCGTGGCCCAGGAGCTGCGCCTGGGCCAGCGACGGCTGGAGGGATCGCGCCTGGAGGCGGTGCTGGCCCGGGTGGGCCTGCAGGGGCTCTCCCTGTCCCAGGCCCCGGAGCGACTCAGCGGCGGGCAGCAGCGGCGCCTGGCCCTGGCCGTGCAGCTGCTGCGCGATCCCCGCGTGCTGCTGCTGGATGAACCCACCGCCGGGCTGGACTGGACCGTGCGGGGCGAGGTGCTGCAGCTGCTGGCGGATCTGGCCTGCGACCGGGCCCTGCTGGTGGTGACCCATGAACCGGAGCTGTTCCAGGGCCTCGTCCACAGCGGCTGGAGCCTGGAGGCGGGTCAGCTGAAGCCGCTCCCTACGATGCCGCCAGACGCTCCGGGGTGATGGCCGATCAGCTGTTGCGGGCCACCGCCGCCGGCGGTGGTATCCGCCTGGTGGCCGTGCTGACCACCACCACCTGCCGCTATGCCCGGCAACGCCATCAGCTCTCGTATCTCACCACCGCTCTGCTGGGCCGGGCGATGACGGCGGGACTGCTGCTGGCCAGTTCGATGAAGGTGGCCCACGGGCGGGTCAACCTGCGCATCCAGTCGGACGGGCCGCTGCGGGGGCTGATGGTGGATGCCGGACGGGACGGCACGGTGCGGGGCTACGTGGGCGACCCGGGCCTGGAGCTCGATCCGATCGACAGCGGCCAGGGCAGCCTCGGCTTCGATTTCCGCCGCGCCACCGGCACCGGCTACCTGCATGTGGTGCGGGACATCGGGGAGGGAGAGCCGTTCAGCAGCACGGTGGAACTGGTCAGCGGCGGCATCGGCGACGACGTGGCCTCCTATCTGCTCCACTCCGAGCAGACCCCCTCGGCGGTGTTCGTGGGGGAACGGCTCGACAGCCGCGGCATCCGCTGCGCCGGGGGGTTGCTGGTGCAGGTGCTGCCCAAGGCGGCCCGGGAGCCGGCGCTGGTCACCCTGCTGGAGGAGCGCTGCCGCGAGCTGGTGGATTTCAGCGGCTGCCTGGCCCATTACGCCGATGACCTGCAGGGCCTGCTGCGCAACGTCTTCCCCGACCTCGATGCCCAGCCGCTGGATGCGGCCAAGGCCTGCACGCCGGTGAGCTTCCATTGCCCCTGCAGCCGGCGTCGCAGCGTCAACGCCCTGCGGCTGCTGGGTCCGACCGAACTGCGCAGCATCCTGGAGGAGGACGGCCAGGCGGAGCTGACCTGCCATTTCTGCCAGGAGATCTACCGGGTGGAGGGCCAGGAGCTGCAGCAGCTGATCGACGAGCTGGAACACGACGCCGGCGAACCGAGCCCGGCCGGCTGAAGCCCGGCGGGTGGACCTGGGCCCTCCCATCGCCCGGGGCCGGACACGCCGGCCAGGGCAGGTGGCGAGTGAGGCCTGGCAGCTGGGTCTCCGGCAGCCCCGTTCAGGCGGGGGCGATCCGCGCAGCGCCCGACGGAGTCAGGGCTGCTGCAGCGGCAGGGGCCGCGGACCCTCGCTGGAGAGACCGATGCGCAGGGAGCAGCGGCCGCTGCCGCCGGCCTCAGGCTCCACGCCGGCAGCGAGCAGACGCACGGCGAGATCCTGGGGGCTGATCCCCTCGGAGCGGGCCTGCTGCTCCAGGTGGTGCAGCAGATCGCTGGGCAGGCTCCAGAGCACGGGGCTGGTGTCGGTCATGACGGCAACGGCAGAGGGAGGCGGTGAGCAGACAGGGGGGCGGGGCGGGACGGTGAGGCCGGGGGATGGCAGGGGGCAGTCGCGCCCATCATCGACGTCCACTTGGATAAAGAAGACCCTCCCCCTCGAGGTGCAGGCGCTGCACGCTCCAGCCGTGCACCAGCAGGTGAGAGGCGAAGCGGGTGGCGGCCTCGTGGGCCACGAACTGCCAGCGTTCGATCACGCAACCGGGGCCATCACCGCAGCGGAAGGTGGAGTGCATGGCTTCGACATTCCCCTGCTCGGTCTTGCTGAAGGACCACACTCCCTTGTAAGGAGCATGACCGTCCTGCAGGGTGAGCAGGGGGATCTGGGCAGCCATGGCCGGGTCTCCAGTCGGGACCGGACCACTGCAGAGAAGCGCCCGATTCCGTGCTGTCACGGAAACAACATGTTCGCGTTTCGTCACAGAAGCGGGGTCCACCGGGCCCTCGCCGGCTCGACCCGCCAGGGGGCCGCCAGGGGCGGCATGGGAGGGAGACCGACGCTCAGGGGTAGGCGTTGGGCACGAAGAACTGCTCGTTCAACGGCGGCCGCTGGTAGTCACCGCCGCCCTTGCGAGGCGGCAGCTCCATCGGGGCGGGGGTCATGTCCTCATAGGGGACCTTGCTGAGGATGTGGCGGATGCAGTTGAGCCGGGCGCGGCGCTTGTCGTTCGCCTCCACGGTGAACCAGGGCGCTTCCGGGATATTGGTGTGGGCGAACATCGCGTCCTTGGCCCGCGAGAATTCCACCCAGCGGTCGCGGGACTCGAGATCCATCGGGCTCAGCTTCCAGCGCCGGGCGGGATCCTCCAGACGGGACTGGAAGCGGGCCTCCTGCTCCTCATCACTGACGGAGAACCAGTATTTGATCAGGGTGATGCCGCTGCGCACCAGCATGCGCTCGAATTCGGGGCAGGAGAGCATGAACTCCTCCACCTCAGCAGCGCTGCACAAGCCCATCACCTTCTCCACACCAGCGCGGTTATACCAGCTGCGATCAAACAGCACGATCTCTCCGGCGGAGGGGAAATGTTCCACGTAGCGCTGGAAATACCACTGGCTCTTCTGGCGATCAGAGGGTGTACCCAGGGCCACCACATTGCAGCCCCTGGGATTCAGCGGTTCGGTGATGCGCTTGATCGTGCCCCCCTTGCCGGCGGCATCCCGCCCCTCGAACAGGATCACCAGACGCATGCCCACATGCTTGATCCAGTACTGCATCTTGACCAGTTCCACCTGCAGCGCCGCCAGTTCCTGCTCATAGAACCTGCGGTTGAGCTTGGGGGGACGGCCCTCGCTGTCCTGACTGAAATCATCGAGGATCGGACCGGGCTGATACTGATCGTGGCTGGACAGCAGCGGGGGCTGCATCCTGTGGCTTCGCTTGCCCTCCTTGGGCTTGCCCTTCCTCGGCTTGCCCTGCTCGCGCTGCCTGTCCTTCTTTTTCTTCTTCTTCTTTCCCGGACCCGAACCGGGGGCGTCGATCGGCCAGCCCTCCGGTCGCTGGGGGATGGGGGAGAGTGCAGGGCTGAGCGGCGCCCCTCCAGCCAGGGAATCCGCTCCATCCGACCGGGGAGAATGCCCCATGGATCATGCTCTCTGAGAGTTGATTCTGGAAAAGTCTAGTCAGGCCGGGGAGTGCGACAGCCAGCCCAGGATTCAGACAAACATCAGGATTTCTTTGCCCTCCTGATGCGAAGTGCAACAACTTATGCCGGGGTGGCCAGGGGGCTCCGGCCGGCTCTTCGGCCAGGGTGAAGGCTCCAATCTGTAGCCGATGTTGCACCGGAGGGACCCCCCTGTCACATTGTCTGGAACGAACTGCCGCCGTCCAATCCGTGCCCTCCCAACCCCGACTTCAGGCCATTCAGCAGATCAATCAGCGCCAGCCGGTGCCGGTGGCTCCCACGGCAACCCTTGAGGAGCTGTGGGCCAGCGATGTGTTCTCGCTGGACAAAATGAAATCGGCCCTGCCCAAGGCCACCTTCAAGTCGATCCAGAGCTCGATCAAGGCCGGGGTGAAGCTCGACCTCTCGGTGGCGGACACCGTCGCCCAGGCGATGAAGGACTGGGCCACCGCCCGCGGTGCCCTCTACTACGCCCACGTCTTCTACCCACTCACCAACCTCACGGCCGAGAAGCACGACGGCTTCATCTCCCCCCAGTCCGACGGCACCGCCATCGCCGAATTCACCGGCAAGCTGCTGGTGCAGGGGGAACCCGACGGCTCCTCCTTCCCCAACGGCGGCATCCGCTCCACCTTCGAGGCCCGCGGCTACACCGCCTGGGACGTCACCAGCCCCGCCTACCTGATGGAGACCGCCAACGGTCTCACCCTCTGCATCCCCACCGTCTTCGTCAGCTGGACCGGTGAGGCCCTCGACAAGAAGACCCCCCTGCTGCGTTCCAACTCGGCCCTCAACCAACAGGCCAGGCGGCTGCTCAGGCTGCTCGGCGAAACCGAGATCGCCCCGGTCAACTCCAGCTGTGGCGCCGAACAGGAGTACTTCCTGGTCGACTCCTGCTTCACCAGCCTGCGCCCCGACCTGCAGCTGGCCGGCCGCACCCTGTTCGGCGCCCCTCCGGCCAAGGGGCAGCAGTTCGACGACCACTACTTCGGCGCCATCCCGGAGCGGGTGCAGGTGTTCATGCAGGACGTGGAACGCCAGCTCTACAGGCTGGGCATCCCCGCCAAGACCCGCCACAACGAAGTGGCCCCCGGGCAGTTCGAGATCGCTCCCTACTTCGAAGCCGCCAACGTCGCCACCGACCACCAGCAGCTGACGATGACCGTGCTGCGCAGCACCGCCAAGCGCCACGGCTTCACCTGCCTGCTGCATGAGAAGCCCTTCGCCGGCGTCAACGGCAGCGGCAAGCACGTCAACTGGTCGCTCGGCAACGCCACCCAGGGCAACCTGCTCGACCCCGGCACCACCCCCCACGACAACATCCAGTTCCTGCTCTTCTGCGGCGCCGTGATCCGCGGCGTGCACTGCTTCGGGCCACTGATGCGGGCCGCCATCGCCACCGCCAGCAACGACCACCGCCTCGGCGCCAACGAAGCCCCCCCCGCGATCATCTCGGTCTACCTGGGCAGCCAGCTCGAGGATGTGTTCCGGCAGATCCAGAGCGGAAGCCTGCAGGGGTCGGCCCAGGCCGCCCTGATGTCCCTCGGCGTCGACACCCTGCCGGAGCTCAGCCGCGATCCCGGCGACCGCAACCGCACCTCCCCCTTCGCCTTCACCGGCAACCGCTTCGAGTTCCGCGCCGTGGGATCCGGCCAGTCGGTGGCGGGGCCGCTGGTGGTGCTCAACACGATCCTGGCCGACTCGCTGCAGTGGCTCAGCGACCTGCTGGAGCAGAAGCTGCAGGAGGGCATGCCCCTGGCGGAGGCCACCTTCGCGGTGCTGCGCCAGACCATGGAACACCACGGCGCCGTGGTGTTCGGCGGCGACGGCTATTCGGCCGAATGGCACCGCGTCGCCGTCGAGGAGCGGGGCCTGGAGAACCTGCCCACCTGCGCCGATGCCCTGCCGGTGCTGCAGCGCCCGGCGATCCGCGAGCTGTTCGAACGCCAGGGGGTGCTCACACCCCTGGAGCTGGAAAGCCGTTATGAGGTCTACACCGAGCAGTACATCCAGGCGATCGAGGTGGAGGCCCGGCTGGTGCTGCGCATGGCCCGCACCCAGATCTATCCCGTCGTGATGCGCTATCTCGACACCCTGGCCCGCTCCCTGCGCGATCAGGAGGACCTGGGACTGCCCCCCGACCGCACCATGGCGGGTCTGGTGGCGAGCTCCAACCAGCAGCTGCTCTCCGGCTGCATGGCCCTGGAACAGTCCCTGGCCGAACCGCCCCACGGCGTCAACGAGCATCTGCACCACTGCGCCCACACGCTGCTGCCCCAGATGCTGGAGATCCGCGCCGCGGTGGACCGGCTTGAGCAGCTGGTCGACGATGCCAGCTGGCCCCTGCCCACCTACCAGGAGATGCTGTTCCTGCGCTGAGCCGCCGGCCCGAGCGGGCTGCGGACCCTGCCCTGCCTGCTCCGGCTGCCTGCGGCCGGGCCGGCGGGGCGTTCCCGTCTCAGGCCTCGCAGGCGCCCGGGTCCCAGCGGACCTGGTCCCCTCCCGAGTGTTTGGCGTCGTAGAGGGCCTGATCGGCGCTGCGCAGCAGCTCCTCCTCCGTCATCCCCCGGCCGTTGAGCGCACTGACGCCGAAGGAGAACCGGATGCGGGGCTGCTCCGCTCCCACCAGTTGCGGCATCGCACCGTTCAGGCTGTGGCGCAGGTGGTCCGCCAGCAGGCGCGCCCGGCGCAGATCGGTGCTGGGCAGCACGATGGCGAATTCATCGCCTCCATAGCGGCAGGCGATGTCGCTGCCGCGGATGGTGCGCAGGATCGTTGCGCCGGTGCTGCGCAGGATGGTGTCACCGAACAGGTGGCCATGCACATCGTTGAGCTGCTTGAAGCTGTCCAGATCCAGCATCATCACGCTCAGGTGCGTCTGCAGCCTGCGCGCCCGCGCCAGCTCATGGGTGAGCGCCTCCTCCAGAAAGCGCCGGTTGTAGAGCCCGGTGAGCGGATCGTGGATCGACTGCTCATGCAGCTCCTGCCGCAGACGATCGGCATCCTGAAGACTGAGGTGCAGATCGGCGATGGTCTGCTCGAGCTGGGCGGTGCGATCGCTGACGATCTGCTCCAGCTCCTGGTTCAGCCGCAGCAGCTTGATCTCCGCCTGCTTGCGCTCGCTGATGTCCTCCGAAAAGATCAGGATCCCCCCCTGTCTCTGCTGCCGGTACCAGGGACGGATCTCCCAGCGCAGCCACTGCAGACTGCCATTGGCCCGCTGGAAGCAGTCGTTGTCATCGGAGATCACCTCCCCCTGCAGGCCACGCTGATGCAGCTGGCGCCAACGATTCGGGATCTCCGGGAACAGGTCATAGTGTGATTGACCCCGCAGAGGTCTTCCCTCCAGGCCGAAATCGCTGATCCAACGGCGGCTGGCGGCAACGTATCGCATGCCGCGATCGAACATGGCGATCGCCACAGGGGCCTGGTCGATGAACAGCGTCAACAGCTGCTCAGCCTCAGTATCGCGGGCACGAAGGGTGGCGTTCTCGCAGGCTGAAGAGGTCATCGGAGGGCTCCCAGATGGATGGAACTGCGGCGGCGCCGGCTGCGGCGAGGGCCCCTGTCAGCGGCGATCAGGATTGATCAGCCTTCAGACGCCATGGGGTCTCGGCAGAGTCATCGGTTCGTGCACTCAACAATTCCAGTCAATGGCCGATGGCCTGGGGCGGATTCCTGGGCTTCACTCCTCTCAACACATCCTGCGTTTTTGCCATACCCACCCCCAAACATGGGGGTGAGCCAGCTCACAGCAATCGCCACGCTCAGGGAGTCGCGGTAGCGGCGGGAAGCGGCGGCGGTGGCGTGGGCGTGGGCGGCGCGCTCAGGGGCAGGGGCGGCAACGGCGGCGGCGGGGCGACCGCCGTGGTGCGGGAGAGAGCCTGGGGGAGGGGACGATCGGCGCCGGTCGCGCCGGAGGCCGCCGCCTGGCCTGGGGCAGAAGCCGCCGTGGTGGCGCTGCCGCCTGCGGCCGCAGACTCCGGCATCGCCCCGGACTCCCCATCCCGCGGCGCAGGGCCCGCCGTGGCCGCCTTCGCCGGGTCGTCTCCGGCAGCGCCGGCCTCCGCCTCCAGCATGCGGGCGTCGTCGGGCGGCGGCAGATCCGGGGCCACCGGCGTGACCCGCGAGGCCGCCAGGGCCAGCCCGGTGGGCCCCGACGGCCGATCCAGCGACTCCTGCTGCTGCCGCAGGCGCAGCAGGCCCGGATCAGCCGTGATCAGCGGTTCGCGCAGCGGCGCCCGCTGGCCGTCCCGCTGGGCCAGGGCCGGCCCCCGCGGCGCCCAGAGCAGCTGGGCCACCGGCGCCACCCCCTCCTCGATCAGCCGGTTGAAGCCGGCCAGGGCGCGATCCAGCAGCCGGCCCCCCAGCCGCTGGCCGCACTCCAGCGGGTTGCGGCAGCCCACCTCCGGCAGGCGCTGCCCCAGCCCGGTCAGCAGACTGCCCTGCAGCGGCGTCGCCCGCGTCTGCAGCCGCAGCATGTAGGGCACATGCACGAAGCTGGTGGCACCGCCGCTGATCCAGTTGGCGTCGGCCGCACTGAACGGCTTGATCCCCGGCACGATCAGGCGGCTCTTGGAGGCGTGATCCGGCAGATAGGCCGCCAGCAGCTGCCGTTGCCGCGCCAGGGCGCGGGTCTGCTCCAGGGTGAGCCCATCGCGGCTCATCAGCATCTCCAGCCGGCCGTCCGGCCGCAGCCCGTAGACCACCCGGATGCGCGGCAGGTAATAGCGGATCTGCTGCCCCATGCCGAGGCTGTAGGCCCCCTTGTATCCGGGCGGCGGCGCCTGCAGGTCGTTGTAGATGCTGTGCAGCCCGCCGATGAAGGTCTCGTAGGTGCGGGCCCGCTGCGGGGTCAGTTCGCCGTAGCCGAAGTCCACCTGGCCGTCGCGGCGGATGCCCACATAGGCCCGTTCCCGGGCGGCGCTGCGGTTGCGCCCGCGCCACAGCTGCTCCCCCAGCTTGATCTCCCCCAGCGGCACCGTCTGCTCGCGGCCGCCGGCATCGACATGCCGCTCGTACATCGGCCCGGAGACGAACGCCAGGGCGGAGCGGTCGTCGTAGGCCTGCTGCTCCCGGTCCCAGCCCTCCAGCAGGCCGAAACCGACCCGCCGCGGATCCAGCTCCAGCACGTAGGCGTCCTGCGCCTCCAGATAGCGGAAGCCCCGATCATCGGCCGCCATCCGCAGCAGCCCACGGCCCTGCGGCGGCGGCCCGGGCAGCGGCGGCGCCAGGGCCACCAGGCCCGCCAGCCCCAGCAGCGGCAGGCCCAGCAGCAGCCAGCGCCGCCGGGGTCTGCGGTCCGGTTGGGGCGGGATGGTGCTGGTGATGCGGCGGTTCAGGCGGCCTGCCGCCGCCGACGGCGTCGATCGGGCGTCCAAGGAACGATGGCGTCGTCGGCCACCAGCCAGAGATCCTCACCCTCACTGCAGGGATGGCCTCCCGTCAAGTGCCCGAAGGCGGGCAGCACCAGACAGTCCTCGGCGCGGCGGAAGGCGAAGCAGGGCAGCCGCAGCCGGTCGGCGCCGCCGCCGACGCAGGCCACCGGGTGCACATGGCCGCAGACGTTCAGCAGACCCGGCCGCGGTTCCGGCGCATGGCTCAGCCACAGCGGCCCCAGCGCCAGGGACGGCTCCTGGGGCAGACCCTCCAGCCAGCTGCCCCGTTCGTGGTTGCCGCCGATCAACCGCAGCGGACAGCCCAGCTGCTGCGGCAGCTCCCGCAACGCCTGCCGCAACCGGGGCGTCAGGCCCAGCCGGCCGTGGATCAGATCGCCGAGCACGATCACCTGGCGGGGCCGCCAGCGTTGCGCCAGGGCGATCAGGCGACCCAGATCCGTCGCATCGCCGTCGCTCGGCAGGGGGATGCCGTGGGCCTGGAAGGTCTCCGCCTTGCCCAGGTGCAGATCGGCCAGCAGCAGCAGATCCTGCAGCGGATCCCGGACGGCCCTCTCGGCCAGCAGCTCCAGCCGGTGGCCGCCCCAGCGGAAGCCGTGGGCGGCAGCGGCGTCGCTCATGCCGGCCCGCTGGCCCGTTGGTAGGCCGGCCGGGCCTGGGTGGCGGCGATCGTGGCCTGCACCTGCGGGAAGCCGCTGAGGTCGACGCTGGCGCAGAAGATCGGCAGGTAGGCCAGGTAGGCGTGCACGGCGCAGTCGGCCGCCCCCCACTCCTGACGCCCCGCCAGCAGCGAGCCGCCGCCGGCCAGCAGCCCATCGAGCACGCTCAGCTGGCGCTGCAGATCCTCCGGGCGATTGGCGGCCTGGAACATCGCCGGCCCCAGGGTGGCGTTGGCATACAGGATCCACTGGGCGCTGAGGCTGCGCCAGACGGCCGCCCGGGGATCTCCGGCGGGGAACTCTCCGCCGTGATGTTCGGCCAGGTGCAGCAGGATCGCGCCGCTCTCGAACAGCGGCAGCGGCGAACCGTCCGGCAGCTGGAAGCCGTCATCCACCAGGGCCGGCATCCTGGCGAAGGGGTTGATGCGGGTGAACGGCTCCTGGCGGTGTTCCCCGGCCTGGGCATCGAGCTGCACCAGCGCATGGGGGATGCCCTTCTCCTCGAGGTACCAGCGCACGATCGCGGCCCGGCTGCGGGCACTGCCGTAAAGGGTGAGGGTCATCGCTGGGGGGCGGCGGCGGTCCCCATCATCGACACTGGAGACATCGGCGGCGGAGACCAGGGCGCGATGGTGGCTGAACCCCAGCGCGATGCCGACGACGACAGCGCCGCCGCTGCGGATCCCGGCAGCACCGCAGGCCCCGGACGGGTCACGCCCACCCCCGCCTGCCTGCTGCAGCTGGCCCCCTACCTGCTGGGCCGGGCCCGGCGCGGCATCGTCGGCAGCAGCCGCTACGCCCGCTCCCTGCGGGAGGCCATCCGCCAGGCGGCCGCCGACCCGCAGGCCCGGCCGGTGCTGATCAGCGGCGAACCCGGCCTGGAGAAGGACAACATCGCCGCCCTGATCCACTTCAGCTCCGCCTCCCGCCAGCAGCTGCTGGTGAGGGTCAACGCCGCGCTGCTGCGGGAGGACGCCGGGGAACTGTTCTCCTCCCACGGCGATGGACCGCCCCTGATCGCCTGCCTCGGCGCCGGCGGTCTGCTGATCGATCAGATCGACCGGGCCAGCCCCGCCCTGCGCGAACGGCTGCTGGAGCTGGCCCGCAGCGGCCGCTGGCGGCACCCGGACGATCCCGCCGGCCGCAGCCGCGTCTTCCCCGGCCGCGTCTTCCTCACCTCCGAGACCGCCCTGCCGGGCGGCGAGAGCCTCGGCCGCCAGATTCGCGTGCCACCGCTGCGGGTGCGCCGCCAGGACCTGGGGGAATGGCTGCGCTACGGCGTGCGGCAGAAGTCCCGCAGCCTCGGCTGGCCCGCTCCGCCCCGGGTCAGCGAGGCCCTGGTCAAGCGGCTGCAGACCTACGACTTCCCGGGCAACGTGCGGGAGCTGGCCCAGATCACCGAGCGGGCCCTGCGGCAGTGCAGCGCCACCCATCCGGCCTCCCTGCCGGAGGATGTGTTCTGGACCGAGCGGCGCTCCAGCGGCCTGCGCTTCGAGCTGTGGCGCTGGAAGCCCCAGCTGCGCGACTGGATGCGCTCGCCGCGCCTGTGGTCGACGCTGCTGTTCGGGCTGGTCAGCTGGCTGTTCGTGCTGGTGAACCTCTGGCTCTGGCTGGGGCCCCAGCAGCGCCAGGCCAACGGCGCCCTCAACCTGTTCTGGGCCTGGTGGTGGCCGCTGATCCTGCTCGGCTTTCCGCTGGTGGGGCGGCTCTGGTGCTCCTTCTGTCCGTTCATGGTCTGGGGGGAGATCAGCCAGCGGCTGGCGCGCTCCCTGGGCTGGCGCCCGGCCCGCTGGCCCCGCGGCGACCACGACCGCTGGGCGGCGCCGCTGCTGGCCGCCGGTTTCGCCCTGATCCTGCTCTGGGAGACGCTCTGGGATCTGCCGGACACCGCCTGGCTGAGCAGCTGCCTGCTGCTGCTGATCACCGCCGGCGCCGTGGTCGGCTCGCTGCTGTTCGAGAAGCGCTTCTGGTGCCGCCATCTCTGCCCCGTGGGCGGCATGAACGGGCTGTTCGCCAAGCTGGCGATCAGCGAGCTGCGGGCCCAGGTGGGCACCTGCAGCGGCAGCTGCAGCAGCTACGCCTGCTTCAAGGGCGGACCGGCGGAAGGAGAGGGCCTGGCGACTGCTGGCTGTCCGCTCGGCACCCACCCGGCCCACCTGGAGGACAACCGCAACTGCGTGCTCTGCCTCACCTGCGCCCAGGCCTGCCCGCACCGCTCGGTGACCCTGCGGCTGCGGCCGCCCGCCGCCGACCTGCAGCGGGACATGGCCCCCCCCGACGCCGAGCTGGGGCTGCTGCTGGTGCTGGCGGGCGGCGTGGCACTGCACCACTGGCGGGCGCTGCTGGGCGGGCTTCCCCTGGCTCCCGCCAGCCTGGAGGCGGGGCCGTGGTTGCCGCGGCTGGCCTTCGCCTGTCTGGCCCTGGCCCTGCCCAGCCTGGCGCTGCTGCTGCTGCGGGCCCTGCAGGTGCCGACGACGACGCTGCGGCGCGGCGCCTACGCCCTGCTGCCGCTGCTGTGGGCGCTGATGCTGGCGGACCACCTGCCGCTGGGGCTGACCGAAGCCGGCCGGCTGCTGCCGGTGAGCCTGGCGCCGCTGCTGGCCTCCGCTGCCGAGGGACTGCCCCAGTGGCAGGCCGATGCGCACGTGATCGGGTTCTGCCAGAGCGCCGTGCTGCTGCTGGGAGCCGCAGGGTCAGCGGTGCTGCTGCGGCGCCTGCTGCAGCCGGACTGGCGCCGCTGGCTGCTGCAGAGCGCGGCGGTGCTGGGGCTGGGGCTGGGGGGGCGCTGGCTGCTGCTGGGCTGAAGCCTCAGCGCCAGCTGCAGACCCGCTGGATGTCGCTGTCGTGATAGAGCGCCACGGGGTGGTCCGGCGGGCTCTCCTGCAACCTGACGCGTTTGGTCAGGTAGTGGGCGGCGCCGATGGCATTGCCCAGCAGGATGCGGGCCACGCCGCTGCTGCGCTGCCAGGCGTTGCAGCGGGCCAGGCTGCCGTCGGCGGTGGCCGCTGGTGCCAGGCAGAGGCCGGCCAGCAGCGTCGTCAGCAGCAGGAGCGGCCCCCGGCGGCAGGCGCGGCGCCGCCGGGGGCCGGGCCCCCTTTGCCGGAGATCACCCCCCCGAGCGGAAGGGCGACACGGTGCTGGCGTCGGGGGTCGGCCGGCGCTGGTCATAATCGGCCCTGCTCTCCTCTCGCTGATGATCATCCCCCTGCTGATCGCCCTGGTCGCCTCCCTGGGACTGATGCTGCTGATCGTGCGCCGCCTGGAGAAGGCCTCCTGACCCCCGCCGCCGCCGGCAGGTCTGCGTCCAGGGACTGACCGGGGCCCTCACAGCCCCTCGGCCCGGCTGGCTTCGGCCCGCAGCCGCTGCAGCCGCTCCAGCAGCGACTCATTGCTCAGGCGGCTGTTCAGGCGCTCCGCCAGCAGCGGGAAGGCCAGGGGGCCCGGTCGCGGCGTCGGCTCCAGCACCCATTCACTGCTCTGCAGCCGCTGCAGCGCTGACGCCAGGCGCCCCAGCTCCAGCTGCTCCTCCAGCACCTCGCGCCGCGCCTGGGCCAGCAGCAGATTGCCGGGCTCATGCCGCTGGAACACGTCGTAGAGCAGGGCGGCGCTGATCTGCAGCTGACCGCCGCTGCGGGCCTTGCCCGGGTAGCCCTGCAGCACCAGGCCGCTGACCTGGGCGATGGCGCGGAAACGGCGGCGGCACAGCTCCGACAGGTTGAGCGCCTGCTCCAGGTCCTGCTCGAGCCGGGCATCCGCCAGCAGGGCGTCGCGGTGCTCGCCCACCAGCTCCTCGAACGGATAGCCGCGGGCCGCCAGCAGCTCGAAGCCGTAGTCGTTCACCGACACGGTGATCGTGGCGTGGCGCAGGCGAGCCAGCCGCGAGGCCCAGAGAAAGCCCAGCCCCTCATGCACGAAGCGGCCCTCGAACGGGTAGGCGTAGAGGTGGCTGCCCTCGCGGCTGCGGCAGACCTCCACCAGGAACTGGTCGCTGCGGGGCAGGCGCGAGAGATCGCACTGACGGGCCAGCAGCGGCTGCAGGGCCTGCAGTTCGGCGGTGTCAAGCGCGGCGGTGGGATCGGCAGCCGTGGGGGCGGGGAGCGCGGGATCGGGGGCGGCGGCCATGGCGCGGGCGCAGCGGTCCACCTCCTCCCGCAGATGCCGGCTGAGCAGGTCCGACAGGGCCATCTGGCCGCCGGCCCAGGCCGGCACGGTCGTGCTGCGCTTCGTGCTGGCCTGCACCATCGCCGTCATCTCCCTCAGGCGCACGAAGGCCAGCTGGCGCCCGGCGAAGAAGAACACATCGCCCGGCTTGAGCCGTGAGATGAACGCCTCCTCCACATGCCCCAGCACCGCGCCCCGCACGAAGCGCACGGTGACGGAGCGGTCGGCGGTGATCGTGCCGATGTTGAGCCGGTGGATGCGGGCGATGGTGGTGTCGCGGACGCGATAGCGGAAGGTCCCGTCGGGGAGCGGCGCGGAGCCGGGTTCACCGCCCGCCGCGTCCTCGCCGAGCCCGGAGCGTTCAGGCCCGGCCGCAGGGGGCGCAGCAGCCTCCTCGCAGGGCAGCCCGCCGTTGCCAGGCCTGCGCGCCGCCGCATCGTGCGGCGCGGAGGTCGGCTCAGCCGGCCCCGCCGGCGGCAGGGGCTGCGCCTGCGAGGCTTCGCGGGCCGCCGCATCCGGGCCCTGCAGCGGCTCCCGTTCGAGCTTGCGGTAACGCGGGTAGGCCCCCAGGCAGTCGCCGCCCTGTTCGAGGAAGCGCAGGCACCAGTGCCAGCTGGCCTCGTCGAGGTGGCGGTAGCTCCAGCAGCGCCGCACCGTGCGCAGTTCCTGCTGCGGCTCGAAGCCGGGACCGCAGGCCAGGCTGGTGAGGTGCTGCAGCAGCACATCCAGCGGCGCCTGCAGCGGCCGGCGCTGCTCCACCAGGCCGCTCTGCAGCCCCCGCCGCAAGGCCGACAGCTCCAGCAGCTCCAGGGCGTTGGTGGGCATGAACAGCACCTGGGCGGTGCCGCCGGGGGTATGGGCGGAGCGGCCGGCCCGCTGCAGCAGCCGCGCCAGGTTCTTGGCGGAACCGATCTGCACCACCCGTTCCACCGGCTGGAAGTCGACCCCCAGGTCGAGGGAGCTGGTGCAGACCACCCAGCGCAGCGACCCCTGCTTGACGCCGGCCTCGATCGCCTCCCGTTCGCCCCGGTCGATGGCGCTGTGGTGCAGCGCCAGCAGGCCCTCCATCTCCGGAGCGGCCCAGCGCAGGCACTGGTACCAGCGTTCCGCCTGGTTGCGGGTGTTGGTGAACAGCAGGGTGGCCCGCTGCGGATCGAGGGCCGCCACCAGCTCCTCATGCATGCGCAGGCCCAGATGCCCGGCCCAGGGGAAGCCGTCGATCGTCTCCGGCAGCAGGCTGCGGATCGCGGTGCCCCGCTCCAGGGCGGCGCGGAGGATCAGGGGATCCTGCGGGATGCCGTCCTCCGGCAGCCCCAGGGCCACCCGGGCCGCCTCCTCGACGTTGCCGAGAGTGGCGCTGACCGCCCAGGTGCGCAGCTGCGGCCGCAGCCGTCGCAACCAGCCCAGGCAGAGCTCGGTCTGGCTGCCGCGCTTGCTGGCCAGCAGCTCATGCCATTCGTCGATCACCACCGCCTGCAGGCCGGCGAACAGGCGCTCGGCGGCGGCGTTGGCGAGCAGCAGCGACAGCGACTCGGGGGTGGTCACCAGGATCTGGGGCGGCTGCCGCAGCTGGCGGGTCCGCTCGGAGCCCGGGGTGTCACCGTTGCGCAGGCCCACCCTGAGGGGCCAGCCCATGGCTTCGAGCGGTTCGCGGATGGCCTGCACCAGGTCGCGCCCGAGGGCCCGCAGCGGCGTGATCACCAGCAGCTGCAGACCCTGGGGAGGGTCGGGCTGCGCCAGCATCTCGGCCACCGGACCGAGCACGGCGGCGTAGGTCTTGCCGCTGCCGGTGGGCACCTGGATCAGACCGCTGCGGCCCTGCAGGTAGGCCTGCCAGGTCTGCCGCTGGAACGGCAACGGCTGCCAGCCCTGCCGCGTGAACCAGGCCTCGATCGGCGCCAGGCACCGGGGCGGGCCGCGCCGGGCGGAGGGCATGGACTCAGCTGGCCAGCACCACCACCACCACGGCCGCCACCGCCAGCACCACCGCCGCCTGCACCAGCCCGGCGGCCAGGTTGCCGCGGCGGATCTCGGCGCGGTAATCGATCGGGTCGAGGCGGTCGAACAGGCGTGTGCCGCCGTAGATCAGCAACAACCCGAAGGTGGTCCAGCCGACCGTCTGCAGCAGCTGGAAGGGGACCTTGCCCATGAAGACGCGGGAGCGGCGGATCAGGCCGACCGGCCTGGCCACGACTTTAATGGGGGCGATGGCGACGGTCCTGACGTGATGGGGCAGCCGGGGGGCCTGCAGCCCGGGGAGCGGCCGATCCCCGGACGGGAGCTGGTGCGCTGGCCGCTGCTGGCCTGGCTGCTGCCGCTGCTGCCGCTGGCCGCCCTGATCGCGGCCCAGCTGCAGCCCCAGCGTCTGCTGCCGCTGCAACTGCAGGAGGGCACGGCGGCCACCAGCGACGCCTTCCGCCTGGAGGCCGGCTCCTGGGGGGCACCGCTGCTGGATCTGCAGGTGACCCTGCCGGCCAACAGCACGGCCCTCTATGCCATCGACCTGCTCAACGCCGACGGGCAGCCGGAGCTGCAGCTCGGCAAGGAGGCCTGGCGGGAGGTCAGTTCCTGGGCGGAGGACGGGGAAAGCGGCATCGACGACAACGCCGACGCGGCGATGACCCTGGACCTGCGGCCCAGGCAGTCGGGGTTCTACCGACTGCGGGTGGAACTGCAGGAGCTGCTGGATGCCGCGGGGCAACCGCTGCAGCAACCGCTGCAGGCCGAACTGCGGGTGCGTAACCACACGCTGAACATCCCGCTGCTGCTGTGGACCAGCGTGATCACGGCCGCCCTGGTGCGTCTGGCGCTGCAGGCCTACGACAAGCAGGGGCGCCAGCGGGCCCACTGCCGCCGGGACGATCGCCACCTCGATCTGCGGCTGGTGGTGGGAGGGCCGGGCCTGGTGCGGCTGACCCTGCTGGCGCGCTACGAGGGAGGGCTGCCCAATGCAGCGCTGGAGGCCACGCCGGAACTGGAGCTGCTCGTCTGCGATGACCAGGGGCGCCGGATCCTGCGGCGGCAGCTGCCGATCCCAGCCCGCCGGCATCGGCGGGACAGCTCCCACTGGTGGACGCTGCAGACGCGCCTGCACCTGCGCTTCGACGAGCCGCAGAGCCGCCGGCTGCGGGTGGTGCTGCCGCAGCAGCTGGGCAGCACCCGCGCCAGGTTCGAGTGGGGGCAGCTGACGGTGCTGGACGGCTGCAGGGTGCTGCTCTCCACCCCTGTGATCGACGGGCCCAGGCCGACGACCCTCCCCGGCTGAGGCCAGTGGAGATCCGTGGGCGAGGGGCTCCAGCCATCCGGCCTGAGGCCGACATGGCGGGCCGTGCTGGCGAGCGGCAGCGCCCCTGCAGACGCCAGTCCGCTGCCTACGCTTGAAGACTGAAGGTCGCCATCTGCGCCCGCGTGGATCCCACCCCCGGCCCGTTGCCGCTGGAGGCCCTGCTGGAGCGGATCGAGACCGAACTGCTGCCGGGGCTGCGGATCGTCAGCCCCAGTCCCCATGACCCGGTGGTGGTGGAGAGCCTGCCGGAGCCGTGGCAGAACCTGGGATCGGGGAACTATGCCGCGGTGGTGCTGCACCCGCAGTTCCCGGAGCTGGTGGTGAAGATCTATGCGCCCGGTCGAGCGGGGCTGGAGGAGGAGGCGGAGGTGTACCGACGGATCGGGCAGCACCGGGCCTATTCCGAATGCCATCACGTCGGGGAGAGCTACCTGGTGCTGCGACGCCTGCGGGGCCACACGCTGTGGGACTGCTTCCGCCATGGAATCCCGATCCCGCCGCAGGTGATCCGCGATGTGGATGCAGCCCTGGCCTATGCCAGCGGACGCGGCCTCAACGGCCATGACGTGCATGGCCGCAACGTGATGCTGCAGGAGGGCAGAGGGCTGGTGGTGGACATCTCCGACTTCCTCAACCCCGAACCCTGCAGCGCCTGGAGGGATCTGCGCTGGGCGTACCTCGTTGTCTACCGGCCGCTGCTGGGACCGCTGCGGCTGCGCTGGCCCGATTGGGCTCTGGATCTGGTGCGATGGGGATATCGGCGAGTGCGCTGGCTGCGATCCCGGCTACGCGGGTTGCAGTCCTGGTGGCAACGGGTCAGGGAGGCGCTGGGGTGGGCCCAGCAATCATGAAGCCTGTGACCGATCGGGCAGGACGATGCAAACGCATCGCCAAGGAATGGACAGGCGGAAGGGCATCAAAGAACTGTTGAGATGAAGCGGCAGTCGAGTTAGCTCCAGATGTCCGACAACCATCCGCAGGTGGGCGCATGGACGATGAAAAGATGCAGGGAAGGAGCATCAACCCGGCAGATTCACAGACCGAGAACCATGCTGATCAGGAGTCAGAGTCTCCTCCCCCCTGCTGCTCAGCGGCGGCCTGCCCAGCACCGACACCCTCACCGACTTCAAGGGATCCGATGGCGATCGCATCGTGCTCAGCAGCAGCGTCTTCTCCGCCATTCCCTCAACAGCAGCTGGATCCTGGTGCAGTCCCTGCCATGAGAGGGGGGTGCTGGTTTGGCATGGCAGGGCCTCGCTGCAATCCCCCCCGGGCAGCGCCTGCCTGTCCTGCCTGCTCCACGCGGCCCCTCCAACAGCCGCAGCCATCACTGGTGGCAGGGGCTCGGTGGCGAGGCGAGCGGTGATGGAGCAGAGCCTCTGCATCAACCACGCAGGGATGACCGGGATCCTGAGGGAGGGTGCGATCTGCCCCGATCAGCCTCGCCATGACGGTGGGGACGTCCTGCAACGGAATACCAAGGCCCCGTGCGAGTTGCTCTGCACAGAGCAGACGCATGGTGCCGCCAGAAAGCTGACGTGTTTACAGACTGAAACAGGCAGGGGGGCGACCGTTGAGCGACATCCCGACCAGGGGAGGACCAATCCATGGGAGGCCAGCAGAATCACCAACTTCCGCCGGCTGAACGACAGGAGCGCTTTGTGGAGCGGGAAGCTTGGGTGATCACCAAAACGCGGCAGAACGGGAGCAAGGCCCCGGAGGCAACCGCGCCGAGCACTGTTGCCTCCAATGCACAGTCAGGGGGATGCACGCAGAAGCTCCGACCAGGCCAGGTTGAGTCCTGACTGCTGGACTCGATACCAGAGCCAGTGCTGGACAGGACTTTGAACGAGGAGTGTTCCTGGCGAACTCAATACAACACCCTACTAGAGAGTGAGATTGCAACGCAGAAGAGATCGCCATCCATCACTAAGGCCAGCGAGCGAGTCCAAAATCAGGCCCGATAAGAAAACAACGAAAGACTGGCATTGACGAAGGCCAAGAAAACACCAACGGTAAAACTTTTTGAATGATAGAGAATTGCAGATTATGCAATTCAAGACAAGACAGCTCTCAGATCACAGGCCTTGCCAGAGAAGCCAATCAGGCCAGTCCGCGGACTGGGCAGAGAAGAATAGAGGATATTGTGCAGACCTCGACGCCGAGAGTGAAGAGACCCAGGAACATCAACTATGATTTATTTAGCTTTAAAGGCGCAGAGTGCTGATGAGCCTTCAACTGCAGGTCTTCCTCATCGACGAACGGCTGCAGGACAGGGAGGCTCTGCTGGCCTCCCTCCCCACCGGCAGCCTCTGGGCCCTGCTGCGGGCAGATGACGACGGGGTGCGGCAGATCGAATCGGCCCTGGCGGGGCTCAGCGGCCTGGAGGCGATCCACCTGATCAGCCACGGCGCTCCGGGCCTGCTGCAGCTGGGCGGCAGCCCCGTGGACAAGGCGGCCATCGAGCGAGAGGCGGCCGCTTGGGCTCGGATCGGCAGCCAGCTCGGGCCGAACGGGGATCTGCTGCTCCACGGGAGTGATCTCGGCGCGGGGGCTGAGGGAGAGGCGTTTCTGCGAGCCTTGGCATTGGCCACCGGGGCCGGGGTAACGGTCTTGGACGGGAGCCAGCACTGGGACGGTGCATCCTTGGCTTCGCTCCCAGCACCCGGCAGCAACGACGCGGCAGAATTCCAGCAGCTGGCTGATCCCAGCGACGAGCAACCGATCGCTGGAGACTCAGGCGCTGCCGCTGCCCGCTCGCTGACGGAACGGCTGAACAGCGGCCTGACGAGCGTGTGGGCGGAACTGGCCGATCGTGCCCGCGAGCCTGGGTTCCTGGAGCTGCTGAGCCAGGTGTATGGGCCCACCTCCAGCGATGCAGAGGCCTTCGCGTTGGCGGCCACCGCTCTGGCATCCAGGCTGCGAAACGGAGACCGGCTCGGGTTGCAGGTCGTGCTGGCGAGCGCTGTGGAGCTGCCCGGTGCAGCTGGGGCCTACGCCGCCGTGGGAGACAACGGAGATCCCACCATTTACATCAATGGAGACTGGCTGCAAAGGGCCAGCGATGGGCAGCTGCGGATGGTGTTGCTGGAGGAGATCGGGCATGGCTTTGACACGGAGCTCAATGGCGATCGAGATACAGCCGGCGATGAGGGGGAACTGTTCGCCAATCGCTTCAGCGGTGTGCAGCTGTCGCCGGAGCAACTGCAGAGCATTGCTTTGCAATCTGATAACCAGGTCCTGGTGATCGATGGCCAGAAAGTCAGCGTTGAGCTGGCAAATAATTCACCCGTCCTAGATGACGCAGCATCACCAAGTCTCCCCAGCATCAACGAAAAGGATGCCAACCCCTTAGGTGTCAGCATTGCAGACCTCGTGGTGGACGGGTCGATTACAGATCCCGATGGGAGCCCAGTAGAAGCAATCGCTTTGGAAGCCGTCGATACCAGCCTGGGGACATGGCAATACAGGCTCAATGGTACAAGCCAGTGGCTAACGATTAGGTCCGAGCTGATCAACAGCAGTACTAACACCCTGGGACTACTGTTGAGACCCAATGACGCCATCCGCCTG
>JAYKJA010000032.1:0-37242 GCA_035285905.1 Synechococcaceae cyanobacterium
CGGAGGTGGAGCTCCAGCACCGCCTGCGGCCCGCCGGGCCGCGACATCGCCTCGTGGCTGCATTGCCGCGCACCCTGGATCATTTCCGCCAGGACTTTGAGGATCCAGATGCCCTACACCGCTTTGATGCTCTTTTGGCGCGCTGTCAGACCGTTCTCGATCCATCCTCCTGCCCTGACTTGCGCGCTTTCCTGCCCTCAGATCAGGAACTTCCCGTCCCCGAGTGCTATGGCCAGCACGGTCTGTTCCTGGTCCGCCACTGCTATCTGCTCGTGGCCTTTCATAACGGCTTTGAGACCATGGCGATCGGTGGCACCGCCCAGGCTGTAGCGCTTCAGAAGGGTGAGGTGCATCCGCTGTTCCTGTCCGCCCAGGAGATCACGGCCTCTCAGGAACCCGGCGCCCTGCTGGAGATCGACACCCCTCGCCATCGCACCACCTTTCCGCAGCCGCGTACGCCCCGGACCTACTGGTTGCGCTCCCGCTGTCAACGAGGCCGCCGCCTTGCCGCTGCCCCTCGAGCGCTGCAGCTCTCCGATCTGCTCGACACCCCCAGGCGTATGGAGGTGTTGAACCGCCAGCTCCAGCGCACTGGCCGTCCTGACCACGTCCCCCAGCCCTGGGATCCATCTGGCTCCCCTTTGCGCTGGTTGATGGACCGGGAGTCGAGCCGTTGCAAACGCCAAAGCCGTCGCTGCTCCGGCGCCGTGCTGCTGATCGGCTGGTTGCTGAGCCTCTCTCTGGCGGCCTACCCCTGGACATCACTGACGCTGATGTTGTTCAGCGGTCTGCTGTTGCGTCTGCCCCTGCGGTCCACTGGCCCCAAGCGTCGTTTTCTGGCCTGCCGTGCCCTGGCCGAATGCCTCACGGTTCAGGACCTCTGGGTGTCGCTTGGGGTGGAGAGGGATGTGGCCGATCTGTTCGACTCGCGGGTGGACAGCGGCCTCGACTGGGTCAGGACCGTGTTGCGCTCCTGCCGACTGCAGCAGCTCTGTCGCTCAGCCACAGGCCCTGTGGGCGACGACCAGATGGAGGAGTCCGCGACCATGGCCCACCAGTGGCTCACGGATGAGCTGCGCTGGTTGGAGCGCGCGGAGGAGCGACTGCTGCTCCAGGATCGCTGGCTGACCGGGTCAGCTGTCCTGGCCCTGGCTCTGAGCCTGCTGTTGGCGATCAGCCCATTCTTGGGTTCGGCTACAGGCTGGTTGCATCCTGCGCGTCTCCCCGGTTTGCCGGCATTAGCCGTGGCATCAGGCCCGCACCTGCAGGCTTGGCTGGCTACCGCTGCGCTCATCACCGGAGTGGCTTTGTTGGCCTGGCGCCACGTGCTGGATCCTGCGCCGATCAGGGCTCGTTATCGGCGCAGCCGGCTCCTGTTCCAACGCGCATTGCAGGCTTTCGATCAGGCCTGGCTCAGCGACCGCCGCGATCCCCTCCGTCTGCTGCGGTTGCGAGCCGCGCTCGAGGCGGTGGGGCAGGATAAGCTGGCGGAGCTGAATGCGTGGATAGCGGGTCAGTTGCGGGGAGTGGTGCGGGTGGATGGGTGAAGTTGGTCGCCGAAGGCCTGTCTCCCATCCTGCTGCCGACGAGCCTGGCTTTCCCTTCTCATCTGGTACGGACAGACCTTGCTGTTGAATCCAGGCATCACTCAGCGGTTCTTGCCTGCCATCAACGCTGCTCCGATCGCCATCGTTGCTCCTCCTTCTCTGTGCTTCATGCGGGCGGTCCATTCCGATCGGCTGTCAGCATCCTTGACCAGTTCTGCGGCACAGATCCCAGCGCCTCACCCTGAAAGGGTTCCGGCGTTCTCCGGCGGAGTGCGCGATACCCTCTCTCTGTCATCCTGGTCACCGCGGGGCTGAGCCATGTCCTCGTTGCAACGCTTCCATCAGGCTCAGGGTCATGGGCCTTCTTCTATCTATGCCGCCGCCCTGGCCGAGCTGCGTCGCGGTCGTAAGCAGGGCCACTGGATCTGGTTCGTGATTCCCCAGCTGCAGGGTCTGGGCCACTCCAGTGAGTGCGTTGAATTCGGTCTTGCGGATCTGGAGGAGGCGCGGCTCTACCTGGCGGATCGGCTGCTCTCTGCGCGCCTGGAGGAGATCTATGCCGTCATCGGGGCGCAGCTGCAGCAGCCGGGGCAGACGTTGCAGCAGCTGATGGGCACCCCCCTGGATGCCACCAAGACAGTCAGCAGTGTCACCCTGTTCTCTGTGGCGGGTTCGGCGGCTGCCAGCTCTCTGCAGCAGCAGCTCGGGCTGTCCTGCGACAGGACGCTGGCCCTGCTGCAGCGCTGAGGGGGCCTGGTACGGGTTCCCTCCGCCGCTCCGCTGCCGGGGTTTGTAACGTTTCGTGAGTTGATCCCCGGCCATGGGAGACCTCAGTCGTCAGTTCGCCTTTGAGAGCCAGTCCCGGGCCATCGAGTCCTGTCAGGACATCGACGAGCTGCGCCGTCTGGCCAAGTCCCTGCTCACCGCCTGGCAGCTCCAGTCCGACATGACCCGCCATTACGGCGCCCAGGCCATGGGCTTCCCCTCCTCGCTGCCTGGCGGCGCCTCGGCCTGATCGGCCCCTAGCCCCCGGCACGCCCTCACGGGCTGCCGGGCGTCCCCGCTGGCTGCAGCAGCCTGACGATCCAGTTCTGGGGATGGTGCACCTCCAGCAGCCGCAATCCTTCGGCGAGAGGAATCTCCAGGTCGCGGTTGATGATGTCGTTGATCAGCTGGTGCGTGAACTCCAGCGCGATGCGACGTTCCCGGTCGAGGGGCCTCACAAATGTGCGGATCACTCCGTCTCCGCTGCCGGTGCGGAAGGCCTGCAGGGCAGCACTGGCCTGCTTCGAGCTGATCTGTGGCGCCGAGGCATCCCGCATCAGGATGAACTGCACCTTGCGGTGATGCACCACCAGCTGGTTCAGATTGCTGAGTCGGGAGTGCACCGAGGTGCTGTTCCGCGTATGCAGAAACGCCACACAACGCTGACATGGGCCCATCCGGATCAGCACGTTGTCCGGCACCCTGCGATTTCCCAGCTGCAGTCTGTCGACGCTCAGCGGCCGGGCCTGACGGAAATGCAGCACGATCTGTTTCAGCTTGCCGGCGTCGTCGGTTTCATCGACGATCGGCGTGTCCTGCCATCGCTGCTCGATTCCCCGCAGGCAGGACTCGCGATAGCGCTGGAACAGCTCTTCATAAGGGCTGCCTCCGCTGTCTCCCGCTCCTCCGGGATCCGTCAACCAGCCTCCGGTGGATCGCTCCGCTCCATCGCCTTGCTCCCGAGCCTGGCCAGGCCCCGCTGCCCCTCCGGTGGCTTCCTCCGCCAACCCCTGGTCGGGCTGCCTTGTCGTGGCTTCCACGTCGGTTGCGGCCGCGCTGCCGTCGCCGCTTCCGCCCGGCCCCCGCCGCTCCAGGCTGCGGATCCGCCGCTGCAGCAACTGCAGCTCCTGCTCCAGGTTCAGCAGTCGCTGCACCACCTCCAGCCCCCCCTCTCCAGGGCTCAGCAGCGTGGGCGGTGGCGGCGGGGTCGGCGCCGGCAGGGGCACACCCCGCACCCGGTGTTCGAACACCGCCGCCGCCCGGTTGAGGCAGGCCCGCAACGACGGCATCCGCACGATCTGCTCCAGCTCCTCGGCCGCGAACAGCTCCACCGCCCTCACCCCCAGCGGGGCGAGCCTGAGATCGAGAATCTCCTCCACCTGCTCCGCCCGGGGCGCCTCCAGCACGATCAGGTGCTGCCCCACCCGGTCGGTGATGCTGCCGTCGAAGTCCGTGCGGAAGCGCTGCCAGCGATCGGGGAACAGGGTCACCAGCACCAGGGAATGGGGCACATGGGTGAACAGCTCCTTGATCACCTCCCCGAAGCGCAGCAGCAGCTCCCGGTTGCCGTCCTGCCACAGGCCCTCCAGCTGGTCGAACACCAGGATCAGCGGTGCATCGAGGCTGCTCAGCAGACCCACCACCCGCAGCGCCTGCAGCGAGAACTCCTCCCGTTGCAGCTCCTCGTTCCAGGCGCTGAGGCCCTCGAGTTCCCGTTCCACGGGCTCCCGTTCGCCGGTGGCCAGCCAGCGCCGGCAGCTCTCGCGCAGGTCCGGCCGGGTGTACCGGCAGAAGCGCAGCAGTCCCTGCAGGATCTGGCGTCCGTAGCCGGCGGCGGAGTGGCGGTCAGCCCACCAGCGCAGCAGCCGCATCTCCAGGCGCTCCCAGCGCAGGCGCCGCGCCTCGGTTGCCTCGACCCCCAGACGCTGCAGGTCCTCCTGCTCCAGCGCCGCCAGGATCTCCCGGTCCCGCTCGGTCTGCGTGCCGGTCTCCTGCATGATCCGCCTCAGGGCCCGGATCAGCAGCAGATCCAGCTGGCTGTGGCCCCCCTCCCCCACCGGCTCCACCAGGGATTCCAGCGTGCGGGAATAGATGTGGAACAGCACATGGGCCGCCTGGGTCGGCTGCCGCACGAACAGCAGGCGGTTGCGGCGCAGCACCTCCTCCGCCAGGCGCATCACCAGATGGGTCTTGCCGGCCCCGGGTTCCCCCAGCAGCACCGCCCCCTGGGACTGCTGGTTGACGTCTCCGGCCACGCTGCGCAGCACGGCCGACAACCTGGCGAAGGCCGCCTGGTGCACCTTGCGCTCATCGGCGAAGTGCTGGAACGGCGTGTCGACCCGGGTGCTGCTGAACGGATTGCTCGCCTGCGTCAGGCGCCGGCTGTGCTGGTCCCGCTGCAGATGGCGATACAGGAGATAGGTGAAACGGGCGTCGTAGGCCGCCTGGTGGGCGGCATCCCGGCGGAACGGTTCCTCCCCCACCGCCAGGGCATCACACAGGCTTCCCAGGCCGTAGGACCCCAGATCGGGGTGCAGCTCCTGGGCCATCTCCAGGGTGCACTGCCACTCCAGCTTCGGTGGATTGAGCCCGCAGTGCTGGAAGCTGTTGCTCAGAATCGCCTGGTCGTGGCTGGCGTGATGGGCCACCACCACACACCCCTGCAGCCGTTCGCGCAGATCCCTCAGCAGCTCCGGCAGCGGCCGGATCAGATCGGCGGCGTAATACTCAGCCTGCGGATCTTCGACCTGGGCTTCATACAGCAGTTGCCCCCGGCCGTCGAGCACCGCCACCTGGCGCAACAGCGGCGATCCTTCGGTGTCGAGGATGCGAAGCGAATCGGCGGTGGCATCGCTGGGCAGAGCTGGCGTCATCCGCAATCTTTCCCGTCAGGGTAAGGGAACCCTTCGCCATGGCCGGGCCTGGGCCCAGCCCGGGCCGGTCCACGGCCGGGGCCGTCAGCGAGGGGCCCGGCAGCCGGGCCGCTGCGGCACCAGCAGGGCCAGGCGGTTGGCCTGCAGGGGGCTGAGGTTGTCGTCGCTGACCAGCAGCAGGGTGGCCTGGCCATCGGCCAGCGGCGGCCCGAAGCTCAGGCCCTCCCAGTTGTCGGGGGTGAGGCCGGCGGCGATCAGATCCCAGCTCGCCAGCGGCGCCAGGGCTGCCGGCACCCCGGCCCGGGGCAATGGGTAGAGCGCCAGGCGCAGGCGCCAGCGCTCCGGCGGTTCGAACTGGCGCAGCAACGCCAGCAGCTGCCCGCCGTCGACCGCCAGCAGATCCGTCAGCCCCCAGTTCTCACCCCGGGGCAGCAGCCAGCTCCCCAGCTCCTCGGGCGCCGGCGCATCCGAGCGTTCGCCCTGTCCCTCGGGCCAGCGCCAGCGCAGCAGCCTCACCTGGCGCGGAGGGTCCTGCTGCAGCGGCTTCTCGGCGGCCAGCAGCAGCGCGGGCGTGCCGTCCGCGGCGGGCAGCAGAACCAGCGACTCGGGCCCGCCATTGCTGAGCAGACCCCGCCCCTCACCCGGCTGCCAGGCCGGCGGCAACGGCAGGGTCCGCAGCCGTGCGCCGCTGCCGCTGTCCACGGCCAGCAGCTGGGCCGGCCGTCCCCGGGCCCGGTCGGCCTCGCTCACCAGCCAGGCCACCCCCTGTCGCAGCACCAGGCCTTCGGCATCGGTGCCGACTGCGCCGTCGCGGTCGCCCGCGGCGCTCAGGGGGAGGCGGCGCAGCAGTTGGGGAGTGCCCCCCTGGGCCAGGCCCGTCCACAGGCTGAGGGAGCCCTGCGGCAGGTCGCTCAGCAGCCACAGTCGATCGCTCTGCGGCAGGTACTGGATGGCGCTGAAGCCCCCCAGGACCTGGCCGTCCCCGGCGCGACGCGGCAGCTCCAGCTGTCGCTCCAGCCGCCAGCCGGCCGACAGGGGACAGGGCAGCACCGCTGCGGCGGAGGGCCCTGGCGGCGCCGCCTCCCTGGCCGGTCCTGCCGCGGCCTTCTCGCTCCGGCCCCTGCGGTTCCTGCTGGAGGCTGATGGCAGGACACCGGGCCGGGCTGCGGCGGACGCCATCCCGGCCGGGCCCTTCACCGCTGGGGCGCCGGCCGTGGAGGCCGCTGACGCTGGAACACCGACCGTGGCGAGCAGCAGCATCCCGACCGCCAGCGTGCGCCGGGCTCCCCGCCCCGGGCCGCCGTGGCGGCCTCTGCCGACGGGGGGACCAGCCGGGTGCAGCGGTTGGCGCTCGCCCGGCTGGGTCGCTGCTGCCTCAGTACGCAACGGAACGCGGCCTGCATTGTCCGCAGGTCTGATCACGCCGCTGCATCCCTGGCCGACGAATTCTGCAGATCGGACGGCCATCGCGCCGGTTCTCCTGCTTCGGCAAACCCGAAGGGACTCCGGCTTCCCTCCCATGGCCGACCGCAGTCGGCCCTTGGCCGGCTTGCATCCGCCTCGCCAGCCTGGAGGTCTCCCCTGCCGGCCCCTCCGTGCTGGAGCCCACCAACCTGCTGCTGCTGGCCTGCGCCCTGCTCTACCTGCTGATCGGCGAGCCGCGGGAGGCGGGGATCCTGCTGGTCTTCGTGCTGGCCATCAGCCTGCTGGATGCCCTGCAGCAGCGACGCAGCCGCCGGGCTCTGGCCGCACTGGCCCAGCTGTCGGCCCCCCGGGCCCGCGTGATCCGGGACGGCACCGAGATGCAGCTCGATCCAGGGGCGCTGCAGCTGGGCGATCAGCTCCGCCTGGAGGAAGGCGATCGGGTCTGCGCCGACGCCCGACTGCTGGAGGGGGTTGGGTTGTGGCTGGATGAATCCCTGCTGACGGGCGAGTCCCTGCCGGTGCTGCGGTCCGCCGAGGGGGAGCTGCTGCGGGCCGGTTCGCTGGTGGCGGCCGGGCGCGGCCGGGCCCTGGTGGTGGCCGTCGGCGCTTCCACCGAGCTGGGCCGTCTCGGGCGCAGCCTGGCGCTGGTCGAGCCGCCCCCCACCCGCCTGCAGCAGCAGACCCGCCATCTCACCGCGCGGCTGACCCTGGCAGCCCTGGGACTCTGCGCCGCGCTCGCCCTGCTGCAGGTCTCCCTGGTCGGTGATGGGGTCCGGGCGCTGCTGGCTGCCCTGGCCCTGGCCCTGGCGTTGCTTCCCAACGAGATCCCCGTGGTGCTGGCCCTGTTCCTGGCCCTGGGCTCCCTGCGGCTGGCGCGCATCGGGGTGCTGGCCCGCTGGCCGGCAGCGGTGGAAAGCCTGGGCAGTGCCACCGTGCTGGCGGTGGACAAGACGGGCACGCTGACCGAGAACCGCATGGCGGTGCAGGAACTGTGCCTCTGGCCCGGCGGGCAGCGCTGGTGCGACGGGGAACCCTTGCTGGAGACCTGGCACCCGCTGCTGGAGCTGGCCCTGCTGGCCAGTCGCCAGGATCCGGTGGATGCGATGGAGCAGGCGATCCTGCGGCTGGTCGAGGCCCGCCTGCCGCCCGGGGAGCATCGTCACCCCGACTGGCCGCTGCAAGGTGACTACCCGCTGCAGCGCGATCTGCTGGTGGTGTCCCGCCTGTGGCATGACGCGCAGGGGCGGGCCCACATTGCCGCCAAGGGGGCTCCGGAGGCGGTGGTCCGCCTCTGCCACCTCGCCCCGGAGCCGGCCCTGGCGCTGCTTCAGGCGGCCGATGCCATGGCCTCGCGGGGACTGCGGGTGCTGGCGGTGGCCCGGGGACTGGAGGGGGCGCCGCTGCATCCCGGGCTCGAGCAGCACGGCCGTCACGGCCCCCCCGCGGATGTGCATGACTTCCTGTTCGAGCCGATGGGCCTGATGGGCCTGGCCGACCCGCTGCGGCCCGAGGTGCCGGAGGCCATCCTCCGGGCCAGGGCCGCAGGGGTGCGGGTCGTGATGATCAGTGGCGATGCCCCCGGCACGGCCAGGGCGATCGCCGATCAGGCCGGACTGCCGCCGGGACCCGTGCTCTGCGGTGACGATCTGGAGCCGCTCTCCGATGAGGGGCTGCAGCTGCGGCTGCCCGAGGTGTCGGTGTTCGCCAGGATGATGCCGGCGCAGAAGCTGCGTCTGGTGCGCTGTCTGCAGGCTGCGGGCGAAGTGGTGGCGATGACCGGTGACGGCGTGAACGACGCCCCGGCGTTGCGGGCCGCCGACATCGGGGTCGCGATGGGGCGCCGCGGCACGGCGGTCGCCCGCGAGGCGGCTGATCTGGTGCTGCTGCAGGATTCCTTCAGCAGCTTGGTGGAGGCCCTGGCCCTGGGTCGCCGCATCGAGGCCAACCTGCATCGGGCCCTGGGATACACCCTGGCGATCCACGTGCCGATCGCGGTCCTGAGCGCCCTGCCGCTGCTCTGGCCGGGCCAGCCGCTGCTGCTGTTGCCGCTGCACATCGCCCTGCTCCACCTGGTCATCGATCCGGCCTGCACCGTGGTGTTCGAGGCGATCCCGGCCACCCCGGCCCAGATGCGCCATGCCCCCCGGCCTCCCGAGGCGCCGCTGTTCCCCGCCGCCAGCTGGCGGCCGGCCCTGACCCAGGGGGGGCTGCTGGCGGTCGTGGCCCTGCTGCTGGCCCGCTGGCCCGGCCTGCCGGAGATGGAGCAGCGGGCTCTGGTGTTCTCGCTGCTGCTGCTGGCGGCCGGTGGCCTGGTCTGGTGGCATGGCGAAGCCCGCTGCCGCTGGACCCAGGCCGGTGCCGCGGTCGGCGTGGGGCTGTGGTTGCTGCTGCAGGCGAGCCCTGCCCTGCAGCGCCTGCTGCTGCTGGCGCCCCTGTCTCCTCCGGCTCTGGCCCTGCTCGTGGCGGCCCTGCTTTTGCTGTTGCTGCTGGCCTGGGGCCTGGGGCGCCGTCGGCCGCTCGGTGGGGCTGCGGTTCAGCCGTTGGCCAGCCGGCGGTAGAACAGACGTTTGGCGGCTTCGGCAGTGGCGATGTAGGCGGCCACGATCAGCCCCAGGATCAGCAGGAACCGACGCGGCAGGGGCACGAAGCCGAACGGGACGGCCAGGGGGGTGAAGGGCAGCAGCACGGTGCCGCAGACCACGAGCAGGGTGGCGGCCAGCAGCAGCGGAGAGGGCCGGCTGCGCAGGAACGGGGCTCGGGTGCGCACCACCAGCACGATCAGCGCGGCCGACACCACCGATTCGACGAACCAGCCGGTGCGGAACAGCGCCACATCGGCATGCATCAGCCAGAGCAACACCACGAAGGTGAGGATGTCGAAGGCGGAGCTCACCAGCCCGAACACCACCATGAAGCGGCGGATGAACGGCACGTCCCAGCGCCTTGGAGCGCGGATCCAGTCGCTGTCGACGCGATCGCTGGCGATCGTCAGCTCCGGCAGATCGGTCAGCAGATTGGTCAGCAGGACCTGTTTGGGCAGCAGCGGCAGGAAGGGCAGCACGAGCGAGGCCGCCGCCATCGACATCATGTTGCCGAAGTTGGCGCTGGTGGCCATGAACACGTATTTGAGCGTGTTGGCGAAGGTGCGCCGACCCTCCCGCACCCCCTCCTGCAGCACGGCCAGATCCTGATTGAGCAGCACGATGTCGGCGGCCTCCTTGGCGGCATCCGCGGCGCCCTGCACCGAGATCGACACATCGGCAGCATGCAGGGCCGGGGTGTCGTTGATGCCATCGCCGAGGTAGCCCACCACATGCCCGGCACGGCGCAGGGCCCGCACGATGCGCTCCTTCTGATTGGGTTCGATCTCGGCGAAGATGTCGGTGCGGCTGGCCCGGGCCGGCAGGGCGTGATCGCTGAGGAGACGCAGCTCGTCGCCGCACAGCAGTCGCTGCTGTTGCAGCCCCACCCGGCGGCCGACCTCGAGGGCCACCAGGCGGTGGTCCCCGCTGATGATCTTGAGCTGGACCCCGAGCTGTTCGAGGCCGGCGATCGTCCGGGCGATGCCGGGCTTGGGTGGATCGGCGAAGGCGAGCAGTCCGAGGAAGGTCATGCCGGCTTCCGCCCTGGCGTCGAGGCTGCGGATCCCCCCCAGCGGCCGGATGGCCACGGCGATCACCCGATGGCCCTGCCGGCTGAGGACGGTGTGCTGCCGCTCGATTGCGGAGCGCAGGCCCGCCAGCGGCTGCCGCTCTCCGGTCGTGAACTCCTGCAGCCCGAGCGCCGGCAGCTCTCCGCTGCCGCCCGGCTGGCGGCTGGGGCGCTCCGCGCTGCATCCGGGGAGGTGCCGCGGTTCCAGGAGCGCGCTGTCGCAGATCTGCAGCACGTTGGCCAGGGAGCCCTTGCTGATCAGCCAGGCCTGACCGTCGTGCTCCACCAGCACACTGAGGCGCTTGCGCACGAAGTCATAGGGCCGTTCATCGCATTTGCTCCAGCCCTGCAGTTCCAGGGGACCCTGGCTGCGGATCGCGGCATCGATCGGATTGAGAAAGGAGCTCTCGAAGCTGGCATTGAGATAGGCCGCGAACAACACCCGGCCACTGGGCTCACCCTGTACATCCTGGGCGCTGATCAGCTCCATCCGGCCGACGGTGAGGGTGCCGGTCTTGTCAGAGCAGAGCACATCCATGCTGCCGAAGTCCTCGATCGCCGCCAGGCGTTTGACGATCACCTGCTTGGCGGCCATGCCCCGGGCACCCTTGGCGAGATTGACGCTGATGATCGCCGGGAGCAGCTGCGGGGTCAGGCCCACGGCGAGGGCGAGGGCGAACAGGAACGAATCGAGAACGGGTCGCGACAGGATCACATTGATGGCGAAGATCGTCAGGACCAGCAGCAGCGTGGCCTCCATCAGCAAGGTGCCGAACCGCCGCACACCCAGCTCGAATCCGCTGCTGTCAGGTCGCAGCCGCAGGCGCGCCGAGAGCTGGCCGAAGCTGGTGTCAGCGCCGATGTGCACCACCAGCGCGCGACCGCTGCCGCTGATCACATGGGTGCCGCCGTGCAGCACGTTCCAGCGGTCCCCCAGGGAGGCCTGCGCGGCGACGCAACCGGGACGCTTGCCCACCGGAAAGCTCTCTCCGGTCAACAGCGCCTCGTCGACGAACAGGTCGCAGCCCTGCAGCAGCCGGCAATCGGCCGGGATGGCATCCCCGGCGCGCAGCACCACCACATCGCCGGGCACCAGCTCGGCCGCAGGGATCTCCCACTCCCGGCCGCCCCGCCACACCGTCACCGACAGGGCGACGGAACGCAGCAGCGTGTCGATCGCCACGGCGGCGCCCCGTTCCTGCCAGAAACCGAGCAGGCCGCTCAACAGCACGATGGTCAGGATGATCGCCCCATCTCCGGGACTGCCCAGGGCGAACGAGAGCAGCGCTGCGGCGATCAGGATCAGCACGATCGGGCTGCCGAACTGCCGCAGCAGCAGCAGCAGGGGCTGAAGCAGCCGCTGGCCTCGTCCGGAGGGGGCGGGGGCCAGCCTGGCCAGGCGCGATGCGGCCTCCTCCGGACTGAGCCCGGCCGAGCCATCACTGACCAGGAGCTGCAGCAGCTGGCCGTCCGGCTGGCTCCAG
Source organism: Synechococcaceae cyanobacterium (assembly GCA_035285905.1). Lineage (GTDB taxonomy): Bacteria > Cyanobacteriota > Cyanobacteriia > PCC-6307 > Cyanobiaceae > Cyanobium. The sequence goes on from JAYKJA010000032.1 coordinate 11,746, forward strand.
AACGGTTCCGTGCCGGGGGCGACGCGCCCGGATGTGGTCATCGCCGCCTGCTGCCGGCCCGCACCGCGGGCTCCGTTCAGGTTGCCGCCGCCAGGGCGCGCACCACGTCGCCGCGGGTGAGCACGCCCACGGGGTGCCCGTCGCCATCCAGCACGAACAGGCGCTGCACCCTGGCCTCATGCAGCTGGCGGGCCGCCTGGGGCAGGGGGGTGCCGGCCGGGCAGGTGTGGGGGTGGGTGCTCATCACGTCCTCGACGTTGTTGCCCAGCACCTGGTGGACCTCCTTGTCCCAGTTGAGCGGGTTGCGCAGGTAGATGACAGCGTCGAGCACCATCACGTAGGGACCGGCGTCGAAGCCGCTTTCGCGCACCATCAGGTCCTGTTCGGTGAGCTCTCCCACCAGCTCCCCCTCGGCCGACAGCACCGGCAGGCCGCTGATGTGGTGCTCGCTCAGCAACTTGACCGCATCCTGCAGCGGGGTGTCGCGGCGCACGGAGATCAGCGGGGTGGTCATCACCTCGGACACGGGACGCTCGACGACCATGCGGTTCTCCTGGTTGGGGGCATTCTGCCGCCAGGCAAGAATCCGGATCCTGCCGGCCCTGGGATGTTGCGCCGCCTCGCCGACCTGCTGACCCTCGCCCGCGCCGCGCTGGGCCTGCCGCTGATCCTGGCCCTGACGGCAGGTCAGCCGTCCCTGGCCTGGATCCTGCTGCTGCTCGGCGGCCTCAGCGACTGGGCCGATGGCGCCCTGGCCCGCCGTGCCGGTGGTGGTTCGGTCTGGGGAGCCCGGCTCGATCCGCTCACCGACAAGATTCTGATCAGTGCCCCGCTGCTCTGGCTGGGGGCCCGGGGCGCCCTGCCGCTGTGGGCGATCTGGCTGCTGCTGGCGCGGGAGCTGCTGATCTCCGGCTGGCGGGCCGGCCAGGGCAGCGGCGGGCCCGCCTCCTGGAGCGGCAAGGCCAAGACGATCCTGCAGTTCGTCTCGCTGCTGCTGCTGCTCTGGCCCCAGGGCTGGACGCTGGGGCTGGCGGATCTGGCCCGGGGCGATCTCAGCCCGGCGGTGGTGCTGCCGCAGGTCGGCTGGTGGCTGTTCTGGCCCTCGCTGCTGCTGGCGCTGAGTTCGGCCTGGGGGTATTGCCGCAGGGGCTGAGCGACGCCGCGCTGAGGCGCGTCCGGGGGACACTCCGGGTGGCGCCTCCACCGTCAGGGCACCGTTGCGCCCAGGCCGCAGCGCAGCGCCGATGCCCAGGGCGGCAGGCCGATGGCTCCAGGGGGCGTCAACCAGGGGCTCTGGGCCGGCCGCAGCGTCCGTGGGCTGATGCGTGGCGACCCGCAACGAAGCCCTGCCCGCTTCGGGCGAGGGGGGGGCACGCACCCCCGCAGACTCAGATCAGCGCCTCATCCCCACTGAAATCCGGGCTGGTGGGCAGCCGCAGGGCGTAGTCGTTGGCGTAGCTGTCGGCCAGGGTGGCCTGCAGGTCGAACTGCGGCTCCCAGGCCAGCTCCCGCCGCACCCGGGTGATGTCGGTGAGGAAATGGGCCAGCCGCAGCGGGAAGGCCTTGCGAGCCTTCTTGTCCAGCCCCGCCGGATCGAAGCTGCGGATCTCCACGCTGTCGGGGTCCCGGCCGGCGGCGCGGGCGGCGGCGTGCACCAGGCCCCGGAAGGTGACGCCCTGCCGACCGCTGCAGTTGTAGATGCGGTTCGCCGCCGCATCGACTTCGATGCAGCGGGCCATGGCAGCGGCCAGGTCGTCCACATGGCCCAGCTGGGTGATCGTGCTGCCATCCCCCGGCAGCGGCACCGGGCGGCCATGCACGATGCGATCGAAGAACCAGCTCTCCACCGGGTTGTAGTTGCCGGGGCCGACGATGTACGTGGGCCGGAAGCTGGTGAACGGGATGCCCTCCTGCCGCAGCCAGCTCTCCGTCTCGGCCTTGCCGGCATGGCGGCTGGCCGGATCGGTGGGGCTGTCCTCGTCGAGGGGCCACAGTTCGCTGTCGGCGTAGACCCCGGCCGAACTCACGTAGACGAAGCGATGGCTGGGGGCGCCGGTCACCTCCAGGGTGCGGCGGCTGTCCTCGAGGCTGCGGCCGCTGCTGTCGATGATCACGTCGAACGCCCGACCGGCCAGCTGGGCCAGCGCCGCGGGATCCTGGCGGTCGCCGCTGAGATGGGTGATGCCCTCGGGCAGCGGCTGGCGGCCGCGGGTGAACAGGGTGAGCTCATGGCCCGCTCGCTGCAGCCGCGCCACCAGGCCCCGCCCGACGAAGCGGGTCCCTCCCATCACCAGAATCCGCACGCGACTGCCGCAACTGGCGGCCATTCAAGCGGTGACCGAGCCGGGGTCCGGCGGCGGCGCCGGGCTCAGGTCCAGTCGAAGCTGAGCAGCTGGTGGCCCGGAAAGCGGCTGTGCACCTCCTCCATCAAGGCCGTCACCAGGGCGACGCTGATCTCCGGATGGGCCCGCAGCTCCTGCACCAGCCGGCGCACCTCCTCCGGGGTCAGGCCCCCCTCGCAGCCGCGTCGGTCCAGGTCCTGGCGGAAGGAGGCGAGCAGCTCCTGCTGGGCGCTGCTGAGCGGCTCGGCCCCGGGATGCTGGATCTCCATCGCGCGCACACGGCTGAGGGGATCCTGGCGAGGACCGGCCGGCGATGCCACGGGCTCCGGCGGGGAGGGGGCGAGCGGGAGCGCGAGCGCGAGCCATCGGTGCCGGACCGACAGGCGCAGCCGGGGATGGTCTGACCGCGCACCGCAGTGGCTTGCCGAGATGTCGGCTGGCAGAGGCTTCTGCTGGCAGAGACGGCGGCTGGCCGGATCAGGTCGCGAGCCGCAGCACCCGGGGGAGCGCGGGAGGAGCGGCGGGGGATGGGGCGTGAGCGGCGGCAAGCGGCCGGGCAGGCCGGTCACCGGGCCGCCTGACCGGCTTGCCCGGAGCGGATCCCCACCGGGTTCCGTGGCGATCCCCCAGGATGGAATTCCTTCCTCTGGCCGACCCATGCGCCTCGGTCCGGCCTTCACCGCCCAGCGGGCGGCCCTGGTCCGCAGCGGCGGCTTCCGGCACTTCCGGCTGCTGGGGGAGCGGGGCCGCGGACGCCAGCGGGCGGTGGAGCTGGCCGCCGTGCTCGATCCCGGCTTCCGCATCGTCGTCCCCCTGCCGGAACTGCGCGACCGGCAGCTCTGGCAGCCTGGCTGGCAGTCCTTGCCCCCTTCCGCCGCCATGCAGGTGATCCCCGCCATCGATCTGCTCGACGGCCAGTGCGTGCGTCTGCATCAGGGCGACTACGACCAGGTCACCCGCTTCAGCGATGACCCGGTGGCCCAGGCCCTGAGCTGGCAGGAGCAGGGGGCGAGCCGGCTGCATCTGGTGGACCTCGACGGTGCCCGCAGCGGCGAGCCGGTCAATGACGCTGTGGTGCGTGCGATCACCGCAGCGCTGACGATCCCGGTGCAGCTGGGTGGTGGCGTGCGCACCGCCGAGCGCGCCGATGCCCTGCTGGCCTGCGGCCTTGACCGGGTCATCCTCGGGACCGTCGCCCTGGAGCAGCCGTCGCTGGTGGAGCAGCTGGCCCGGCGTCACCCGGGCCGCATCGTGGTCGGCATCGATGCCCGCAACGGCAAGGTGGCCACCCGCGGCTGGCTGGAGGACAGCGGCACCGAGGCCGCGGAGCTGGCGCGCCGCTTCAGCTCCAGCCCCCTGGCGGCGCTGATCTGCACCGACATCGCCACCGACGGCACCCTGGCCGGCCCCAATCTGGCGTTCCTGCGCTCCATGGCCGAGGCCAGCGCCGTGCCGGTGATCGCCTCCGGAGGCATCGGCACCCTGGAGCATCTGCTCAGCCTGCTGAGCCTCGAACCCCTCGGTGTGGAGGGAGTGATCGTGGGTCGGGCCCTGTACGACGGCCGCGTCGACCTGGCCGAGGCCCTGCAGGCGATCGGTCCCCAGCGGCTGCAGGACAGCCTGCCGCTGTCGCTGGCCTGAACCATGGGAGCGGCTCTCAGACGGTTGGGATGGGCGCTGCCCCTGCTGGCGGGGGTGCTGATCGCCGTGCTCTGGTGGCGTCAGCTGCTGCTGCTCACCGGCATGCTCAGCGAGGGCAGCCTGTCCCTGCTCGGCAACGACCTGGCCGCCGCCACCGCCCCGGGGGAGCTGCTGCTGCTGCTGCCCACGCTGCTGGCGGCCGTGCTGGCCCTGCTGCTGCCGGGGCTGCCGGCCCGCTCCTGGACGCGGCTGCCGCTGCTGGTGCTGCTGGTGCTGTCGGGGGCCCGCTACCTGGTCTGGCGGCTGAGCGTGCTGCCGTCCGGCAGTGGTCTGCTGACCGCCGCCGGCGCCCTGATCCTGCTGGCGGAGCTGGCCGCCGTGCTCACGGTGGTGCTGCCGCTGCTGCCCGGGCTGCGCTACGAACCGCGGCGCCGCAGCCGCGAGGTGGACAGCCTGCTGGCGGCCGGTGCCGGCGAGACGCTCAGGGCGGAGGTCTGGGTGCTGGCGGACGACCAGTCACCGCGTCTGGTGCGGCGCGCCCTGGTGGCCGCCGGCAACCTCGGGCCCGCCCTGGCGGGAGTCACCCTGATCGATCGCCGCGGCCGGCCGGAGCTGCAGACCCTGGCCTCCGGCCTGGGGGTCCGCTGCGTGGCCGGCTCGGCGGACGACGACCCGGCCGGGCCGGCGCTGCTGCAGCGCGCCCTCGATTCGGGTGACAGCGACCTGATCGCCGTCCTCACGGCCGACATGGTGCCCCTGGGGGATCTGCTGCAGCGCACGCGGGTGCTGTTCCATAACCCCTCCCTGGCCCTGCTGCAGACCCCGGACACCCATTTCCAGTCGGAGTGTTACAACCGCAATCTCGGGGTTGATGTGATCATCCCCAAAGACCGGGAATTTTTCTATCACTACCTGGAGGTCGTGCGCGATGCCCACCGGGCCGTCATCGCCTGCGATCGCGCCTTCGTGCTGCGCCGCAGCGCCATCGTCGCCCTCGGCGGTTTCGCCACAGCTCCCCTCGGCCAGCGGCTGGGCCGCCGCCTGCAGGCGGCGGGCTGGGACCTGGCCTACCTCGATGAGACCCTCTGCCTGGCGGAGGCGCCGCGCCGGTTCGCGGCCTATCTGCAGCGCCGCCTGAAGGCCATGGTCGCCGAGGCCGCGGCCCTGGCCGACAGCCCCGGCGGCCTGAGGCCGGCACCGGGGGCCTGGATCCTGCAGCTCCATCAGCGCCTGTCCCTGGCGATGCCCCTGGTCCGGGTGGTGCTGGTGCTGCTGCCCCTGCTGGCCCTGCTGCTCGGGGTGCCCCTGATCGAGGCGCCCCTGGGTCAGGTGGTGGTCCAGGCGCTGCCGTTCCTGATCCTGCTGCAGGCGGTGCCGCCCTGGCTGAGCCGCGGCCACCAGGAGCCCTTCTGGAATGCGGTGGTGCAGGCCCTGGTGGCGGTGCCCCTGCTGCGGCACCTGCTCGGACGGCGGCCTGCAGCCCCCGGGGTGGTCCCGACGGGATCCAGCTCCGCCGGCGCCGCGCCGCGCCAGAGCCTGAGCCTGGCGCTGAGCTGGCCGTTCCTGCTGCTGGAGCTGGGCCTGATCGCCGTGCTGCTGGTCCGCTACGGCCTGCCCACCCTGGCCCTGCTGCTGCCCAGCCAGCCCTTCACGATCCAGCCGGGCTACATCGGCGAGGGCACCCTGTTGCTCTGGAACCTGGCCAACGGCCTGCTGCTGCTGGTCTGTCTGCTGTGCAGCATCGACCAACCCGTGCTGCGCCAGGGGGACCGGGTGCCGTTGCGACTGGCGGCCCGGTTGAGGCTGGGCGAGCAGGAGCTGGCGGGGGTCTGCCGCGACATCTCCGAAACGGGCATGGCCCTGATCCTGGAGGAGTCCCGGGCGTTTCCGCCCGGCAGCGGCGCCGAGCTGTGGCTGGAGGGGCTGCCCGCCGCGCCCTGGCCGGTGACCGTGGTGCGCGGGTTCCAGGCCGATGGCCGCGCCATGCTGGGGCTGCGCTTCGAGGCGCTGGGTCCGCAGCAGGAGGCCCAGCTGCTCGGCCTGCTCTATCGCGGAGGCCTGGGCGTGGTCAGACCCCCGACCCTGCATCCGCTGGCGGCGGCGGCGGCCGTGTTCCAGGGGCTGCTGCGGGCCAACCCCGTGTTGCGCTGAGTGTGTGGCGCTGAAGTCAACTCCAGCAGGGCCGCTTTGATTGGCCTATAACGTTGTTACTCCGTCGCAGTGTTGTGGCAGCAGCCGCAGCGATTGCCCAGGCGCAATCGTCCCCACCCAGTTCTGTCGGCAGCGGCGCTGCGGCGGCTGCCCCGCAACGGATGCCCAGTCCTGACGGGGTCGCGGATCTCCTCTCCAGTGCCACTGCCGACTCGGGTGGTGTGGATCAGGCCTACCGCCGCTGCCGCGATCTGGGCATGCGACTGAGCCGTCAGCGGCGCATGGTGCTCGATCTGCTCTGGGCCGAGAAAAGCCATCTCAGTGCCCGCGACATCTTCGAGAAACTCAACGACCTCGGCCGCAACATCGGGCACACGTCGGTCTACCAGAACCTCGAGGCGCTGCAGTCCGCCGGAGTGATCGAATGCCTCGACCGCGCCAACGGCCGCCTCTACGGCTACCGCGCCGATCCCCACAGCCACCTCACCTGCCTCGACAGCGGCCGCATCCAGGATCTGGACGTGCGTCTTCCCGACGAGCTGCTGCAGCAGATCGAAGCGCTCACCGGCTTCCGCATCGAGAGCTACACCCTGCATCTCTCCGGCCGGCCGGCGGGCTGAGCCGTGGTCGGCACCGAACGGTGTCCGCTGAGCCTGGAGCGATCGGGACCCTCCCGGTAGCGTGAGGTGTCAGGTCATGGTGCAGTGAACCGAGCCCCGGCCCGCGGCAGGCCCCAGCTGCTCCTGTTCGCCGATCCCCTGGCCAGGGCCGGCCTGATCGCCTGGCTGGAGCGTCAGGGGGACTGGCGGCCGGTCAGCGCCGTCGCCGACCTGGAGGGGGCGCCGCAGCTGGTGCTGTGGAGCCTGCAGGGGCGGCCGCCGGCGGAGGCCCTCGCCGCCGAACTGCAGGCGCTGCAGGAGCGCTGGCAGCCGGCTCCGCTGCTGCTGCTGCTGCCCCGCGGCCACGCTTACCCCACCCCCTTCCTGCTGCGTCTGCCGGTGCAGGGCCTGCTGGAGGACCCCGACGCCGAGGCCCTGGCCGCCGCCCTTTCCACCCTGCAGCAGGGGGGGCGCACCCTGCGGCGGGAGTCGGCCCCCGCCGGGGCGCAGCTGGATCCGCCGCCGCCGATGGGGCTGGGCCGCTGGCTGCTGGTCAGCGGTCTGCAGCAGATCGATGCGGAACTGGCCCTCTGCCGCCGGCTGCTGCAGCAACGCCCCGACGGCGGCCTGGCGGTGATGCTGCTGCAGGGGCGGCGGCGCGAGCTGGAGGCGGCCCGGGCCCTGCTGCTCTGGCTGTGGGGTCCCGCCTGGATGGCGATGGGCGTCGATGACACCCCCCTGCGCGCGCTCGGCCAGACGACGGACGCCGGCCCGGTCGAGCCGGCCGCCGGCCGGCCGGCCCTGGCGCTGACGCTGCGCCGCCGCGATGCCGATGGGCTCTGGCAGGCGCTGCAGGAGCGGCTCGAGCAGGTGGTCGCCGCCGGTCCCAGCAACCGCAGCGGCCAGCTGCTGGCCCTCGATGGCCTGCGGCCGGAGCGGCGCCGTGACCTGCTGCAGGCCCTGCTGCAGCAGTTCTCCCAGCTGCGCGAGCGCCTCGTGCAGGAGGAGCTGAAGGACGCCGGCCTGCTGGAGCGCTGGCAGGGGCTGCAGCCCGACCTGCGCCGTGAGGCCCTGCGACAGCTGGCGGGGTCCTACGTGCAGCTGCCCTGGGGCGGGGAGCTGCGGCCGGTGGCGGACAGCCTGCTGCAGAGCACCCGGCTCAGCTACGACGACCCGGAGCTGCCGGATCCCCAGCCGATGCTGGCCCCGCTGCTGCAGGCCGCCCCCCTGCTGGTGGAGGGCCGCCTGCTGCCCCCCGACCAGCCGGAGGCGCTGCTGTACCTCGAGATGCTGCTCGCCAACTGGCTGGTGCGCAGCGCCGAGCTGATCGCCGCCGAACTGCTGGCGGCCTGCGCCGACTGGCCCGAGCTGCGTCGCTACCTGCTGCAGCCGGAGCTGCTGGCCACCCGCAACCTCGAGCGTCTGCGCAACCAGCTCAATGCCCAGCAGCGCTGGGGCCGCTGGTTCCAGCAGCCCGTGCGTCTCTACGAAAGCCGCCGCGCCCTGTTCCGGCTCCAGGACGGCGCGATCGACTGCATCGCCCTGACCGAACCGCGGGACCGGGAGCTGCGGCAGCTGCCCTGGCCGCAGCAGCTGGTCACCCTGCTGCTGGAGACCCGCGATGCCCTCGCTCCCCAGCTGCAGTCGCTGCTGCGTGCCACGGGAGACCTGATGGTGATGCTGCTCACCCGCGGCCTGGGGCGGGCGATCGGCCTGGTCGGTCGCGGCATCGCCCAGGGGATGGGCCGCAGTCTCGGGAAGGGGTGAGGGTCACAATGGGCCCAGCTGCTTCGCGCTGTTGCCCGCCTCCGAGCCCGCCTTCGCCCGTCGCTCCGCCCTCTGGCTGCGGCGACTGCGCCCCCTGCTCGGCCTGGTGCTGCTGCTGGTCTGCGGCCTGGCGCTGACGGCCCGGCCGGCCTGGGCTGCCCTCGACGACGATCGCTACGACGGCAACATCTACGCCCTCTATGCCGGCAACGGCTCGCTGGTGCCGCCCCGCAGCAGCCTGGCCCAGGCCCTCGAGGACCGGCGCGTCAGCGTGCTGGTGTACTACCTCGATGACAGCAGCGCCAGCAAGCGCTTCGCCGCCGTCGTCTCCGAGCTGCAGCGCCTCTGGGGCCAGTCCGTGGAGCTGATGCCCCTGGTCACCGATCCGCTGCAGGATCGCCCCGACCGCGGCCCGGCCGATCCGGCCCACTACTGGCACGGCGAGATTCCCCAGGTGGTGGTTCTCGATGCCGCCGGCAAGGTGGTCTTCGAGGCCAGCGGCCAGGTGCCGGTGCAGCAGATCAATGCGGCGATCAGCCGCGCCACCGGTCTCACCCTGCCCGCCTCCGCCCTGGCCGGCAGCGTCACCGGCAGTTTCAACGAACTGAACAGCGAAGTGGTCCCCGGCAGCTGATGAGCGACGTTCCCACCCGCCTCGAAACCGACAGCCTCGGTGCCGTGTCGGTGCCGGCCGAGCGCTACTGGGGCGCCCAGACCGAACGGTCGCTGCACCACTTCGCCTACGGCCAGCGGATGCCGCAGCAGCTGGTGCAGGCCTTCGGCCAGCTCAAGGCCGCCTGCGCCGAGGTCAACCGGGACATGGGCCGGCTGGACCCCACCCTGGCCGAGGCGATCGTCGGCGCCGCCGAGCTGGTGGCCGCCGGTGCGCTGGCCGAGGAGTTTCCCCTCAGCGTCTGGCAGACCGGCTCAGGCACCCAGACGAACATGAATGCCAATGAGGTGATCGCCAACCGGGCGATCGAGAGCCTCGGGGGAGAGCGGGGCAGCAAGCGGCCGATCCATCCCAATGATCACGTCAACCTCAGCCAGTCGAGCAACGACACCTTCCCCACGGCCATGCATCTGGCGGTGGCTGTGGAGCTGGAGCGCGGCCTGATCCCGGCGGTGCAGGAGCTGATCGCGGCCCTGAAGCTCCAGGCCGCCGCCAACGCCGACGTGATCAAGATCGGTCGCACCCATCTGCAGGATGCCGTGCCCCTCAGCCTGGGTCAGGAGATCGGCGGCTGGGTCGCCCAGCTGCAGCTGGCCCTCGACTCGATCCGTCTGACCCTGCCGCAGGTGCTGCAGCTGGCCATCGGCGGCACCGCCGTGGGGACGGGCCTCAATGCTCCCCGGGGCTTCGCCGAGGCGGTGGCGCAGCGACTGGCCGAGCGTCTCGGCCTCCCCTTCACCAGTGCCCCCGACAAGTTCCAGGCCCTGGCGGGCCACGAACCCCTGGCGGCCGCCCACGGCGCGCTCACGGTGCTGGCGGGCAGCCTGATGAAGATCGCCAATGACATCCGCTGGCTGGCCAGCGGTCCCCGCTGCGGTCTGGGGGAGCTGGTGCTGCCGGAGAACGAACCGGGCTCCTCGATCATGCCGGGCAAGGTCAATCCCACCCAGTGCGAGGCGGTGACGATGGTGGCGGTGCAGGTGATGGGCAACAACACCGCCGTGCAGCTGGCGGCCAGCCAGGGGAACTTCGAGCTGAACGTGTTCAAGCCCGTGATCGCCCATAACCTGCTCGAGAGCCTGGAGCTGCTCAGCGGTGCCTGCCATGGCCTGCGCCGCCACTGCATCGAGGGGATGGCCGTCGACCGCGGCCGCATCCGCGAGCTGCTCGACCGCAGCCTGATGCTGGTGACGGCGCTCACCCCCCAGCTCGGCTACGACCGCGCCTGCGCCATCGCCCGCCATGCCCATCAGCAGGGCCTGAGCCTGCGGGAGGCGGCCCTGGTGCTCGGTGAGATCAGCGGCGAGGACTTCGACCGCCTGGTGTGCGCCGAGGCGATGGTCTGAGCCTCGCGGCGGCCCGGGGCTGGCCCGCAGGGGCAGCGCGGGCCACCAGGCCGGCTCATTCCGCCTGCCGGCGGTTGCCGGCCTCAGCCTCGGCCTTGCCCTCACCGCCTTCTCCGCTCCTGCCGGCGGCCCCGGCCTCACCGCCGGGAGCCGCGCCCTGGGGATCCATGTTCACGCCGAGGGCGCGGCAGGCGCCGATCGGATCCACCCCAGGCGCCAGCCCCAGGGCCTTGCGCAACGTGTCGATCTGCTGGGCCGACTGCAGGTCGATCGAGCTGGCCACCTGCTGGCAGGCCAGCGTCTTCAGCGCCTTGGTGTCAGGGCTGCCGCAGGCGGCGAGCAGGCTCAGCCCCAGCAGGGCGGCGGCGGCGCGGAGTCGGGACATGGGTCAGGGGCGTGTGCGGTCAAGGTAAGGAGAGACGCCAGGGCTGGCCTCAGCTCTGCCCGTTCCATCCCTGCAGCAGGGGCCAGAGGGCCTCCAGGCCGTGGCCATCGCGGCAGGACACGGTCAGCACGGTGGCCTGGGGGGCCACCCGCTCGATGGCCCTGCGCACGGCCGGCAGGTCATAGGCCAGGGGGGTGATCAGGTCGCTCTTGCTGATCGCCACCACGTCGGCGCTGCGGAACATCGCCGGATACTTCAGCGGCTTGTCCTCCCCCTCCGGCACCGAGAGCAGCACCAGCCGCAGGCTCTCCCCCAGGTCGAACGCGGCCGGACAGACCAGATTGCCGACGTTCTCGATCAGCAGCCAGTCCAGATCCTCCAGGGCCAGGCCCTCCTCCCGCTCCAGTCGCTCCACCCCCCGGGCCACCATCGCCGCCTCCAGGTGACAGGCCTGGCCGGTGTTCAACCCCACGGCCGGCAGTCCCGCCGCCCGCAGGCGCGCCGCATCCAGGTCGGTGGCCAGATCGCCCACCAGGGCCGCCATGCGGGCGGGTGCGCCGGGCTGCCGGGCCAGGTGCTCCAGCAGCGCCGTCTTGCCGGCTCCGGGGGAGGAGAGCAGGTTCACCGCCCGCACCCCCGCCCGGGCGAAGCGCTCGCGGTTGCGCTGCGCCAGCTGGCTGTTGTGCTCCAGCAGGCTGCGTCCCACGAGCCGCTGGGACGTCGTCACCGGCTCCGCAGCGGTCGCCGGCTCCTTCGTCCCCGCCAGCTCACCCGTTCTCGCCCGTTCCGCCGGTGCCGCCGCAGCCACAGGCTGCGACAGCTCCTCCGGTCGCCGTCCGGTCGCCGGCGCCGAAGCGGCGCCGCTGCCCTGCCCAGGCGCGCTGCCCTGCCCAGGCGCGCTGACCGCAGCAGCCCCCGGGCCGGAGGAGGGGCGCGGCGGGCTGCCGCAGGAGCAGGTTCCGCACATCGTCTCAGGGCCTCTGCTGCACCGTAGGCCGATCTCAACGCCGCACCCGCGCTCCGGCCGGCGACGCTCCCCGTGCCGGCGTCGGGCTGGCTGGACGCCAGTCCCGATCCGCCGCATGGTGCCTGTCCCTACCTGCGGCCGGGGCTGGTCTGCTTAACGTCGCGTCATCTTTGCCCAGCCTCCCTTGCGCATCGCCGTCGTTGGAGCCGGCAGTTCCGGCCTGCTCGCCGCCGTGCTGCTGCAGCGCCAGGGGCATCAGGTGACCCTGCTGGAGCGGGCTGACCGCCCCCGCACCGAGGGCTGCGGCATCCTGCTGGTGGGGGCCGGCGTGCAGGCCCTCGCTGAGGCCGGCATCCCCGCTCTGGCGGATCGCCTGATCGCCTCCGGGGAGGTGGTGCAGCGCTTCCACGTGCGCAACCTGCAGGGCCGCACGATCAATGTGTCGGACGCCGGCTACGGGCCGGGGGACCCGCCGGCCCTGCTCATCCGCCGGGCCGCCATCCTCGAGCTGCTGTGGTCCGCGTTCGACCCCGCCAGCTTCTGCGGTGGCGCCAGCGTCGAGGCCTGCCTGCCGACCCCCGGGGAACCCTCCGGACCGGTGACCCTGCAGTTCGCCGACGGCGGCCGCTGGAGCGGGGACCTGGTGATCGCCGCCGACGGCATCTTTTCCAGGCTGGCGGCGGCCGTGGCCCCCGAGCGGCGGTTGCACTACCTCGGCGACCGGGTCTGGCGCGGTGTGGTGCCCGATCCCGAGGGCTTCTGCGGCCGGGGTGATTTCTTCGTCTACGCCCGGGGCCGGGGCATCTATGCCAACTTCTTCCAGCTCGGCCCCGATGCCGACGGGGTGCTGCAGACCCACTGGGGCTTCTTCCAGGAGGAACCCCTTCCCCAGGAGCGGCCACGGCAGCGCCAGCTGCTGACGGAGCCGGTCCCCGCCGAGGCGCTGGCCAGGCTCGATCCGGCCGCCGCCGCCCTGATCCGCTCCACTCCGGCCGATCAGGTGGTGGCCAACTGGTCGTTCGACATCGATCCGCTGCCGCGGCTGCATCGCGGCCGGCTGGCCCTGATCGGCGATGCCGCCCATGCGATGAGCTCCTCCCAGGCCCGTGGCATGACGGCCGGCCTGGGGGATGCGGTGGCCCTCGCCCGCGCCCTGGAGTTGCACCGCGACGATCCCGCCCGCGCCCTGGCCGCCTATGACGAGGAGCGGCGCCCGATCGTGCACGGCTTCCAGCAGCGCAGCCGGGAGGTCAGCCAGAAAATCGGGCGCCGTCAGAGCGTCCCGGCGCAGCCGCCGGCGTCCACCGCCGACAGGCCGTCCTCCGAAACGCCCGCTGCCGGAACGCCCGCTGCCGAGACGCCCTCTGCCGAAACCCCGGCCGCCCTCGCCGGACCCGCCGCGCCTGTGGCCGCTGCACGCTGAGGCGGCCGCGCCCTGTCGCCGGGGGCGGACGCCAGCTCGAGCCTCCATCGCCGGAGAGGATGCTTCAGCAGTGAAGGGCCCGCGCAGGGGGCCCGGCGGATCAGGCTGCCGCCTCCGGCTCCAGGTAGGGCTCCAGGAACTGCAGCGGCTGCCCCATCGTGGCCGAGAACCCCAGCAGACCCCGGTCGCGGTGGGCATAGAGCAGGCTGTCGTCGGCCTCGAGCAGAAAGGTGCCGCCGCGCTGGGTGAGGAAGTCGCTGCGGGGCACGTAGGTGCCCCAGGCCCCAAGCACCTCCACCATGTTCTGCAGGCGCACGGTGGCCAGCTCGAAGGGACGCTGGAAACCGCGCCCGCCCGCCAGGTCGAACAGCGGGGTCTGCAGTCGCTGCGGCGCCGAGCGATCGCCGCGGTAACCGCGGAACACCTCCGCCAGGGTGCCGGGGGAGCCGATGCCGGCGCACATCAGCAGCAGATCGGGCCAGGGTCCTGCCGCCGTGCGTAGTCCGGCGTACAGACCCAGGGCCTGATGCAGCAGCGGTTCGCCATCCACCTGCAGCCGCTCCGGCGGGAAGCCGGTGTAGCGGCAGAACCGCGCCGCACCCTCGGCCGCGCCGATGCCGATGGCCAGCAGCGCGATGCCGGCCCGCTGCAGGCGGGGCAGGGCCGGCACCAGGGCCTGGGCGTACTCGACGCTGTCGAAATCCCCCAGCTGGGGCAGCAGCACCACCAGGCGCCGCTGGCCGCTGCCCATCCCGGCCACCGTCTCCAGGCGTTCGAGCAGCGGAGTCGGAGCCTGCATGGGGGGCGGATCGGCAGGGCCAACCGTATCGGCGCCCCGCCGCCGCCGGGTCCCTTGGGGCTCGCAGCGACCCGTGCCGCTGCAGCGCCCGCGCACACCCCAGGCCCCGCTGCCGACGCCGGCCCGGCCGGAGGACGGATCAGCGGGACGCCGGAGCCACTCCCTCACTGCCGGCCTCCTCCAGCTCGAGGCTGTCCAGCTCCAGGCTGTGCAGCTCCAGTTCCCGGCCGCACAGCAGCCTGGAGCGCAGCGACGCGCAGGACGGACAGTCCTGCAGGCCATCGGCGCAGGCGAAGTGCAGGCCACAGTCCAGGCACAGGGCCTGGGCCTCCACGGTCTCGATCTCCAGCCGGGCGCCGCGGGTGGGCTCCGCCTCCATCAGCACGGCGAAGGCGAAGCGCAGCGCCTCGGGATCCACGCCGCTCACCGTGCCCAGCCGCAGTCTCAGGCTGCGGATCCGGCCGCCGCCGTGGCGTGCCGCCTCCTCCAGGGCGATCTGCCGCAGCGACTGCATCAGGCTGAGCTCATGCATCGGCCGCATCGCTCCCTGCCAGGGCCGCCGCCAGCCAGGCCTGCAGCAGGCGCCGGGCAGCGGGCAGCTGAGCCTGCACGGCGGGGCTGAGCTCCTCCCCGTGGGGACAGGCCTGGATCGGCAGCAGCAGCAGGGAGGTCCGGGGGCGCGCCCCGTAGAGCCAGGCCGCGAGCTGCAGCAGGGATCCGGCATCGAGCAGGTGGCTGCAGCCCAGGCCCCGGCAGCTGCCGCCTGGCCGGTCCTTCGGCAGCAGGCGGCGCAGCTGCGGTGCTGCAGGGGCAGGGGCGTACCAGGCATCCACCAGCAGCAGCCGCCGAACTCCGATCAGTTCCTGCGCCAGTTCGGGCGTGAGCTGCTGGCGTTGCAGCAGCTGCAGGCCAGGCCTGGGCCGTCGCCGCAGCGGTTCGCTCAGCCGCCAGGCCACGCCGTCATCACCGCGCAGGGGATTGCCGATGGCGAGGACCATCGCGCGGACCGCCGACTTCCCAGCCCTGGTCCCGGCCGAGCCGCCCTGAACCGGATCCCCTTGTGCGACCCCCGTCATCGCTGCCGTTCCGCCAGCACGCGGCCGGCGGCATCCCGCAGCTCCACCGCCAGGGGCATGGCGCCGGCGGCGTGGGTGCTGCAGCTGAGGCAGGGATCAAAGCAGCGGATGCCTGCCTCGAGGCGGTTGAGCAGCGCTTCCGGCAGCTCGCAGTCCGAAGGCACCGGATCGGGCAGGACCGCGCGGGCGATCTGCTGCACGGTGCGGTTCATCGCCAGGTTGTTCTGGCCGGTGGCGATGATCAGGTTCACCCGGGTCAGCAGGCCGTCGTCATCGACGACGTAGTGGTGAAACAGCGTGCCGCGGGGTGCTTCACTCACCCCCACCGCCTCGTTGGCGTTGAGGGCCGCCATGGCGCGGATGCGGCCGGTCTGCAGCGCCGGATCCAGCACGTGGCGTTCGATCTGCTCCAGGCAGGCGACGATCTCCACCAGCCTGGCCAGGTGATAGCCGAAGGAGGAGAGCACCACGCCGCCGCCGCCGCGCTGGCGGAACTCCTGCAGCTCCCTGTCGGCCCAGGGGGTGCCGATCGCCTCGCAGGTGTTGAGCCGGGCCAGCGGGCCCACCCGGTACATCCCGGCCGGATGCCCCAGCGCCCGCCAGTAGGGGAACTTGAGGTAGGTCCAGGGTTCCACCGCCTCCCCGAGGAACGCGGCGTAGTCCTCCCCCCGCAGCCCGTCGGCGACCAGGCTGCCGTCGGCGGCCCGCAGCCGCAGCAGCCCATCGCTCGGTTCCCACAGGCCGCCGGGACCCACCAGGCTGAGGAACAGGCTCTCGAATCGCCCGAAGCAGTCCTGCTCCCGCTGCAGCGGACCGTCGAGCAGGTGCTTGAAGCGCTCCAGGGCGAGCGAGACGGTGGCGCGGGCCTCCGGCAGCCGCTCCAGGATCCAGTCGCGGCTGGCGGGGCTGAGGCGGCTGCGCACCCCGCCGGGCACGGCCCAGGCCGCATGGATGCGGCGGCCGGCGAGGCGCTCGATCAGCTCCTGACCGAACGCCCGCAGGCGGATGCCGGCCCGGGCCAGGTCGGGCTCGGCCGCCATCAGGCCGAAGAGGTTGCGCCGGTTCGGATCGCTCTCCCAGCCCAGCAGGAAGTCCGGACTGCTGAGGTGGAAGAAGGACAGGGCGTGGCTCTGGGTGATCTGGGCCAGGTTGAGCAGCCGCCGCAGCGCCACCGCCGCCGGCGGCACCGTCACCGCCAGCAGGCCGTCGCCGGTCCTGGCCGCCGCCAGCAGATGGCTGACCGGGCAGATGCCGCAGATCCGGGCCGTGATGCCGGCCATCTCCGTGTAGGGCCGCCCTTCGCAGAACTTCTCGAACCCGCGGTACTCGACCACATGGAAGCGGGCCTCCGTCAGATGGCCGCCCTCGTCGAGCTGCAGGGTGATGCGGGCATGCCCCTCGATGCGGGTGACGGGGTCGATCGTGATCGTGCGGGTCATGGCAGCGGCGGGGAGGGTGGCTCCATCAGCCGAATCGCAGACCTTCGGGGCCGCTGAGGTGCGGCCAGGCGCCGTGCAGCAACGGCTCCAGACAGGCGCGGATGCGGGAGGGGGAGGGAGGGCAGCCGGGCAGGAACAGGTCGACGTCGATCACCGCGTGCAGCGGCAGCACCTGCGGCAGCAGCTCCGGCACCACGCCGGGGGCCCGCGGCAGCCGGGCGCTGCCGTCCGCCAGTTCCAGATACCCCCGCTCGAGCACCGCTTCGGGACCGCTGAGCAGGTTGCGCAGGGCCGGCACGTTGCCGCTGATGGCGCAGTCCCCGAAGCTGACCACCACCCGGCTGCGCTGCCTGAGCTCCAGGGCCAGGGCCAGGTTGTCGCTGTTGGCCACGGCCCCCTCCACCAGGCAGACATCCACGGCTTCAGGGAAGCGCTTGCGGTCGCTGGCGACGGGGGAGAAGACCACATCGGCCCAGGCAGCGAGCTCGAACAGCCATTCATCCAGGTCCAGCAGGGACATGTGGCAACCGGAGCAACCCGCCAGCCAGACGGTCGCCAGCCGCAGGCGTTGAGGAACCGCCGCCGGCTCAGGCCCGGGGGGTACGGGGGAGGGGGGCAGGGGTTCAGGAGGGGCCATGGCCGGAGCGGTGGGGAGACGGTGGGGTCCAGCGCCCCAGTTCGCGGGCCTCGCGCAGCTGCCGCGGCAGGTCGCGCCGCGGCTGCCGTTCGGCGCTGCCGTCGTCCTTGTGGAACAGCGCGCCGGTGGGGCACACCTCGACGCACTTGCCGCAGGAGGTGCAGCTGTCCACCTCAGCCCAGGGCTGATCCATCCCGGCGATCAGCTGGCAGTCGCTGCCGCGGGAAGCGATGTCCCACACATGGGCGCCCTCGATCTCCTGGCAGACCCGCACGCAGCGGCTGCAGAGGATGCAGCGGTTGCGATCGAGCGTGAACTGCGGATGGGAGGCATCCACGCGCCGGTGGGGGTACTGATACGGGAAGCGGCAGTGGTCCATGCCCACGGCCACCGCCATCGCCTGCAGTTCGCAGCTGCCGTTGGCCACGCAGATGGCGCAGACATGGTTGCCTTCGGCGAAGAACAGCTCCACCGCCAGGCGCCGGAAGCGGCGCAGCTCCTCGCTGTCGGTGCGCACCACCTGGCCCTCGGCGGCGGCGTTGACGCAGGCGGGCAGGGGCCGCGGGCTGCCCTCCACCGCCACCAGGCACAGGCGGCAGGCGCCGACGGGGGTGAGTCCGTCGAGGTGGCAGAGCCGGGGCAGGGAAATGCCGGCGGCCTCCACGGCCTGCAGCAGGCTGGCGCCGGCGGGCACCGCCACAGGCTGTCCATCCACGGTCAGGGTGAGCACGCTCATGGCGGCGTCGCAGCGCAGGCGGCTTCGTACTCGTGGCGGAACCAGCGCAGGCTGCTGAGCACCGGGCTGGGGGCGGCCTGACCCAGGCCGCAGAGGCTGGTGGCCGCCACCATCCGGCAGAGCTCCTCCAGGCGCTCGAGATCGCCCGCCCCGGCCTCGCCCTGCAGGATGCGTTCCAGCATCTGCTGCAGCTGCACCGTGCCGGCGCGACAGGGCAGGCACTTGCCGCAGCTCTCCTGCACCGAGAAGCGGATGAAGTGGTGCGCCAGGGCGGGCATCGGCGTGTCCTGGCCGATCACCACCATCCCGCCGGATCCGAGCATCGAGCCGAGCTCCCGCAGACTCCCGTAGTCCACCGGGGTGTCGAGCAGGGCGGCGGGGATGCAGCCGCCGGAGGGTCCGCCGGTCTGCACGGCCTTGATCGGTCGGCCGTCGCGGCTGCCGCCGCCCATCGTCTCCACCACCTGCCGCAGGCTGACCCCCAGGGGCACCTCGACCACGCCGGTGTGACGCACATCGCCGGAGAGGGAGAAGACCTTGGTGCCGCGGCTCTCGCCGCTGCCGATGGAGGCATACCAGTCGCCGCCCTGCCGCAGGATCGCCGGGATGGCGGCCAGGGTCTCGACGTTGTTGATCAAGGTCGGCTCACCCTGCAGGCCGTGCTGGGCCGGGTAGGGGGGGCGGGGCCGGGGGGTGCCGCGCCGGCCGGAGATCGAGGCCAGCAGGGCGGTCTCCTCGCCGCAGACGTAGGCGCCGGCGCCGACCCGCAGCTGCAGGTCGAGGCTGAAGCGGCTGCCGGCGATGGCGGGGCCGAGCCAGCCGTGCTGCCGGGCTGCGGTGAGGGCGAGCCGCAGGCGGGCGATGGCCAGCGGGTATTCGGCCCGCACGTAGACAAAGCCCCGGTCGGCGCCGACGGCGAAGGCGGCGATGGCCAGACCCTCGATCAGACGATGGGGGTCGCTTTCCAGCACGGTGCGGTCCATGAAGGCGCCCGGGTCGCCTTCGTCGGCGTTGCAGACGACCCAGCGACGGCCGGGGGGCTGCAGGGCCACCGTGTCCCACTTCAGCCCGGTGGGGTAGCCGGCACCGCCGCGACCGCGCAGGCCGCTGCGCCGCACCTGCTCACGCACCTGCCCGGGTGTCAGGGCCGTGAGGCACTGACGCAGGGTGGCGTAGGTGCCGGCGGCGAGGGCCTCGTCGATCGATTCGGGATCCACCCGCCCGCAGTGTTCCAGCACGACGGGGTGCTGCAGCTGAAAGAAGGGCTGCTGCAGGGGCACCCGCCAGGCCTCCAGCGCCGGGGCCTCGGGCTGCTCCAGCAGCAGGGCTGCCGCCTCCTCGGGCAGGCCGCCGTAGAGCTGGCGGCCCCGGGGTCCGTCGTCGGCCAGCAGGGGCCCGCGGCCGCAGAGCCGCAGGCAACCGACGCGCCGCAGGGGGGGGACCGGCCCGTCAATGCCGGTCGCGGCGCGCTCGAGGGAGGCCTGCAGGGCTCCGGAGCCGGCCTGCAGGCAACCGCTGGCTGTGCAGATCCGCAGCTCCCGGGGCGGGCGAGGGGGAGACGGGGTCACCGCTGTGCTCCTGCGGTCAGGGCCGGGCCAGCGGGCGCCGTCAAGGCCACGGCCTGTGGCACCCCGGCGGCGGACAGCCACCGCGCCAGCCCCTCGCGATCCGCCACGGGGGGATCCCCCTGCAGCACCCCGTCGATCTGCAGCACGGGGCCGCGGGAGCAGGCCCCCAGGCAGCCGACCTCCTCCAGGCTCCAGCCGGGCTGGGGCAGCCGCTGGCGCAGCGCTTCGATGGCCAGCCCTGCCCCGCGCACGAAGCAGGCGGTGCCCAGGCAGACGGCGCAGCGGTGCGGCGTCGGCGGCTGCAGCCGGAACAGGTGGTAGAAGCTGGCGACACCGAGCACATGGCTGGGGGGCAGGGCCAGGGCGAGGGCCACCTGCCCCAGGGCCGGGCGGCTGAGATGGCCGAGCCGCTGCTGCAGCTGATGCAGCACCTCGATCAGGGCGTCGGGATCGCGGCCGCAGCGCTGCAGGATGCCCTCCAGCTCCTCCGGGGGCAGGGTCTCCTCGGGCAGCGCCTCAGTCGTGGCGACGCCCGGGGGCGCTGGGACGTCTGCAGGGGATCCGTGCGGCTCGGCGTCCGCTGGACTGAGGGCGGCCATGGTCCCGCAGCGGCGGCACCCCAACAGCTAGCCAGCACCCTGCAGGGGGCATGCCGGCTGAGAGGAATCGTGACCTGCGGCAACGCTGGGCCTGCAGCGTCAGCAGGCTGGAGGTCGATGGCGGTCCGCTGATGTGTTTCTCGAGTGGGGCCAGCTTCACCGCCGCCGCCGGGCTGCTGCCGCTGGGGCTGATCGCCCTGAACCAGGGGCGACGCGAGGGGCTGCCCCAGCTGCTGCCCCTGGCGGCGATGCCGCTGGGCTTCGGCCTGCAGCAGGCCCTTGAGGGGATGGTCTGGCTGTCGATCGGGCCGGAGGGCCTGCAGCCGCTCACGCCGACGGGGCGGATGGCGGCCCTGGCCTACCTGGGCTTTGCCCTGCTGGCCTGGCTGGTGTGGCTGCCGCTGCTGGGCTGGACCCTCTGCCCGCCGCTGCTGCAGGGGCGCCGGCGCCTGATGCTGGGGCTGCTGGGGCTGGGCCTGGCGGGTGGTCTGCTGCTGTGGGTGCCGCTGCTGCTGGACCCGCAGGCCCCGCTGCTCGTCGTCACCCGGGGCTCGATCCATTACGGCATCAACGGGCCGCTGCGGGGCCCCGGCGGTGAGCTCTGCGGCCGGCTGCTGTACGCGGGGGTGATCGTGCTGCCGCTGCTGCTGGTGCCTGGGTTCCGCCTGAGGCTGTACGGCCTGCTGGTGGCCCTGGCGTTCGCCCTCACCTGGCAGCTGGCCGACCATGCCTTCGGCTCGCTGTGGTGCTACGCCAGTGCCGTGCTTTCGACCGCGATCCCCTGGGTGATGGCCGACCCGGTGCTGCAGGAGGGTCTCCAGCCGGCGTCCGGTCCGGAGGGGGCGCTGGCGGGCCAGGCCCCGGGCTGAAGCGCCGCCCCTGGAGCCGCCGCCAGGAGTCCCCCACAATGGGGGCCATGCCTGATCCCACCGCCGGCTCCGCCTCCGCACCCCGCAGCCTCACGGCCTGGGCGTTCCTGGCCCCTGCCCTGCTGCTGCTGGCCTTCTCGGTGCTGATCCCGGGGGCGATGGCCCTGCTGATCAGCTTCACCCGCACCGGGCTGGATCTGGGGGAACCGCTGCAGTTCATCGGCCTGGCCAATCTGCAAAGGCTGCTGCTGGACCCGATGCTGCGCCGGGTGGTGGTGACCACCTTTCTGTATCTGATCGGGGTCGTGCCGCTGATCGTGGCCGGGTCGCTGCTGCTGGCCGTGCTCGTCAACCGCAGCCTGCCGGGTATCCACTGGCTGCGGGCCGCCTTCTACACGCCGGTGCTGGTGTCGCTGGTGGTGGCGGCGATCGCCTTCCGCTGGCTGTACGCCGAGAACGGGCTGATCAATTCCTGGCTCACCACCCTGCTGGGCAGCCGCTTCGAGGCGGTGGGCTTCCTCACCGATCCCCGCCTGGCCCTGCCCTCGGTGATGCTCGTGACCCTCTGGAAGGGGCTTGGCTACTACATGGTGATCTTCCTCGCCGGCCTGCAGGGCATCTCGCCCGACCTCTACGAAGCGGCGGCCCTCGACGGCAGCGAGGGTTGGCGCCGCCACCTCGACATCACCCTTCCGCTGCTGCGGCCCTACGTGACCCTGGTGGCCGTGATCTCGGCCATCGGCGCCACCAAGGTGTTCGAGGAGGTGTTCCTGATGACCCAGGGGGGCCCGGCCGACAGCACCCGCACGATCGTCTACTACGTCTACGACCAGGCCTTCGGTGAACTGGAGATCGCCTACGCCTGCACCATCGGCCTGGCCCTGTTCCTGATCGTGCTGGTGCTCAGCGTGATCCGCTGGGCCTTCGCGGGCGATCGCGGCCTCACCTGAGAGGATGGGAGGTTTGGCCCGGATCGGGCTGTCCCGGGTGGATTCACGCGTTTCCCTCCCCAGCCCTGCCGGCGGCAATGGTCCGGCCAAGGTGATCGGCATCGTCGGCGGCGGCCAGCTGGCCCGCATGCTCGGGGAGGCCGCCCGCGAGCTGGGGGTGGGGCTGGAGGTGCAGACCCCGGGGAGCGAGGATCCGGCCCTCGCCTTCGCCAGCGGCCAGGTGGTGGCCGCGGTGGACGATCCCGCCGGCACCGCCGAATTGGCCCGACGCTGCAGCGCCATCAGCTTCGAGAACGAGTGGATTCCGATCGATGCCCTCGAACCTCTTGCCGAGGGCGGCGTGCGCTTCCTGCCCTCCCTCGACGCCCTGCGCCCCCTGATCGACAAGCGGAGCCAGCGGGAGCTGCTCGATGGCCTGCACCTGCCCTGTCCCCGCTGGATCCCCCTCGCGGCGGTCCTGGAACCACCGCAGGCCGCTGAGGCCAGCGTGGCCGCTGGCCAGGCGGGCGTCCCCCTGCCATCAAGCCCACCGGCTCTCCCAACCCGGCCGGGGTCCGGCCCCCACCTGCCCGAGGGCTTCCGCTTCCCCCTGATGGCCAAGGCCGTGCGCGGCGGCTACGACGGCAAGGGCACCCGGCCGCTGGCGGATCAGGCCGGCCTCGAGGAGCTGCTGGAGCAGGTGGATCCGGCCCACTGGATCCTCGAGGAGCAGGTGGCCTTCGACTGCGAACTGGCGCTCACGGCCTGCCGCGACCGGGAGGGCAGCGTGGCCTGCTTCCCCCTGGTGCAGACCCATCAGCACCGCCAGGTGTGTGACTGGGTGCTGTTCCCGGCGCCGGTGAACCACGCGGTGGAGGCCTTCGCCCGCAACGTGGCCGCCTCCCTGCTCACCGCCCTCGACTACGTGGGGGTGCTCTCGATCGAGTTCTTCTACGGGCACGCCGGGCTGCAGGTGAACGAGCTGGCGCCGCGCACCCACAACTCCGGCCACTACACGATCGAGGCCTGCCGCTGCAGCCAGTTCGCCCAGCAGGTGCGCCTGGTGGCCGGCCTGCCGATGGGGCTCACCGATCCGATCTGGCCCGGGGCGCTGATGGTGAACCTGCTCGGCCTGTCCGAGGGCGACCCTGACCAGGACGATCGCCTGCGCCGGCTGGCGGCCCTGCCCGGTGCCCACCTCCACTGGTACGACAAGCAGGGAGCGAGCCCCGGCCGCAAGCTCGGTCACCTCACCCTGAAGCTCGATGGCCTCACCGCCGAGGAGAGGGCCCGCGAGATGGAGACCCGGCTGGCGGAAGTCCGCACCATCTGGCCGCTGCCCCAGGACGAAAAATCCGCCGTCTGCCCCTAGGATTCCCTCGGACTGCTGTGTTGGTGACTGCCTTTCACAGTTTTCTGATCTGACTCCCTCTTCGACATGGGGGGTCTTCAGCGACGGCAACGTAGGCCGGCCTCGAGCCGGAAACGAAGCCCCGCCTCTGACCCCCCTTCTGGTTCTTCCAGGTCGAACACTGGGGCAAGACGGCACGGTGGTCCACCCTCTTCCTCTACGCCGGCCCTAGGGCTCTCCCGCTCCACGTAGGCGCGTCCCGGCGGGCCGGTTGCCTCAGCGGGCCTGGCGATCGAGCCACTGCTGCAGCTCCTCCCGGCTCCAGCGGGTCACCACGAACACCTCCTGCACGCTGGTGCCCTGGCGCGCCACCAGCTTGTGGCCGCCCGTGATCGGCGCCGACACCCGCAGCCGCAGCCCCTCGCTTCGCCCCCGCACCCGGCCGATCACCGCCGGTGTGATCGTGTCGATCCCCTCCTCCCGCGCCAGGCGCCGCAGCAGCGCGATCAGGCCGGTGAGGTAGGTGCTGTGGGTGATCACCACCCGCCCCATGGCGGTCCCCCTACATCCGCTCGAGCGGTGCCATGGTCAGCCCCTCGCTCGCCAGCAGCTGGTGGTAGTGCTCGGCCTGCTCCTGCGGCCCGCTCCACACCACCGCCGACCCCTCCCCATCGATGCGGTGGGCCAGCTCCCAGGCCCGGTCGGGGTTCATGCCCGGCAGGTGTCGCACCAGGCATTCCACCACGTGCTGGAAGGTGTTCACGTCGTCGTCGAGAACGATGACGCGGCAGTGGGGATAGGGCTGGCGCACCCGCGCCTTCTCGGGCGCCTCCACCGGCGAGGAAGCCGTGGCCCGCGGGGAAGAAAGGATCGTCATGACGACGCCTGACCAGTCCCGCAGCCTAGGTAAAGTGCGGCCGAACGATCCCGCTTCCGATGCTGATCACCCTGGGCTGGGCCTCCCTGGCTGCCATCTTCACCTTCTCGATCGCCATGGTGGTGTGGGGTCGCGGCGGCGACAACGTGCTGCCCTTCTGATCCCGTGATCGACGCCAACACCGTGCTGGCGGGTCTGGCCACCGTGCTTCTCGTGTTCGTGAGCGGCGGGGTGCTCTATCTCTCCACCGTCGAATGGCGCGATCGGCGGCGTCGCAAGTCCCAGGAATCGCCCCGTCGCCCGTGATGCCGTGGCCCCGGGGCTGGCGGCGCCCGCCCCTGCCGATCACCTCCGCGGTGATCGCCCTTCTGCTGCTCGGACCGGCCGCCGCCCTGTTCCGCCTCCCCAGGCCCCAGGCTGAGGGACTCGACCAACTGATGGACACGGCGAGCCTGCTGCAGAGCTTCGCCGCCAGTCCCCAGCGGCCCACCCCGCCCCTGTGGGTGGAGCGGATGGGCAAGCCCCTGGCGGATCGCCTCTGGAAGCAGCAGCGGCGTCCGTGGTGGCAGTTCTGGGGACCGCACGCCGATGGCGCGCCCTACCTGGCCCTGCCCTCGGCCTCGCTGCCGGCCCTGCCCGCCCGAGCCCCCCTGCCGGCGGGAGCCGTGCGGGTGGGTGATCTGGTGGTCTTCTCCCCCGATCCCCTCTCACGCCAGCTGCTGGTCGATCGTCTGCGGCCCGGCAAGCGACCCAGCAAGGGCCTTCAGCGCCGCTGCCTGCGGCTGATCCAGCAGGAGCAGGCCGTGTACTGGAGCCCCAGCGCCCTGGGGGTGATCGTGGGGCCCCTGGCTCCCCTGTTCCAGCCTTACCAGGCGGGCTGCCTCAGCCTCGCCCTCCAGACCCAGGGCCTGGGCTGGCAAGGCGAGGCGGCAGCGGTCGATGGCGTGCTGGCCGCCCCGGAGGCCGCCCCCGCAGCCGGGGCCCCCGAAGCCTTCGAGCCCCTCCCCGACGACCAGCTGCTGGAGATCCGGGGCGGCAGCCTCGATCCCCTGCTGCAGGGGCTGCTGGCCCGCCAGCTGATCCGCGATCCGCTGGCCCGTCGCTACGGCATCACCGCCGATCGCCTCACCCTTCTCCGCGATGCCCCCTTCCGGCTGCGGCTGCGGCCCCGCACGAGCGGTCCGTACCAGGCCTCGCTCGAACTGCAGCTGATCTCCAGCCGCGGCCGGGCTCCCTGGCTGCCGGTGCTGGCCGGGGTGTCGAAGGCGCTGCGGGAGCAGGGTCTCAGCGATGGAAGCGAACCCTCGACCACCGGCCGTGCCA
>JAYKJA010000033.1:0-19422 GCA_035285905.1 Synechococcaceae cyanobacterium
GCCAGCCGCCGCCCCCCCAGGCATTCCGGCACTGCCAGGTCCCGCTGGCGCCGGCCGACGCTGGTTCTGTCAGCCCTGCTGATCGGGGGATTGAGTCCAGGTCTGGCTCTGGCCCAGCAGTCCGGGAGCTCTGGAGCTCCGGGATCACGGGCGACCGCACCGGGACAGACCGGCCTGCAACCCATGGCCGCCTCCACCAGGCAGTCCGGACGTCCCGGGACCCCTGGGGCAGCCCCCACCTACGACCCTGACCTTTATGTACTGGGGCCCGGTGACCTGCTCCAGCTGGTGTTCCTCGATCCCACCGCTGCTGGAATCGGAGGGGATGTGGAGATCCTCAACGACGGCACGGCCACCCTGGCGCTGCTGGGCTCGGTGCAGCTGACCGGGCTCACCATCGGGCAGGCCAACAGCTGGCTCACTTCACTCTATTCCAAGCTTTTGCTGCGTCCAGGGCTGTATCTGCGCATCGCCACCCCAAGGCCGATGTCGGTGACGGTGCTGGGCGAAGTGCAGACCCCCGGGCTCTACCAGCTGCTCTCCCGCGGCGAAGGTTCCGCGGTGCTCGGGACGCCCACGGGATCACCCGGATTCCCCACCCTGGTCACGGCGATTCAGAAGGCGGGTGGGATCACGCTGCACGCCGATGTTCGCAATATCACGCTGAGACGTCGCCTGCCAGGAAGCAGCGGCGCCCAGAAACAGATCGACCTCAATCTTGCGGAATTACTGCAATTCGGGAATCAATTGCAGAACCCTTTGCTCTTTGATGGTGACACCATCATTGTGAGCAAAGCCAAGGAGCAGCTGCCGGAGGAAATCATGGAGCTGGGGGCCAGCAACCTCACTCCCCAGGTGATTGCTGTCAATGTGATCGGCGAGGTCAAGGCTCCCGGTCGCGTCCAGCTTCCCGCCAATTCCCCGCTGACGGAGGCGATCGTGGCCGCCGGCGGCCCCAACAACTGGCGCGCGAACAGAAACAAGATCGAACTGGTCAGGCTGCAGCGCAACGGCACCGCAGTTCGCCAGATCTTTGCACTCAATTACAATAAAGGCGTCTCCAACACCTACAACCCACCCCTGAAGAACAACGACACCATCATCGTGAATCGCAGCCTCTACGGTGATGCCATGGATGTCGTCAATCAGTTCCTCGTTCCGCTTTCCACCGCCGCCAATCTCTATAACATCTGGAACTATTACAACTACAACCGCTGAGTTCCGCCCTCTCCCGCGCGGCTGAATCCTCCTTTCACTGTCCTTCTGCAGTCACTCCAGTCCATGCCCATGCAACGCCGCCCGCACCCCCGTTCTGGAGTGAGTCGTCAGGCCATTGCCTGGGCCCTGCTCAGCCAGTCGATCTGGTTGCCCCTGGTCGCGATCGATGCCCACGATCGCTGGCAATCCCGGGTGAAGGAGCTGCAGCCTGAACGCGGAGCCCCCGCTGCCGCAGCCGTGGCCTCCCGCAACAACGGCCGCGGCAGCGGCATCCCCGTGCCCGCTCTGCAGGGCCCCACCAGCACGGGCCTGCTGCTCGGCACGGGAGCCCGCCCCACCGACCCACTGCTCGACTCCGGCCTGGGGCGCTCCCTTGACGCCCCCGCGCCCGCCCCGGCGCAGCGCCCTCAGGCCTCGCTCGCGCCCCCTCCCCAGCTCTCAGCTCCAGTCGCCCGCTCCGAAGCCGCCGGCTTCACTCCCGCCAGCGCGATCGCAGCACCGACCCACCGTCCCCACTCCTCGGTGGCCCTGCCCCACCGCCCCCTGGGCGCGTTGCCCGCTGATCCCCTCCTGGGCAGCTTCCGTCGCTCCGAGCTGCTCGGCGGAGCCTTGGGCCTGGCCGATCTGCAGGCCCCGCGCATGCCGACGCTGGCCATGGCGGAACGGGCCCGCTGGTCCGGCAGCAACGACCCGCTGGCCCCGCTGCCGTCCCTCTGGCGGGAACCGATGCGCCGTGCCCTGCAGCAACTCCCCCTCAGCCGCGGCGTTGCCGGAGCGCGGCCGACGAGCCCGGGCATCCAGTCCGCCCGCGTCGTGCATCTCCCCTCGAGTCGCATCAGCCGCGCCGCCGCCGTGCCCCTGGCCATCCAGTCCGATGGCAGCGTCGACATCCTGAGCAAGCCCTCGGATCCTGGGGTGATCGACGAGGTGCGGCGCTGGTCCACCACCCAGTCCGCCCCCGGCGCCGGCACCGTGACGCCAGCGGTGGTCTACCTCTCCCCCCTGCCGAAATCGGCTGGTCCCGCCGCCACGGAAGCGACAGCGCCCGCGAGGCCCAGCGCCGCCCCCGCCGCAGCCTCGGCCCGGCTTGCCCCCGCCCCCGATGCGGCCCCCTCGGCAGCACCGGCCCCGACTCCCGCAGCCGCGCCAGCCCCCCCGGTCAGTGCTCCTGCCCCGGTGCAGGCCATGGCCCCGGAAGCGGCCCCAGCCCCTGAGCCCGCCCCTGCCCCGGTGGCGGAGGCGGCCCCGGCCGCCGCTCCCGCCGTCCAGGCCCCATGACGGCGCCGCTCCAGGCCCTGCGCCGCTGCTGCCCTCCCCTGCTGGCCCTGCTGCTGCTGGGCGGCCTGGCCTCCGAAGCCCGCTCCCAGGCCCTGCTGCAGGCCCCGGGCCCCTGGCAGCCCAGCGGCAGCCAGCGGGGCCCGGGACAGTGGCAGGCAGCCGGAGGCCTTGCAGGCAGCGAACCCTGGGGATCCGGCCCCGGCCTGTCTCCGGCCGCCGGCTGGACCACCGTGATGGAACTCAGGCCCCTGGCCCTCGGCTCCATCCCCTCCGGCCCCAGCGAAAAACTGGCCGCCCTCACCCCCGAGGCCTTCGCCCCGGAGAATCCTCTGCTGTTCGGTTTCGGGGGCGGCCTGCGTTTCGGCGACAGCTTCGGGGTGAACCCGGGCGAACCCAGCAGCGGTGTGCTCACCGCTCGGATCGGCTACAAGCTGAGCCGGGATTTCTCCCTCTCTCTGCGCCCCAGCCTGATCTTCGGCAATGTCGATCGCTTCGGCATTCCCAACAACCAGTCGGCCTTCCAGATGCCGCTCACCCTGGACCTGTTCCGACGCTCGTTCATCTCGCCCTATCTCGGGGGCGGCATCGCCACCAACACCGATTCCAGCGGAGCCACCAATCCGATGCTGAGCGGCGGCGTGGACATCCGGCTGTTCGAGAACCTGGTCCTCGGCCTCAACGTCAACTACATCTTCCAGAGCGAATTCAACGACACCGACTGGGAAGCGATGTCGCTGCTCTATCTGCGCTTCTGACCCTTCAGCGCCCGAGCCACCGCGCCCGCGCCGCCGGCGGCTCAACCACTGCAACGCTGCGCAGGCCTCAGACCGGTTCCGCCACCCCCTCCAGGGCCTGGGCGATGGCGGCCCTCTGGGCGGGGTCATAACCCCAGCGGTCGAACATCGCCAGATCGGCCTGCATCGCCAGCGGCAGCTGCTCCAGTCCCTCCGCCTGGGTGGACGCCGAGGCCTCCAGCCTGGCCGCGGCCAGCATCGGCTCCAGCCGTCGCAGCACCGCATGGGCATCGAGCTGGCGCAGCAGCTCGCAGGCCCGCCCCTGCACCCGCAGGGAACCCTGCCGCTGCTCCTCGTCCTCGGAGCGCTGGTGATGCAGGGCCATGGCGGTGCTCATCACCAGGTTGCGCACGGTCAGATCGACCACCGGCTCGCCGGCCTGGCGCAGCACCAGCAGCAGGGAGTCCGGCAGCCGGTCGAGCAGGGGGATCTCGGCGGTCATCGCCACCACGAAGAAACCGCGGGCGCCGTCGCGGTCGACCACAAGGGCCGCCACCCGGTCGGCCAGCACCTCCTCGCTGAGCTCCCCGGCCTCCCACTGGCTCAGCAGCAGCTGGCTGCTCTGCATGGCGGTGACGAAGCGATCCTGGCCGGGAGGAACGGTCGCGGCGGGCACGGGAATCCGGTTGCTGGCAGTGTTGAGGTTATGGACTTTTCATCAGCCGTTGAGGTCGCGGCCGGGGCGGAGCCCTTCCGCTCCGGATTCGTCGCCCTGATCGGCCGCCCCAACGTCGGCAAATCGACCCTGCTCAACCGCCTGGTCGGCCAGAAGGTGGCCATCACCTCGCCGGTGGCCCAGACCACCCGTAACCGCCTGCGCGGCATCCTGACCACGCCGGAGGCCCAGCTGGTGCTGCTGGACACCCCCGGCATCCACAAACCCCATCACCTGCTCGGCCAGCGGCTGGTACAGAGCGCCCGCGGCGCCATCGGCGAGGTGGATCTGGTGCTGCTGCTCGTCGACGGCAGCCAGCCGGCCGGCCGCGGCGACGCCTTCATCGTGGAACTGCTGCGGCACAGCGGCCGCCCCGTGCAGCTGGCGCTCAACAAAAGCGACCGCATCGGAGCCGATGCCGATGACATCGCCGCCACCTACGCCCAGCTGCTCAGCGACTGCCAGGCGCCGGCCTGGCCCCTGCACCGCTGCAGCGCCCTCACCGGCGACGGCTGTGAGCCCCTGCTGCAGGCCCTGGCCGCCGCCATGCCCCCGGGGCCCCACCTCTACCCCCCCGATGCCATCAGCGACCAGCCGGAGCAGCTGCTGCTGGCCGAGCTGATCCGCGAGCAGGTGCTGCTGCACACCCGTGAGGAGGTGCCCCATTCGGTGGCGGTGCGGATCGAGCGGATCGTCGAGGAGGAGGGGGGCGAGGGAAAGCAGGCCGCACGCACGGCCGTGCTGGCCACGGTGCTGGTGGAACGGCAGAGCCAGAAGGCGATCCTGATCGGCCGCGGCGGCAGCATGCTGCGCACGATCGGCCGCGGGGCGCGTCTGCAGATGCAGAAACTGTTCGACGGGCCGGTCTACCTGGAGCTGTTCGTCAAGGTGGTGCCCCACTGGCGCCGCCACCCCGGCCGCCTGGCGGAGCTGGGCTACCGCGGCGACTGAGGCCGGGGGCCTGGCAGCGACCGCTGCGACCACGGCTGCCAGGATGGCGGTCGACCACCCGGCCGACACCCCTGCGGTCGGCGCCGCCTCCGTGACAGACGCCCCCCAGCCCGACGCCCCCGCCTTTCCCCCCACCACCCTCGCCGCCTTCCTGGCCTGCTGCGCGGGCGACTGGATGGCCCTGCGCAGCCGCTTCGAGCTCGGCGACGGCGAACCACCGGCCGAGGAGGCCGACAGCTGGTTCAGCAGCGAACGGGGCGAGCTGCAGGTGTCCTATCTGGCCGCCGCGGACCCGGCCGAGCCGGGCGGCCTGCTCATCCGCCCGGGGGGGGAAGCCGGCAGCGGGCGGACGCTGCACTTCTCCGCCGACGGAGCCTTCCAGGCAGAGACGGCGGTGCCCTTCCGCGGCGGCTGGCAGCTCTGGCCCGACGGCAGCCTCGAGCTGATCTGCAGCGGCGACGGCTGGGAGCGGCGCGAGCGCCTCTGGTTCACCAAGCCCAACCTGCGCCTGCGCAGCTGCCTCGAGCAGCACGCCGACGGCCGGCCGGCCC
The DNA here is from genome assembly GCA_035285905.1 of Synechococcaceae cyanobacterium. Classification (GTDB taxonomy): domain Bacteria; phylum Cyanobacteriota; class Cyanobacteriia; order PCC-6307; family Cyanobiaceae; genus Cyanobium. The sequence goes on from JAYKJA010000033.1 coordinate 5,448, forward strand.
GCGCCAGCTTCAGCTCGGAGATCCGTCGCGTCAGCCGACCCGGCAGCTGAAACCACCCACCGTCCAAGACCCGCGCCATGCGCCTCGACGTCGTCAGCCTGATCCCGGAGGCCTTCGCGCCGCTGCAGGGCCTCGGGGTGATCGGCCGCGCCTTCAGCGCCGGCATCGCCAGCCTGCATCTGCACAACCCCCGCGATCACGCCAACGACCGCTACCGCAAGGTCGATGACGTGCCCTACGGCGGCGGGGCCGGCATGGTGCTCAAACCGGAGCCGGTGTTCGCGGCCGTGGCGGCGATCCCCGTCTGCCCGCGCCGACGGGTGCTGCTGCTCACCCCCCAGGGCCAACCCCTGCGGCAGGCGGATCTGCGGCGCTGGGCAACGCAGCACGACCAGCTGGTGCTGCTCTGCGGCCACTACGAGGGCTTCGACGAGCGGATCCGCAGCCTGGCCGATGAGGAGGTCTCGATCGGGGACTTCGTGCTCACCGGCGGGGAGCTGCCGGCGATGGTGGTGCTCAACGGCGTCGTGCGGCTGCTGCCGGGCACGGTCGGCTCGCCGGAGTGCCTGGAGGAGGAAAGCCACAGCGCCCTGCTGCTCGAGCACCCCCACTACACCCGGCCGGCGGTGTTTGAGGGGATGGCCGTGCCGGAGGTGCTGCGCAGCGGCGACCACGGCGCCATCGCCCGCTGGCGGGCCGACCAGCAGCGGGAACGCACCCGTCTGCGGCGCCCCGATCTGCATGCCCGCTGGCTGGACGCGAGGCGATCGGCAGGGCCGGTCGGGGAGCCAGCGCCGCCTGGTCAGGCCGGAGCCTCAGGTGGAGAGGCGCAGGGCGGCGTAGCGGATGAGGTCCTGCCCCCGCAGCCCCAGCTTGGAGGCGATCCGCTTGCGATGGGTCTCGACCGTGTGCCGTGACAGGTGCAGGGAAGCGGCGATCTCCTGATTGCTGAAGCCGGCACCGATGAGCTCGAGGATCTCCTGTTCGCGCGGGGTGAGGGTGCTGTCATCACCGACGCCGAGCTCCCGCCGCAGGCGGGCGAGTTCGCAGCGCAGATCGGCGTAGGCGCGGGTCTTGTCGACGACCGCATGCACGGCGCCGCGCAGCGGTTCCGGGCAGACGAAGCCGCAGGCCTCGGCGGAGAGGATGATCGCGCGCGCCCGGGGATTGACCCGCCGCAGGGTCTCCAGCACGACCACACCCGAGCCATCGGGAAGGGCGAGATCCAGGATCAGGACATCGGGTTTGAGGTCCTGGCAGACCACCTGCCCCTCATGGGCCCCGAGGGCCGTGCCGACCACCTCCAGCCCCTGCTGGCAGCGCAGCATCGTGACCAGCAACTGCAGAAACATCACCTGGTCATCGACAACCACACAGCGGAGGTTGTGGGATGCGGACAAGCGTCAGCAGGGGGGGACTGTTGCTGAAACCTAAGCCCCGGACCGGGGGAGGCGGTGCCCCGACGCTCCCTCCGGGAGCAGCGGCAGCGACAGGCCTGCCGCCGCCCCGGCCACGGGCGGGAGATACCGGCTTTCGGGTATCGACTTCCCCCGGAGCGGGGCGAATGATGGGCGAAGTCTGAGTTCATTCTCCCGACTGCCGGACCGGCCTGCGGCGCCAAGCGCCTGCCGCCGACCAGGTCCGCCCGCTCACCTGCAGACGCCCATGACGATGTTCCGCTTCGGCGCCTTTGAACTCAACCAGGACGGCACCCTCTGGTGTGACGGTGCTCTCGTGCCGCTGTCCCCCATGCAGCGGCGGCTGATGCTCAGCTTCTGCCGCCGCCCCCGCCAGGTGATCTCCAAGGTGGAGCTGATGCGCGATGTCTGGGGCCATGAGGACGTCAGCGAGGTCAGCCTGGCCCGCACGGTGCACGGCCTGCGCCGCCGTCTCGCCCATGTGCACGAGTCCCCGGAGCTGATCCGTAACGTCTACGGCGAGGGCTATCTGCTGACGGTCTCGGTGGTGCAGCCAGGCGAGGGCGGAGACGCCGAAGCCCTGCCAGATCGTGAGCCCGCAGCGCAGCGGGATCAGAGCCTGGCCGCCAGCGCCTGATCCCCCCGGCGGCAGACTGGCCGGGTCACGTTCTCTCCCGGCCGCCCATGGATCTGCGCATCGGCAATGGCTATGACATCCATCGCCTGGTGCCCGGTCGGCCCCTGATCCTGGCCGGCTGTCGCCTGGAGCACCCCGACGGTCTCGGGCTCGACGGCCACAGCGACGCCGACGTGCTCGTGCACGCGTTGATGGACGCCCTGCTGGGGGCCCTGGGCCTCGGCGACATCGGCCGCCACTTCCCCCCCGACGACGAACGCTGGCGCGGCGCCGACAGCCTCGAGCTGCTCGACCGGGTGATGGCCCTGGTCCGCGCCGAGGGCTGGGAGCTGGTCAACCTCGACACCGTCGTGGTGGCGGAGCGTCCCCGGCTCAAGCCCCACATCGACACCATGCGGGCCCGGCTGGCCCAGCGGCTCGGCCTGCCCTGCCAGCAGGTGGGCATCAAGGCCACCACCAACGAAGGCCTGGGGCCCACGGGCCGCGAGGAGGGCATCGCCTGCCATGCGGTGGCCCTGCTCCACCGGCCCCAGCCTCCGGCCACCGCCGGCTGAAGGCGGGTCAGGGTCAACCGCCCGGCCAGCGGCCTTAAGGTTGGATTCCGTTCCGCGGGCTGTATGGACGCCGCCGCCGACGACGAGAGCGTGGTGATCGAGCACCTGCGGGTGCAGGTTCCGGCCGACTGCGTCGAGGCCTGGCTGGAGGCCGAGCAGGCCTGCTGGGAGCCCTGGCTGCAGCAGCAGAGCGGCTTCCTCGGCCGGGAGTTGCGCTGGGATCCCGAACGTCAGGAGGGGGTGCTGCTGATCCGCTGGGCCAGCCGCGACCAGTGGCACGCCATCCCCTCCAGCGAGGTGGGCCGCATCCAGGACGACTTCGTGCGCCACGCCCGGGGCCTGCTGCGCGAAGCCTTCTCCCACTGGGGTGACGGGGAGGGCCCCGCCCCCGCGGACAGCGACAACCCCTTCCCGCTGCTCTTCTCCGGCGAGGCGGACCCCGATCTCTGGGCCGCCACCGCCCGGGCCTCCGACCACTGAGGACGCCATGCCGCCCGGCGCACCTTGAGCCACGACGTCCGCCTCGATCTGGATCGCCGTCACCGCCTCGGCCTGCTGGAGGCCATCTGGGGTGAACACAAGAGCGACGACCAGATCGCGCGCATCCTCGAGCAGCTGCACGCCGCCGGCGAACAGGCCCTGGTCACCCGGGTGGCCCCCGAGCGCCTGGACGGTCTGCGCCGACTCACTGCCCTGCCCTTCTGCCACCACCCGGAGGCCCGCTGCCTCACCCTGCCCGATCCGCCCCCCGCCGATCCCGGCCTGGGCCGCGTGGCGGTGGTGGCCGCCGGCAGCAGCGACCTGCCGGTGGCGATGGAGGCCGTGGTCTCCCTGGCCTGCCACCGGGTCGCCAGCGAACTGGTGCTGGACGTGGGGGTGGCCGGGCTGCACCGCCTGCTGGAGCGCCTGGAGCAGCTGCGCTCCGCTGGGGTGCTGATCGTCTGCGCCGGCATGGAGGGAGCCCTGCCCACGGTGATCGCCGGACTGCTGCCCCAGCCGGTCATCGGGGTGCCGGTGAGCGTCGGCTACGGGGTCAGCGCCGGAGGCCATGCGGCCCTGCAGGGCATGCTGGCCAGCTGCGCACCCGGACTCAGCGTCGTCAACATCGACAACGGCTACGGAGCGGCGATGGCGGCGCTGCGCATCCTGCAGGCAGGGCTCCGGTAGCGGAGCCGGCCGGGGAAGTCAGGCCCGCGGACCATGCCGGGGTGACTCCTGCATCGGAGCAGCAGGGCGGGAACAGAGCCCCGATGGCGGAAACGACCCGGCGCCGGTCGGTCGGCTCAGAGGTGCTGCAGGTCGGGGTAGTCGGTGACGAGCTCCTCGGCGCTGAGGGATTCCCCCTCCCCCTCGGGCTGCCAGATCACCTCCAGGGCGATGAGGTCTTCCGACCCCACGGCGCCGAGACGCTGCAGGGAATCGCGCAGCTGCTCAGCCGTGGACGCCGCAGGCAGGGACAGACCCCGGCGGCTGGCCAGCAGCAGGGTGACCACCAGGTAGTCGCTGGCGGCATCGCTGCTGCCGGCCGGGCTGGCCGCGGCCGCATTGAAGCGCTGGCCCGAGACGTTGGTGGTGAGCTCCTGGCGCAGCTTGCTGCGCTGCTGCATCGATAACCGGTTGAAGGTGGCCTCCGCATTGGCGAACGGCACCTTGCCGTCCTCGGCGCTGGCATACACCCACAGATCGGGATGACGCAGCAGGGCCAGGGTGGTTTCCTGCAGCACCCGCTGCAGACCGGAGCTGCTGGAGGTGTCGGCCTGACCGGCCAGGCGGCGCAGGTCGCTCTGCAGGCTGCGGGCGCTGGCCAGCAGGCCCACCTGCACCTGGGCGATGGTCACCGGGCCGTCGGCCGGGGCCTGGGGGTAGTCCATGCCGCCGGGGCCGGACAGCCGGGGGGCGCCGCCGCCGCCACGCAGGGCGTTGACCAGGAGCCCGACGATGGCCATCAGCACCAGGAAGCCGAACAGGCCGCCACCGCCGAACCCGAAGATCGGCACGATGAAGGGGAAGCCGATGCCGCCGCCCCCGTAGCCGCCGCCATAGCCACCGCGGTAACCGCCGCCGCCGCCATAACTGCGGGGCATCGACGGGGCGGAGCGGAAGCTGCCGCCACCGATGCGACCACCGCTGGCGGCGTCAGCGGGATGGGGGGCGGTGACCAGCAGGCCGGCCAGCAGCACCGGCAGGGCGAACAGGCTGACCAGGCGACGGAACAGCGGTGCCACCAGGGACTCCGGATCGCAAAAACAGAATCTAGGAGCCGCCTCCGACGATGGTGACCACCTCCAGCACGTCGGATTCCTGCACCTCATGCTGCGGCCAGGCGCTGCGGGGCAGGATCTCACCGTTGACCTCCACCACCACCAGGCGCGGTTCATGCCCCAGCTCACGCAGGGCGGCATCGAGGCGCAGCCCCTGCGGCAGCGGCCGGGCCTCGCCGTTCACCTGCACCGTCACGGTCTCCGCCGCCGGGGGCTGGGGATCAGGGCCGGTCATGCGCGGCACCCCAGCTGCTGCAGCAGCGCGGTCGTGGCGGCGGCGGGATCCTCGGCGCTGCAGATCGCCCGCACCACCGCCACCCGATCGGCCCCGGCCCGCCGCACCTCCGCCACCCGATCGGCATCGAGGCCGCCGATGGCGAAGCAGGGAATCGGGCTGCAGGCCAGGGCTTCGCGCACGTACTCCAGCCCCACCGGCGTCCGGCCGGGCTTGGAGGGGGTGGCATGCACCGGCCCCACCCCCACGTAGTCGCAGCCATCGGCGATGGCCTGCTGCAGCTGCGGCAGGGCGTGGGTGCTGCGGCCGATCAGCCGCTCCGGCCCCAGCAGCCGCCTCGCCAGGGCCGGCGGCAGATCCCCCTGACCCAGGTGCACCCCGTCCGCCTCCACCGCCAGGGCCAGATCGAGGCGGTCGTTGATCAGCAGCAGGGCTCCATGGCGGTCGCACAGCTGCCGCAGGGCCATGGCCTGGGCCAGCCGGCGCCGGTCATCGAGCGGGCCCTGGCCATCGGCGGCGCCGGGCTTGGCCCGGTACTGCACCAGCCGCACGCCCGCACCCAGGGCCGCGGCCACCGCCTCCTCCAGGCCATCGCCGGGCTGGGTGATCAGATAGAGGTGGCACTCCTGCAGCAGGCGCCGGCGCGCCTGCCCCCCCTGGCCCGCCCGCAGCAGCTCCAGCTCCAGGTCGTAGAGGGCATAGCGACAGGCGGAGGCGGTGGCGGCCAGCTCGGCATCCCCTTCCCGGCCGAATTCCTCCAGCACCCGCAGGGCCTCCTGCACCCGCGAGGCATTGGCCCGCAGCACCGCCTCAGGGCCGCGCCTCTCGGCCTGGGCCGGATGGGCCATGCCGGCGGCCGGGTCGGAGGCGCTGTGGCGGGCCAGCAGGTAGCGCTGCTGGTGGCAGCGGCCGAGGCGCTGGCGCAGATCCTTGCAGCGGGCCACCAGATCGGGCCTCCCCAGGCCGAAGCGGGCCCAGTCCTCCAGCACCCGCAGCCCCTCGCGAGCCCGGTCGAGGTTGGCATCCAGCAACCGCTCGATCGACCCGGTGGCACCGACCTGCAGCGGGCGTCCTGCGGCGATGGCATCCCCAGCTGGGCCGGCGGCGGCTGGGGAAGGCTCCGGGGCTGCCATCGCCGCCGGGGTCGGGGTCAGGGCAGGGGACGGAGCGGGGGAGGAAGGATCGGCCATCGGCTGGCGAAGGGGGTCGTGGCGCGGCGGCGCGGCGGGCTCTGACTAGGGTGGGGCAGCGCTTGCAGGCAGCGATGGCCTCCGACCAGCCCGACAGCCCGATGCTGGTGCTGATCTCCGGGATTCTGCTGCTCGGAGGCATCGCCGCCTTCATCGGCTGGGGCCTCAGCCACGCCTACCCGGGCGGCTGAAGACCGCCGGCGTCCGCCGCGGCTACCAGCAGCTCCCGGGCCTGGTCGGCATCGCGGGCGATCTGCTGGGTCAGGGCCTGCAGATCGGCGAAGCGCTGCTGGCCGCGCAGCCAGCGCACCGGCTCGATGCGCAGGACGGCGCCGGCCAGCTCCACGTCCCGGTCGAGCAGATGCACCTCCACCGCCGACGGGGCCAGGGGGTCCACCGTGGGCTGGGGGCCGAGGTTCATCACGGCGGGCATGGGCGGCGCTGCCGTCAGCCCGGCCGGCTCGCGCCAGGCCCAGGCGGCATAGACCCCCTCCCGCGGCAGGAACTTGCGGCCGTCGACCTGCAGGTTGGCCGTGGGCCAGCCCAGGCCCCGCCCCAGGCCGCGACCCCGCACCACCTGACCGCTGAAGCGATAGGGACGTTGCAGCAGCTCGGCGGCGCCGGCCAGGTCAGCGGCGGCCAGGGCGGCGCGGATGCGGCTGCTGCTCAGGCGCCCGTTGGCGTCCTGCAGCATCGGCAGCACGGTGACGGCGATGCCCAGCGGTTCGGCCAGCCGGATCAGATCCTGGGCCGAGCCGCTGCGGCCGGCCCCGAAGCGGAAGTTGTCGCCCACGGCGATGCGCCGCGCCTGCAGCTGGCCGGCCAGCACCTCGCGCACGAACGCGGCCGGGCTCAGCCGGGACAGGGCCAGATCGAAGGGCACCAGCACCAGCTGGCGGATGCCCAGGGGAGCCAGCAGCTCCAGCTTCTCCCGCGGCAGATCGAGCCGCAGCCGCGGTTCTCCGTAGAGCACCTCCCGCGGATGGGGCCAGAAACTGACCACCGTGGGCACCGCCCCATCCCCGCCGGCGGCGGCCGCACCGGCCTCGCCGCAGATGGCCGCGATCACACGCCGATGGCCGCGGTGCAGGCCGTCGAAGCTCCCCAGGGCGATGGCGGTGGGACGCAGGGCCTCGGCGGGAGGGAGCAGCTGGATCAAGGAGACGCTGGGACGACGGTGGGCGTGCGGAGATCCGGGCGGGCGGGGGCGGGACAGTCGCCGAGGCGATCCTCCCATGCCAAGTTTGGGGCGTTGGCGGGGTCCCGATGGCCGATCAGCTCGACCTGCAGCGCATCAGCGCTGCCCTGCGCTGGTCGGGATGGGTGCGGTTCTGGACCCAGGTGGTGCTGGGGGTCGTCGTCGTCGGCGTGCTGCTGTTCAACAACATCGGCGGCCGGCTGGTGGCCAATTCAGCCCGGGCGATCGGGCTCGGCCCGGGCATCTCGCTCACCACCCTGTCATTCCTGGTCCTGCTCTGGTGCCTCTGGCAGAGCTGGCTGGTGGTGCGCTGCGGCCGGGCCCTGGCCTCACCGGTGCGCCCCAGCAAGGGGGAAACGGCGCGGCTGCTCAAGCGGGGCCTGCTGGCCGACCTGGTGGGGCTGAGCCTGGCGGTGCTGGGCTACCAGGCGCTGGCGGGCAGCCTGTTCGTGCAGGCCTCCCAGCAGGTGCCGGGCTTCTTCGGCGCCCAGATCCAGCAGGCCCCCGGCACCGCCGCGCGGGTGGTGGGTCTGCCGATCACCTCGATCGAGATGCTGTCGGTGCTGGGCAACACCCAGGTGCTGTTCGCCCATCTGCTGGGCCTGATCGGCAGCCTCTGGATGCTGCAGCGCATCCATCGCCGCCGCTGAGCGCCAGGCGGCGCGCTTCCATGGCCGGCGGAACCGCGGCCAGCCCGTCTGAGCGGACGGCCCGCCGCTGGCCCGCTCAGCCGAACGGGGCGTCGCCCAGCAGGGAGGAGGTCTGGGGCAGCCCGGCGGTGGCCCCCCTCCAGAACAGCTCCGGCTGCAGGGGCGACAGGGAGGCGCCCCCCTGCTCGACCCAGGCCACATCCACCGGCCAGCTCTCCGGCCCGGCCACCTGGGCGCTGAGGTCGTTGGCCACCTCGCCGGCCAGCCAGTAGTAGGTGCGGCCGCGGGGGTCGACGCGGCGGTCGAACTGGTCGGTGTAGCGGCGCACCGCGGTGCGGCACCAGCGCAGGGGCCCGATCTGCTCCGCCGGCCGGGCCGGCACGTTGAGGCTGAGCAGCAGCCCCTCGGGCCAGCCGCTCTCCAGCATCCGCTCCGCCACCGTCAGGGCCAGGGCGGCGGCCGGCTCGAAGCGTCGCCACTGGAAATCAGCGCTGCTGACCGCCAGGGACGGGATGCCCTCGATCGTGCCCTCCATGGCGGCCGCGACGGTGCCGGAATAGAGCACGTCGGTGCCCAGGTTGGGGCCGTGGTTGACGCCGGAGAGCACCAGGTCCGGCATGGCGTCCAGCAGGCCGAACAGGCCCAGCTTGACGCAGTCGGACGGGTTGCCGCTGCAGGCCCAGGCGGTGACCCCCTCGGCGAACAGCTGGTCGGCCCGCTCGGCCCGCAGCGGGGTCTGCAGCGTCAGGCCATGGCCCGTGGCGGAGCGTTCCCGGTCCGGGCAGACCACCGTGACCTGGTGACCGCGGCGCACGGCTTCGGCGGCGAGGGCCTGGATGCCACCGGCGAACACCCCGTCGTCGTTGCTGATCAGGATGCGCAGGGGAGTCATGGGGCGGTGCTGGGAGGGCAGGCGGGAAGCGCCTCCGGGGCGCAGGGGCCAAGTTACGGCCATTCCGCAGAAGGCCCCGTCACCGGCTGCTGCCTACAGTCGCACTCCCCTTTGGCCGATGCCGTGAGCGCCAGTCCCAGCCTGCAGGACCTCACCGATCAGCTGGAGCAGCTGGAGGCCGAGGCCGGGGCCGCCATCGACGTGGCCACCAGCGCCGCCGAACTGGAGGAGCTGCGGGTGGGGCTTCTCGGCCGCAAGGGTCGTCTCTCGGCCGTGCTGGCAGCGATGGGCAAGCTGCCCGGAGAGGAACGCCCGCGCCTGGGGCAACGGGCCAACCTGCTCAAGGATCAGGTGCAGGAGCGCCTCAGCCTGCGGCAGGACAGCCTGCGGCAGACGGCCCTGGCCGAACAGCTGCAGGCCGAACGGCTGGATGTGACCGCCGCCTGCCGCTTCGTGCCGCCCGGCCATCGCCATCCGCTGATCTCCACGATCGAGGAGATCGTCGACCTGTTCGTGGGGCTGGGCTACCGGGTGGCCGAGGGCCCGGAGGTGGAGACCGACCACCACAACTTCACCGCCCTGAACATTCCGCCCCACCACCCGGCGCGGGACATGCAGGACACCTTTTATCTGTCCCCGGGGGCCGACGGCGGCGAACGGCTGCTGCGCACCCACACCTCACCGGTGCAGATCCGCCATCTCGAGCAGAACCCGCCGCCGGTGCGGATCGTGGCCCCGGGCCGGGTGTTCCGCCGCGACGCGGTCGACGCCACCCACTCGCCGGTGTTCCACCAGGTGGAGGTGCTCGCCCTCGATGAAGGCCTCGACTTCAGCCATCTGCGCGGCACCGTGATGGCCTTCCTCAAGGCCTTCTTCGGCGACCTGCCGATTCGCTTCCGCGCCAGCTACTTCCCCTTCACCGAACCCTCGGCCGAGGTGGACGTGCAGTGGCGAGGCCGCTGGCTGGAGGTGATGGGCTGCGGCATGGTCGATCCGGCGGTGCTGGAGGGTCTGGGCATCGACCCGCAGCGCTGGAGCGGCTTCGCCGCCGGCCTGGGCGTCGAACGCTTCTGCATGGTGCGCCACGGCATCGACGACATCCGCCGCCTCTACACCAGCGATCTGCGCTTCCTCGAGCAGTTCTGAGCCCGGCTCCCGCCCCCGCGATGGCGGCGGACGGCGGGCTCCGCCATAAACTCAACCTTCTCCGCGCCCGCGATCGGTGCCCCGCGTCGGACTGATCGTCAACGACGGCAAGGACCTGGCCATTGCCACCGCCGATGCCATCCAGGCCCGCCTGCAGGCCGCCGGACTGGAGGTGGCACGGGTCAGCAGCTCCGGCGGGGTGGTCGGCTTCGCCAACCCCGACCAGCACCTGCGCGACCGGGGCCATACGGCCTGCGTGCCCGCCTCCTTCGATGCGGAGATGCCCCTGGCGATCGTGCTCGGCGGGGACGGCACGGTGCTGTCTGCCGCGCGGCAGACCGCGCCGATCGGGGTGCCGATCCTGACGATCAACACCGGCCACCTGGGTTTTCTGGCGGAGGCCTACCTGCGCGATCTCGATCAGGTGCTGGAGCGGGTGATCGCCGGCTCCTGGACCGTGGAGGAGCGCTCGATGCTGGTGGTGGGCGTGATGCGGGGCGACCAGCGTCGCTGGGAGGTGCTCTGCCTCAACGAGATGGCCCTGCACCGGGAGCCGCTCACCAGCATGTGCCATTTCGAGATCGCCATCGGCCGTCACGCCCCGGTGGACATCGCCGCCGACGGGGTGATCCTCTCCAGCCCCACCGGCTCCACCGCCTATGCCCTCAGCGCCGGCGGGCCGGTGATCACGCCCGACTGCCCGGTGCTGCAGCTCACCCCGATCGCCGCCCACTCGCTGGCCTCCCGGGCGCTGGTGTTCAGCGATCGCGAACCGGTGACGATCTTCCCCGCCACGCCGGAGCGATTGATGATGGTGGTCGACGGCAGCGCCGGCTGTTACGTCTGGCCGGAGGACCGGGTGCTGGTGCGACGCAGCGAGAAGCCGGTGCGCTTCGTGCGGCTGTCGGACCACGAGTTCTTCCAGGTGCTGCGCAACAAGCTGGGCTGGGGCCTGCCCCATGTGGCCAAACCGGGCAACGGCGCCAGCGAGGCGCCGCTGTGACCGCGCCGTCATCCCGGCAGGACGAGCCCTGCGTCGGCCTGGTGGGCGCCATCGCCGAGGCCCTGGCCTCCCGCCTGGAGCTCTCCGGCTACCGCCCCGTGCCGCTGCGCGACCCGGCCATGCCCGCCGAGGCCCCCGAGCTGGTGGTGCTCTCCCCCGACCGGGAGGACTGGATCCCCGGGCTGCGGGAGCGCTGGGGGTCGCTGCCGCTGCTGCTGGGGATCGAGGAGGACACGGTGGAGGGCCGCTGCCGCTGCCTGGCCAGCGGCGCCGACGACTTCTGGCTCACCGGCCTGGGGCCCAGCGATCTGCTCACCCGGCTGCGGCTGCATCGCCGGCAGCGCCAGCAGGCCGCCGTACTGCCCGAGACCCTGCAGGTCGCCGACCTGACCCTGACGCCCCAGCTGCACCGGGTCGAACGGGGCAGCCGCCGCCTGGCGCTCACGGCGCGGGAATACGAGCTGCTGCTGCTGCTGATGCGCCATCGCGGCACGGTCGTCAGCCGGGAGCGGATCCTGCGGGAGATCTGGGAGGATCAGCCCCGGGCCGCCAGCAACGTGATCGAGGTCTACGTGCGTTACCTGCGACGCAAACTCGAGGAGTCGGGGGAATCCCGGCTGATTCACACCGTGCGCGGCCAGGGGTACTGCCTGTCGGCGCTGCCTCCGCCCCGCGATGGCGGAGCCGAGGCCTCCGGAGAGCGCTGATGGATCGCCCCCTGCGGCATCGCCTGTCCACCTCCCACCGGCGCAGCGCCGGCGGCCTGCAGCCGCGCCTGCTGCTGGTCGCCGGCAGCGCCGCCGGGCTGATCGCCGTCGCCCTCGGCCTGCAGCAGCTGCTCACACCGCGGCATCCGGCGGCCGCCGCCCTCAGCGGGCCGCCCCAGGTGCTGCCGATCACGGCCGAGCTCTGCATCGCGCCGCCCGACGGAGCTCCCGCCGCCGCCGCGGGCGGGGACCCGGCCGGCACGGTCTGCTTCGCGGTCGAGCAGCCCCGCACGCCGCAGCAATACGCCTGGGGCCTGCAGCAGCGCCCCGAGCTGCCGCGGCGGCGCGGCATGTGGTTCGCCTACAACCCGCCGGCGCCGGCCTGGTTCTGGATGCACCGCACCCTGCATCCGCTCGATCTGATCTTCGTCTCGGATGGCCGGGTGCTGAAGATCGAGCGGGCCGTGCCCACCTGCAGCCGCCTGCCGTGCCCCGTCTACGGCACCAGCGTGCCGCTGGATGGCGTGCTGGAGATCAGGGCCGGAGATGCCGACGCCCTCGGCCTGCGCATCGGCGGCCGGATCAGCCTCCGCCCCCTGCCCGCCAGCCGCTGAGCACCAGCACGGGATTGAGCGGCGCCAGCCGCGTCCCGTCGGCCAGGGGAGCCCCGCGCCAGGCCTGGTGCTGCCCGACGGCCACCCTCAGGCCGGCCTGCTCCAGCAGCGGCCGCAGCTCCGCCAGGGCCTCGAGCGTGGCCAGCGGGATCACCACCCGCCCCCCCTGCCGCAGGCGGGGCAGCAAGGCCGCCAGCAGCGCGGCCCGACCTTTGCCGCCGCCCCCCAGCAGCACCCGGTCCGGATCCGGCAGGGAAGCCAGGGCAGCGAGGGCCTCGCCCTCCACCACCCCGGCGGGCTGCACCCCGAGCCGCCGGGCATTGGCGGCGATCAGGGCGGCGCCGCCGAGCCGGCGCTCCACCGCCCAGAGGGCCAGGCCCGGCCGCAGCCGCAACGCCTCCAGCCCCACCGAGCCGACCCCGGCGCCCAGATCCCAGAGCACCCCGCCGGCGGGCAGGTCGAGATCGGCCAGCAGCTGCACGCGCACCTCCCGCTTGGTCATCAGACCGGGGTGGTCGTCGTGCTGCAGGAACAGGCCATCGTCGAGGCCGAACAGGGGCAGGGCCGCTGGATCGGGGGGAGCCGCGGCGGCCTCGGCGATCAGCAGCACCAGATGCAGCGGATCGCAGTCGGCGGGCAGGGAGGCCTGCGGCGCCAGGCGCTGCATCCGCTCGGCCCCGTGGCCCAGCCGCTCGCACAGCCAGAAGGCATAGGCGGGCTCCAGCCCCGAAGCCCGCAGGATGCGGCGCACCTCCTCGGCGCCGCCGCGGCCGGGGTCGGTGAGCACCGCCAGGGCGGCGGGGCGTTTCTGCAGCGCGGCCGCCAGCGGCTCGGGGTCGCGGCCGTGCAGGCTGATCCAGCTGGCGTCCTGCCAGGGGCGGCCGAGGCGGGCGAAGGCCAGCTGCAGCGAGCTGGGGGCCGGATGGAAGCGCAGCCGTTCGGCCCCGAAACGCTGCAGCAGCAACCGGCCGATGCCGAACCAGAGCGGGTCACCGCTGGCCAGCAGCACCGCCGGCTGTCCGCTGGCCAGGGCCTGCTCCAGCGGCGGCCAGGCCCGCTCCGGGCGATCCGTCGTCTGCAGGGCCGGCAGGGGGGCCGCCGGGTCCACAAGGCCGTCGGCCTGCTGCTGCCGCCACCAGGGCTCAAGCCCGGCGAGCAGGCGCGTCGGCCCGGCCACCAGCGCCGCCCGCCGCAGCAGCTGCAACCGCGACGCCGTCAGGCCCCCCAGACCGGCGGCGTCGCAGCCGATCACCTCCAGCACATCCGCCTCGCTGTCGGCCACCGTGAGCTGCGCGGGGAGTTCCGATCCTGGAGCAGGGCAGGGCCGGCAGCAGCGGCAGGCGCCCCCCAGCGCCAGGCTGGCCTCAGCTCGCCCCTTGCCGCTCACCATGTCCTCCGCCGACCGCCGCCAGCGCCTGCATGCCCTGGTGCTGGCCCTGCTGAGCCAGCAGAAGGAGCTGGAGCTGCTCG
>JAYKJA010000034.1:0-38557 GCA_035285905.1 Synechococcaceae cyanobacterium
CCCAGGTGGAACGGGCCGCCAGCCTGATCTCCCTGCTGCAGCCCCTGTGGAGCTGCGGAGAAGCCGTGGCCCCTGTGGACCTGCAGACGGCCCTCAACGCCCTGGACACCGGCCGGGATCGGGAACATCGGGAGCTGGGCAGCGCCTCCCTGGGCCAGTGCAGCAGTGGGCGCCCGCTGCGGCCCCGCACCCTGCGCCAGAAGGCCTTCGTCGAGGCCATGCGCAGCCACGACCTCACCCTGGCCATCGGCCCGGCCGGCACGGGCAAGACCTTCCTCGCCACCGTCCTGGCCGTCCGCATGCTGCAGGAACGCAGCGTCGAGCGGCTGGTGCTGACGCGACCCGCCGTGGAAGCCGGCGAACGGCTGGGGTTCCTCCCGGGGGATCTGCAGCAGAAGGTGGATCCCTACCTTCGCCCCCTCTACGACGCCCTTCACACCCTGCTGGGCAAGGAACGCACCGAGGCGCTGCTCGAGAAGGGGGTGATCGAGGTGGCCCCGCTGGCCTACATGCGGGGTCGGACCCTCAGCGAGGCCTTCATCATTCTGGATGAGGCCCAGAACACCACTCCCGCCCAGATGCGCATGGCGCTCACCCGCCTGGGCGAACGCTCCCGCATGGTGGTCACCGGAGACATCACCCAGATCGACCTGCCCCCAGGGCAACTCAGCGGGCTGACCGAGGCGGCCGAGGTGCTGGAGGGGGTCGAGGGGGTGGCGATCTGCCGTTTCGGCGAAGCTGACATCGTGCGGCACCCGCTGGTGCAACGGCTCGTGCAGGCTTACCAACGCCGGGACCGCCGCCGCCGCGGCGATTGACGCCCCCCAGGCCGGAGCGCCACCCTGGCGTCTGGGCCGGTTGGGAGATCCTCACCCCCTGCAGGACCAGGCCCTGGGATCCCCTGCCAGGATGAGGGACAGTGATTCAGCCCCTCAATGCCGGCCAACAGTGACTTTTCAGCCGCGATCCGGGAGGCCCAGGCGGGTCCCCTCGTCGGCCCCAACGTCGTCAACCGGGCCCTCCCCTACGTGGGCGGCGGCATGGTGCTCACGGCCGCTGGCGTGCTCGGCGGAATGGCCATGCTCGCCACCAATCCAGGGCTGTTCATGGGCCTGTTCTGGGTTGGCCTGATCGGCAACCTGGTGCTGTTCTTCGTGGCCCAGGGTGTGGCCAGCCGGGGCAACAACGCCACCGCCCTGCCCCTGCTGGCCACCTACAGCCTGATCACCGGCTTCACCCTCAGCGGTCTGGTCAGCTATGCCACCAACGTGGCCGGAATCGGCGCCGTGGGCATGGCGGCCCTGGCCACCGGCATCACCTTCGTGATCGCCTCCTTCACCGGACGGCGCATGAGCGACAGCGTCGGCCAGGCCCTCTCCGGCGTTGTGGGCCTGGGGATTCTGGGTCTGTTCGTGCTGATGATCGTGCAGCTCATCGGTGGACTCTTCATCCCGGGCTTCGGCGGCAACGGCATGGAGCTGCTGATTGCCGGTGGTGGCACTTTGCTGTTCGTCGGCGCGGCTTTCGTGGACTTCTACACGATGCCTCGCACCTACCGCGATGACCAGTACCTGGTTGGCGCCCTGGGGATGTACCTCACCTACATCAATCTGTTCATCTTCATCCTTCGCCTGATCATCGCCCTCAACGGTGGCGGTCGCCGCGATTGATCCTCGCTGCGGGCGAGAGAGCTCCTCTCGCCCGCCCTCCAGTGAGTGGTTTCCATCTCTGAGGGAAGAGGTGGTCGGGTTCAGCCGCATCACCGAGTCAGACTTCCACCTTGAGGCGAATCGGTGTTCACCCTTCCCTTGGCTCGGCGTTGATCTCCTTGACAGCTCGCCCCCTCCTCCCAGCAGCCCTTCATCAAATTCCGTTGGTTGATCTTCGGACCAGTGGTGACCTCTGAACCCTTTGAATCTGACACGGCGGATTGCAGAACGCCGCAGAAGCACGCCGATCCTTCTGGAGCCGAACCCCCATCGCGCCGACGTCGTCCTCGCCGCAGGGAATTGTTCTGTCCCCTCCACAGCGAGCATCGGCTGTACAGCGTCTCACCCAAGCATCACCTGTACGTCACCGACGTCGGTCAACTGATCGTGCGCGGCATGAGCAAGCGCAAGGCGGATGAACTGCTCTCCGCCTATCGCCGCGTCCTCCCCCTCTCCGACGAATGGCTGGAGTGCTTCTGGTGCGATGCCTGCGACACCAGTCAGTGGTGGCACGTGAAGCGGCTGGACCGATACGAGCACGTGCTCTCTCCCGTGCCCCGGGAACTCTGGGAGCAGGCCAGTGGTGTGATCAGGCCGGAGGGCAATCCCACGGTCAGCCAGTTCACCCGGCGCCACGCCAGGGCCACCGGGGTCACCGGCATGCGCCAGTACCGCTTCCTCTAGGCTGATCAGCTTGAATCCGGAAGCTGACCGGTCCCTCCATGGCGAAGACGGCACTGATCACCGGGGTGACCGGGCAAGATGGCTCCTACCTCACAGAATTTCTGCTGGAGAAGGGTTATCAGGTGCATGGCCTGAAGCGGCGCTCCAGCAGTTTCAACACCAGCCGCATCGATCACCTCTACCAGGACCCCCACGAACGCGATCCAAGGCTCGTCCTGCATTACGGCGATCTCACAGACACCTCTAATCTGATTCGCATCATCCAGCAGGTTCGACCTGACGAGATCTACAACCTCGGGGCCCAGAGCCACGTGGCTGTCAGCTTCGAGGCCCCGGAATACACCGCGAACTGCGACGCCGTTGGCACCCTGCGGGTCCTGGAAGCGGTGCGCATCCTGGGCCTCAGCGAAACGACGAGGATTTACCAGGCCTCCACCAGCGAGTTATACGGTTTGGTACAGGAAACGCCCCAGAAGGAAACCACTCCCTTTTACCCCCGCAGCCCCTACGGCGTCGCCAAACTATACGCCTACTGGATCACGGTAAATTATCGCGAGTCCTACGGCATGTTTGCCTGCAACGGCATACTGTTCAACCATGAAAGTCCGAGGCGAGGCGAAACCTTCGTCACCCGCAAGATCAGCCGCGGCCTCGCACGCATCGATGCCCAGCTGGAGAACTGCCTGTACATGGGCAATCTCGACTCCCGCCGCGATTGGGGGCACGCCAGGGACTACGTGGAGATGCAGTGGCTGATGCTGCAGCAGGATTCACCCGAGGACTACGTGATCGCCACCGGCCGGCAGGAGTCGGTGCGTCGCTTCATTGAACTGGCGGCCATCGCCCTGGGCTGGGGCGGCATCGAGTGGGTCGGAGCGGGGCTGGAGGAATGCGGCCTTCGCTGTGACACCGGGGCCACCGTGGTCCGCATCGACCCCCGCTATTTCCGGCCCGCCGAGGTCGAGACCCTGTTGGGAGACCCCTCCAAGGCCCACGCACGCCTCGGCTGGCGCCCCACCACCACCCTCGAGGAGCTGGTCAATGAGATGGTGGCGGCAGACCGCGAGGAAGCCAGCAAGGAGGCCCTGCTGCGCCGGGAAGGATTTCAGGTGGTGGGTTCGATGGAGAATCCCCCGACCGGACTCAGCCTGGCCCGGCCCTGATCGACCCGACTTCCATGGCCACCTCGACCCTGCTGCAGCCCTCCGATCGCATCTTCGTCGCCGGACACCGCGGCATGGCCGGATCGGCCATCCAGCGGCGCCTTGAAGCCGGTGGCTACGGGCAGATCCTCACCCGCACCCGCGACCAGCTCGACCTGACCGATCCCCAGGCCACCAGGCTGTGGTTCGAGCGCGAACGCCCGGACGTGGTCATCCTGGCCGCCGCCAGGGTGGGGGGGATCCTGGCCAATGCCTCGTACCCCGCCGATTTCCTGCTGGACAATCTCAAGATCGAAACCCATGTGATCGAGAGTGCCTGGCGCTGTGGCTGTCGCCGCCTGCTGTTCCTCGGCAGCAGCTGCATCTACCCCAAGTTCGCAGAGCAACCCATCCGCGAGGAGGCCCTGCTCAGCGGTGCACTCGAGCCCACCAATGAGTGGTATGCCATCGCCAAGATCGCCGGCATCCAGCTCTGCCGCGCCCTGCGACTTCAGCACGGGTTTGATGCCATCAGCCTGATGCCCACCAATCTCTATGGGCCTGGAGACAACTACCACCCCCAGGACAGCCACGTTCTTCCTGCCCTGATCCGCCGCTTCGATGAAGCCACGCAGCAGGGGGCCAGCGAGGTGGTCTGCTGGGGAACCGGCAGCCCCCGCCGGGAATTTCTGCATGTGGACGATCTCGCCGATGCGGTGGTCTTCTGCCTGGAGCATTGGCAACCCCAGCCGGACGCGCTGCAGCACCTCAACGTCGGCACCGGGATCGATCTGCCCATCCGCGACCTGGCGGAACAGGTGGCGGCTGCGGTCGGCTTCCGGGGTGCCATCCACTGGGACACCAGCCGACCGGACGGCACCCCCCGCAAGCTGCTGGATGTCTCGGCCCTGGCCGAGCTCGGCTGGAGGGCCGGGATCAGCCTGCAGGAGGGCCTGGCCAGTACCGTGGCCGACTATCAGGCCCGCAGGCGATCAGGAGCAGAGGTCCGGCTATGAGAGTGCTGGTCACCGGCGGTGCGGGGTACATCGGCAGCCACGCGGTCCGCGCCCTCAGCCGCGCCGGCCACCAGCCGGTCGTGCTCGACAACCTGGTCTACGGCCATGCCGAACTCGTCGAGCAGACCCTGAAGGTTCCCCTGGTGGTGGGGCAGGTCGGCGACCGCTCGCTGCTTGATCTGGTGCTGACCGAACAGCGCATTGATGCTGTCCTGCATTTCGCCGCCTATGCCTACGTCGGCGAATCGGTGAGTGATCCAGCCCGCTACTACCGCAATAACCTTGGTGACACCCTGACCCTGCTGGAATCCCTGCTGGCCCACGGCAGGGAGCGGGGGCGCGCGATCCCGCTCGTTTTCTCCTCCACCTGCGCCACCTATGGCGTGCCGCAGCAGATCCCGATGACGGAGGAGCATCCGCAGGCGCCCATCAACCCCTATGGGCGCAGCAAGTGGATGGTTGAGCAGTTGCTGATGGATTTCGGACGGGCCTATGGCATGCCCAGCGTGATCTTTCGCTATTTCAATGCTGCCGGAGCTGATCCCGACGCCGACCTCGGTGAAGACCACGATCCCGAGACCCACCTGATCCCCAGGGTGCTGGACGTGATGGGCGGACGTTGTCCCTACCTGCAGATCTTCGGGGACGATTACCCCACTCCTGACGGCACCTGCATCCGCGACTACATCCACGTCAGCGACCTGGCGGATGCCCACGTTCTGGGACTCGAACGCCTGGTCTCCCTCAGACCAGAACCCGGAACCTCCTTCCAACCGTTGATCTACAACCTCGGCAACGGCACCGGTTACTCCGTTCAACAGGTGATCGAGGCTGCCAAGTCAGTGACGGGCTGTGGGCTGCTGGCCCATGTCGCCCCCCGTCGCGACGGCGACCCAGCCCAGCTGGTCGCCTCCTCCAGGCGTGCCCTCGACGAACTCGGTTGGCGTCCCCGCTATCCGGAACTGCACGTGATCATCGAACACGCCTGGAACTGGCATCGCAAGCGCCATGGCAGCTGAGGTCAATCCCCTCAATGCCTGCCAGGAGTTCCTGAACTTGCGCCCCGGAGACTCCCTCCCCGCCCTGGCCGTGGTCGTTCAGGGGCTCGACCTCCACGGCGCCGTCGCCAACTGCTGCCTCAACCAGGCCCGCGCCCTCAGTCGCGACTACCGCATCACGATCTACTCCGACACCGGCTCCCACAAACTCCGCCACCTCGGCCCCCGGCTGATCCTCCGCCGCCTGCGGATCCCCAAACTGACGCTGCTGCGTCGTCTGGCCCACGTGCCACGGGAGTTCGCCTTCATCCTCGCCGCAGGCTTCTCGCTGGTGACATCCCCGTCCCGGCACCGCCCTGCCGCCGTGATCTTCCACAGCCACCCGGCCACGGCCCTGCTGGCCCCTTTGCTGCGCCGTCGGCTGCGCTGCGTGACGATGCTGGTCATGCACGGCGACATTCATGACAGGCCCCCCGGCACCTACGACTCCCGGCTCACCGCCTGGTATCAGGCCACCACCCGCCGTGCCTACCGCTCCGTCGACGCGATCATCGCCCTGTCCCCCTACATGCGGCAGTACGCCCTCGCCGGTGGTGCCGATGCGGAACGGGTCTTCCTGGTGCCGAACGGCGTCGACCCCGCCGAGATCGGCCTGCCTCCACAGCCCCAGGTCAGCCCCACCCCTGTGGTCGAACACGCCACCAACCTGCGGCTGCTGTTCATCGGCAGGATCGAACACAACAAGGGTCCCGACCTGCTGATCGCGGCCTGCGCTCCCCTGCGGCGTCGCTTCCCGGGGCTGAGCATCACCTGCATCGGGGCGCCCAACCCCTCCTTCATGGCCGGGCTGCAGCAGCAGATCGCGGAGGCTGGCCTGCAGTCGCGGGTCACCTTCCTGCCGCCCCAGCCTCGCCATCAGCTCGGCACCCACTACCTGGATGCGAGCCTGGTGGTCGTGCCCTCGCGCAGCGAAACCCAGTCCACCGTGCTGATGGAGGCCATGGCCGCCGGCCGCGCCGTCGTGGCCTCCGACACCGGTGGCAACGCGATGATGGTGGACCACGGCAGCACCGGACTTCTGTTCGCCCCCGACGACCCGGCCTCGCTGCAGGAGGCCCTTGAGCAGCTGCTGGCCGATCCCTCCCTGCTCGACTCCATGGGGCAAGCCGCCCTGCAGCGCCATGCGGCCCTGTACTCGGCCGAGCGCTCCGCCGCATCCCTGCAGGAGGCGGTCGCGGCCATCCGCCGCCTGGGTCCCCGACATCCAGCCCCCAGGCCTCAGCGAACCCCGTGAGGGTGCGACTCCTGCACGACCCGACCTGCGCCGAACAGGTCCGGCTGGCCCGCCGCCTGAGCCGGTCTGTCGACGGGGTCTCCTTCCAGCTCCTGGGGGATCAGGGGACCGGTGCTCTCCCTCCGTCCCCTCCCTGCGATCTGATCCTGCATCTGAAGGCGATGGCTCCCGGCGGCCGGCCGGCCCCGAGTGAAGCCTCCGCCCCCCTGCAGGCCTGGCTCGGAGGATTCCGCCACGGCAGGGTGCAGCCCCTCTCCGCCGCCAGCGGCTTCGCGGAGGTGTGGCACCACGACGCCGCCACGGCCCTGGCGATCGTGTCCCCCGGGCCCGACGGGGGCTGGCTCTGTCAGTTGCACGCCGAAATCCCCACGCAGCGGCACTGGCGCCACAACCGCGAACAGCTGATCGAGGCCTGCGCCGACTACGCCGCCCTGTGGTTGCGCCATGCCGGCGGCTGGGGACTGCCTCGTGCCCGCGGCCGGGCAGTCCCCTGCCGCGAGATCCAGGCCGCACCTCCTCCGGGCTGGCGGCGCCCCCCCCTCTGGTGCCGCCACCAGCTTGAGCGCATCGGCCTGAAGCTCCACCACCTGACGCATCGTCACGCCCACTGGCGCATCGGCTGGAGTGGACCCGGCCAGCCCCCCCTGGCGCCGTCCCGACAGATCCCCGCCCCGGCCTCCACCTGGTATGCCGATCCCTTCGCCTGGCGCGACGAGACGGGCCATCACTGGCTGCTCTGTGAACAGTTCGAGGAAGACGGGGCCCGGCTCGGTCGCATCGCCCTGTTCGAACTGCCGGACGGAGGCCCTCCTCTCGCCCATGGCACCGTGCTCGAGGAGCCGTTCCACCTCTCCTTCCCCAGGCTGGTATGGATCGGCGGTGTGCCCCACCTGACGGTGGAGAGCGCCTCGCAGCAGGAGGTGCGCCTCTATGAGCCCTGTCCCTTTCCGCGGCGCTGGCGGCTGCGGCGGATCCTGCTGCAGGGCTGCACCTTCATCGATCCGATGCTCTTCCAGCACGACGATGGCCTCTGGTACCTGCTCGTCAGCACCTCCAGCACGGCGGCCCTGCGCCGCGAGGTGGCCCCGGAGCTGCGCCTCTTTCACAGTCCCGATCCCCTGACGGCTCCGTTCCGGGAACACCCCAGCTCCCCCCTGCTGATCAGCTCCAGGGGGGGACGCAATGCCGGGCTGCTGCACCGCGGCGGGCAGTGGCTGCGGGTGGCGCAGCGCACCGGCTTCGGGGGGATCTACGGGGAATCCGTGGCCCTCTTCCGTATCGTCGAGCTCAGCCCCAGCTCATACCGGGAGGAGCCGCTGGCCACGATCCCGGATGGCCCCTCCCCAGGCAGGCTGCAGCGCACGCTGCGGGCCAGCCACCTGCACACCCTCAACGAGGCCGGCCCGCTGCTGGTCTACGACTTCATCCACGGCTGAGACCTCCCCATGGCGAACCTGCTGATCACCGGCGGCGCAGGCTTCATCGGCAGTCACACCTGCCTGGTGCTGCTGGAGCGGGGTCATTCCCTGGTCGTCCTGGATGATTTCAGCAACAGCCACCCGGTCGCCCTCGAGCGCGTCGCCTCCCTCGTCGGCCTTCAGGGCCTGAACGCCGTGGCGCCCGGCCACTGGCGCGACCCGGTGCAGGGCCGGCTCAGCCTGCACCGCGGCGACATCCGCAATCCCCAGGACCTGGAATCGGTGCTGGCAGGAATCGACGCGGTGCTGCATTTCGCCGGACTCAAGTCCGTGGGGGAATCCGTGCATCACCCCCTGCGCTACTGGGACGTGAACGTCTCCGGCACGCGCCTGCTGCTGGAGCAGATGCAGCAGCACGGCTGCCGCACCCTCGTCTTCAGCAGCAGTGCCAGCATCTACGGCACCCAGGAACGGGTGCCGATCCCCGAATCCGCGCCGATCCAGCCGATCAATCCCTACGGACGCACCAAGGCCACGGTGGAGCAACTGCTGGCCGACCTGGTCGGCAGCGAACCCGGCTGGCGGGTGGCCTGTCTGCGGTACTTCAATCCCGTCGGGGCCCATGCCAGTGGGCTGATCGGCGAAGATCCCAGCGGCGTGCCCAACAATCTCTTTCCCTACATCTCCCAGGTGGCCAGCGGCCTGCGCCCCTGCCTCAGCGTCTACGGAGACGACTGGGACACCCCCGACGGCACCGGCGTGCGGGATTACATCCATGTGATGGATCTGGCCGAAGGCCATGTCGCGGCGGTCGAGCACCTGATCTCCGGCCCTGACCAGCTGCTGCAGCTCAATCTCGGCAGCGGTCGCGGCCACTCGGTGCTGGATCTGGTGCACGCCTTCGCGACCGTCAGCGGGCGGCCGGTGCCCTGGCAGGTGGCCCCGCGGCGGCCGGGCGACCCGGCGATCAGCGTCGCCGATGCGGAGCTGGCCGCCTCGCGCCTGGGCTGGCGCACCCGCCGCACCCTCGAGGACATGTGCCGCGACGGCTGGGCCTGGCAAGCGGCCAATCCCAGGGGGTACACCGACCGGGTACGGGCCAGCTGAACCAGGTCCCCCCGGCCCGTTCAGTCGGGACGGCGGGCTGGCCAGGGGCGGGTGAGGGGATCGCCGATGAACACGCCCTGGGCAGGCATGGCCACACTGCGCCAGTAGCTCTCGATCAGGGTGTCCCCCCGCACGTAGTAGCCCAGCAGCAGGGCGGGATCCGGGAACTTCTCGGCGAAGGCGCAGGGCTCCACCACGGTGCCGTAGCTGCCGCTGGCGCCCGCCTCCAGCCAGCGCAGGGCGCTGGTCTGACCACCCTGTTCCGTCAGGCGCCCGCCAAAGGAGGTGAGATGGTCCGCCACAGCCCCTGGACGGAAACGGTTGCTGCTGATCCCCTCGACCCGGGCCAGCCCCGTGAAATAGGCCATCACATCCCGGGCGTGGCGCAGGGTGTCCCCCTGCAGGATGCGCACATTGAAGCCGGGAGCCAGGGACGCTGCCGTCGCCTTGAAGCGTCGAGCCCGGACGTTGCGGGCCCCATCGGAGGTGCTCATCAGATAGGCGGTGCCCGGGGGGGCACTGCCATCGGCCCGGCCCGAACGACGGAACAGGCTGTCGGCCTGCTCCAGGCTGGTGGCCGCCAGCAGCATCGAGGGCCGCAGCCTGAGCTGTTGCCATGGCCGGCGCACATCTCCGCGGGCGAAATAGGGGTTGAGCGGAGTGGTGCGGCAGCTGTCGGGGCAGGGAGGCAGGCGCACCCCGAAGCTCAGGGCACTGGTGATCGACTGGCATCCGACCAGCCAGGGAGCCGCCCAGGCCAGGGCGTAGAGCTCGACACGCTCCGGCGTACGGACCAGGATCTCCCGCCGCAGGGCCTGAAAGCGCTCCGGATCGAGGCTGGCGCTCCCGGGAGGGAAGCGCACCCGGATCAGATGGGCTGCGGGAATGCCCCGACTGCGCTGGTACAGGGTGCCGATGGCTTCACTGAGGGGGTCGTCGGCATTGATGACCACAGCCAGATGGGTGGGGCCGAGGGGGCCGGCGTCCTCGAGCGCGGCGCCGGCACGACCACTCACGGCCGGATTGGCATCGGCACGCAGCAGCCCCAGCAGTCCGAGACAGGCCAGGGCCGAGGGCAGGACCTGCAGGAGGCCTGGGAGCCGCCCGCCTGCGCACGACCTGGCGGCGGCGGATGACCGCCTTGCGGCTCTGCTGCTGCGGGACGGGGCGCCCCCCGGCTGCGCTGAACTGTGGCACTCCTGCATTCCACCCGGGGCAGCGTGGCTGCACCCCCGATTCATCCTCTGCCTAGAGTGACGCGGATGGCCCAGATCCCCCAACCCGAACGGTCCGATCTGATCCTCACGCCCAGCCTGGCCAAGGCCGCGGGCTCCGCCTCCTCACCGGCCGGAATGCACTTCGGCGGGCACCGGGACGGCGAGACACCTGGCCCTGCCCTGCTGTCCGGTGGCGGTCGCTCCCGGGTGGCGGTGCTCACCACCGATGCCTACGGAACGCGCGGTGGCATCGGCCTGTTCAGCCGCAACCTGGTGCGGGCCCTCAGCGGCAGCGGTCTGGCCGAGCGGATCGAGCTGCTGGCCCGAAATCTCGATCCCGACCTGCGGCACGACCCCGTCACGGGCTGTGGCACGGCCCCCCCCGGGGTGCGTCTGCGCCCCCAGGCGACCCGGGGCAAGCTGGCTTACGTCCGCCACTGTCTGGCCTCGCTGCTCCCCGGCCGCAGGCCGGATCTGGTGATCTGCGTGCACATCAACCTGCTCCCCCTGGCCGTTCTGATGGGCGGCTGCTGCCAGGCCCCGGTGGTGCTGATCGGGCATGGCATCGAGGTCTGGCGCCGGCCCTACCCCCTGGCGGGCCTGTTGCTGCGCGCGGTCGCCGCCGTCTGGTGCGTCAGCGCCCTGTCCGGCGAACGGCTCTGCCGCTGGTCGGCCCTGGATCCCCGGCGCTGCCGGGTGCTGCCCAACAGCATCGCCCTGGAGGAGTACGCCGAAGGCCCCCGCGATCCGGCGCTGATGCAACGCCACGGACTGCCGCAGCAGGCCAGGCTGCTGCTGACCATGGCCCGGCTGGACAGCAGCGAGCGGTACAAGGGAATCGATGAACTGCTGGAGGCGATGCCGGAGCTGATCGCACGGCATCCCCAGCTGCACTACCTGATCGTGGGGGACGGGGATGACCGGGAACGCCTTGAGGCGCGGGCTCAGCAGCTCGGCCTGGGCGAGCGGGTCCGCTTTGCCGGCTATGTGCCGGAGGAGGAGAAAGCCTCCCATCTGCGACTGGCCGATGTGTTCGTGATGGCCGGTCGCGGCGAAGGCTTCGGCTTCGTCTTCCTGGAGGCCCTCGCCTGTGGGATCCCATCCGTCGGCAGTTGCCTCGACGGCAGTCGCGAAGCCCTGCGCCAGGGACTGCTGGGCGAGATTGCGGACCCGCGCGAGCGCGATCAACTGATCGCCGCCATTGAGAGGGCGCTGAAACGCCCACGGGGTAGGCCGGAAGGGCTGAATTTCTTCGACTGGCCCCATTTCCAGTCGCGCCTGAATGCCCTCCTGATCGGTTCAACAGTCTGAGTCAAACCCGGCCAGCCATCAGCTGTTCGCGGCGTACCCCTGCAGCGGGCCCGGCGTGGCTGAGGCCAGGCCGGGCCTGGCACAGGCAGGCCCATTCCAGCCCTTACCGGCCAGGAATCGGCTGGCCACGATCTTTTTTTTCAGTCGCCTTGAGAATGCCTCAATGCACACGCCACCCGAAACGCCAGGTTGGCTGGCGTCGTTCAGTACGGTTGCTCGCTGTACAATGCGCCCTCCAGCGATTGGTTTTGTGAGGAGTTGGGGCAGCCTGGAGCACGCAGGAACGACGACACCCCCAGCTGAAGGTTGCCCTCTTGCCGGCGGGCGACTTCGCAGCCACCCCCTCGCCCCCCTGCCGCCCCCCCCACCCTCGCCGAACCGGCGCCCGCCTGTGCCCATGAGGGCCAGCGACAGCGGGAACGCCGAGCTTCCGCGCCCTGAAGCTTCGGCAGGGCCCAGCCGGGTCCTGCGGCCTGCGGGTTCTGAGACTCACCCCGAAGAATCCGTCCGCGGAGCCCGCGGTCGATGAACGGCACGGTGCAGCCGCCCAGCCCGCGCTCCGAGCAGGGCGCAGCAGGCATTCTCTCCGGCGCAGCACGCTCCATCAGGACCCTGCTGCTCGCCCCCTTCGGCCGCCTGTTCGGCGGCAGCCCCTCGGCCCGGCTGGTACGCCGCACCGCCCGCCAGGAATGGCGGCTGATCACCGTCAACCTGATCACCAGCGTGGTGGAGGCCTTCACCGAGGGCGCCACGTTTGCCGTCATCTTCCTGGCGGTCGAGCTGCTGACCGGCGCCACCAAGGTGATCTGGAAAACGAAGCCAGGCCTGACGCTGGTGCCGTGGCTGACCGATTGGCTGGATCGGTTGCCCTCGACCGGGCTGTTTCTGATCCTGATCGGTGTGGCCGTGCTGCTGCAGGCAGTCCAGAGCATCACCCGCTACGTGAATGCTCTGTCCACTGGGTATTTCGGCGCCCGGGTGGGCACGCTGATCACCTCCCGCCTGCACAGCCAGATCCTGGCCCTGAGCTTTGCCTGCGCCAGTCGTTACCGAATCGGGGACCTGCTGAACACCTCCAACATCGGCCCCCGGGCCGTGGAGCAGCAGATCCAGCAGATCGGGCAGATACTGGTCAACCTGCTGCTCATCTTCTGCTATTTAGTCGTTCTGCTGGCCCTCTCCCCCTGGCTGCTGCTGGCCGCCCTGCTGATGGGGGGCGTGATCAGCCTTGTCCAGAATCGGCTGCTGCCCAGGATCCGCAAGGGCTCGTTTGAGAAAGCGGATCTCAACGTGCAGATCTCCACCCGGGTGACCGAGGACATCCAGGGGCTGCGATTGCTCCACACCACCGGTCAATGCGCCGAGGCCAGCCACAACCTCCAGAGCCATGTCCGCCATCTGGAGCAGGTGCTGCGCAAACAGACCACCCTGCTGGAGATGGTCGGCCCGATCAGCAGCTTCCTGCCCGTGGCCGCCATCGGTCTGATCGCCTCGCTGAGCATCCTGGTGTTCGGAGGCAAGAGCACCGGTGTGATGCCCAGCCTGGTGACGTTCGTGCTGGCTCTGCAGCGTCTGAACATCCGCATTTCGATGGTCGCCAATAACAGCAATGCCCTCGTGGCCAACGCCGGCAATCTCGAACGCATCGACATCATTCTCCGTTCCGACGACAAGGAGTTCCGCCGCCTCGGAGGGCTCCCATTCGCAGGGCTGGAGCGGGAGATCCGATTCCGCGATGTTCAGTTGCGCTACCAGCCTGATCTACCTCCTGCCGTCAACCAGATCAACCTGGTGATCCCCAAGGGAAAGGTTGTGGCTCTGGTCGGCACCAGCGGCTCCGGCAAGAGCAGCCTGGCCGACCTGCTGGTGGGGCTCTACGCGCCGACCCGGGGCCAGATCGAGATCGATGGCATCCCACTGGAGAGCCTCGACCTGAGCAGCTGGCAGCAGCGTCTCGGTGTGGTCAGCCAGGACACCTTCCTGTTCAACGCCACCCTGGCCGAGAACATCGCCTTCGGCACCCCCCATGCCTCCCGCGCCGAGATCATCGCTGCCGCTGAACTGGCCCAGGCGGCCGGCTTCATCACTCGTCTGCCTGACGGGTACGAAACCGCCATCGGCGAAAGGGGCTACCGCCTCAGCGGAGGGCAGCGGCAGCGGATCTCCCTGGCCCGGGCCATCCTGCGCAATCCCGATCTGCTCATTCTCGATGAGGCCACCAGTGCTCTCGATTCCCGCAGCGAGCGGCTGGTTCAGACGGCCATTGAGCAGTTCGAGCAGAACCACACCGTGCTTGTGATCGCCCACCGCCTCAGCACGATCATCAATGCCGACGTCATCTGCGTGATGGAGGCCGGAAGGATCATTGAACGCGGAACACATCAAGCCCTGCTCGCCTTGAATGGAAGCTACAGCCATCTTTGGCAGCAACAGTCAGAACCCACACTTCAGATCAACAACAGTTCCCCTCGCACTGGCTTGACCCATCCACTGACTTCAAGTCGAGAGGATTAAAGTCATGACACAAGACGAGGTTTTTATTGGCATTACCTCTTGGAATAGTGAGCGTTTCCTGCCGACCTGTCTGGAAGCCATTCAGCGGACGACGCAAGGAGTCCGCTTGACCGTTGGCGTTGTGGACAATGAGTCCGAGGATCGATCAGCTTCGATCGCGAAGAAATTTGGAGCCCAGGTCGTTGTCCAGCAATGCAGCCAGCAAGATGCCATCAATCAGCTCATTCGTCTGTCTCGGGCAGAAACAACCCTGCTGATCCATTCGGATGTTGTGCTGCTGGATCCTCATTGGCTTTCGCGCTGTCGGGCTCAACTTGTTGATGGGATCGCTCTCGTGTCACCGGAAGATATTGGCTGCGGTCCCATGACTCGTCCATTTGGCATTGGGAAGCCTGAAAGTTCCTTCCTCTTCTTTGACACGTCTCGCTTACGTCGCTGTCGACGGCTGCGCTGGCACTGGCCCAGACCGAGACGGGAGCTTGATCTGTCCAGCGATCACTTGACCCATGGCCTTCCAGCACTGCTCGCTGCACACAATTTCAGCTGGAAAGCCATGAGAGTCTATGCATCTAATCCAAGCCCTAACCCCCTTTATCACTACAACACAAGACCGCCAATCTGGAGCGACGAGTTGGCCTATCTCCGCTACGGGCTTGGCAACTTTTATGCGATTGACAATGCAATTACTCATTACCACAACTGGTATGATCGTGCCATATCCACGCCAAGCCCTGGCGGAGGGTCAGCATTCATCCAGAAACAGAAACGAGAGTTCCCAAGCGATTTTATTGATCAATACTCCCAACGATTTCTTGAAGACTACGCAGCAGGTGCGCTGGACCTGCCGAACGACCTCCTGATCCAACGCACACCCCGAGCACTCTGAATCGATGGCCGCCGTCCCAACTCCAAAATCGCCGAGGAGAGCAGCCCACTTCCTGCTGATTCCAGAACTGCTGGAATCACCTCCGAATCGAGCCATCATCACGGCATTAATCAACAATGGCTTTGAAGTTGATGTCTATGCACCTGGCTTAGCCCCTGGCCTCGCCTACGGTGGCGCTGTCCGCACCATGCCAGCCTCCTACAGCTGGCGCTGGCTGATCAAACAGAGCTGGCGGTTCAAATGGCGAAGATACGCCTGCTTCTCAGGCACCAGTGAAGACCCGCTGGCAATGATCGGAGTCCTGGCCGCACTGCATCGCCGCCCCTGTTTCGTGCTGGCCGACGAGATCAAGTCTGGCAGCTATTCAGGTAACCGCAGTGAAACCTGGAAAAAGCTTTGCCGCTGGACGAATCGACTGGCTCGATTCAACATTGTCAATGACAATTCTCGCATCTCACTGCTCAGGGACTATGCAGGCCTCGCCGAGCACAGCCCAATCATCGTGTATCCCGGATGCTTCCACAAGCCTCCGAGCACGGACTCGGGAGAACGGGCCAGGGTGCGTCGCGAATGGGGCTTTCCAGAGGACGCATTCGTCGTGGCGGCATCGGGAGGCTTTAATCTAACCGCAGGTGCTGACTGGCTCGTCGAATGCTTGCGTTCCGATCAAAATCTACATGCCGTTATTCAACCATTGGGCTGCGATGAACTCTCTCGGTTCCTGCTCGGACAGCTGGGAATGGGCTCACGCATCCATATTGAATCACGCCGACTGAGCTGGGAAGAATCCTGGAAGTCCGCAGTGGGCATGGACGTGGGATTGGCTATTTACAACAATCCCGCTCCACAGTTCCAAGCCATGGGCATCAGCTCCAATCGGCTCTGCATGTTTCTTGCCATGGGAGTTCCCGTGATCGCAAGTCGTCAGGCCAGCTTTGAGTTTCTGGAAACCTATGGATGCGGCGTGATGGTGTCTGACAGTCAGGAATTTCGCCAAGCCGTCAGCACGATTCGCGGTCAATTAAAGTCGATGCGTGAAGGCTGCAAGCGGTGTTTCGAAGAGTACATCATGCCTCCCAATCGCTATGCAAACCTCGCGGCGGCCATCACCACCGTTCTCCCCGTACAACAACCGTGAGCGCACTCCTCGACCCCATCCGACGGCTCATGCCCTCAGCCTGGAAGCAGCCTCTGAAGCGACGCCTGGGCCTGCCGGAAACACGTTTGCATCCCGACTGGTCCTTTCTCGAGCCGATTGGGCCCTATCGGTCCCCCCATACGATTCTTGATATCGGTGCCCACTCGGGCTGGTTCTTCCACTGCTGGCTGGACTGGTGCCCGGAAGCACGCGTGCATGCGTTTGAGCCCTACCCTGCGAGCTATCAACGCGCCTGCGAACTCTATGGTCAAGATCCCAGGGTGACCATCCATCCGATCGGCGTCGGAGCCAAACCTGGCCGATTGCCGTTCCATGTGCTGAGCGAATCGCGGGTTTCCAACTCGTTTCTGCCGCCCGAACAGCAAACCTGGGATCGCGTGGCTTACCAAACGGGATCCATCGATACGATTGAGGCCCCGCTCACAACCGTCGATCTGTTCTGCAATGAACAGGCGATTGGCGACATCTATCTGATGAAGATTGATGTGCAGGGCTTCGAGATGGAGGTGCTGCAAGGTTGCGCTGAAACGCTTGGACGCGTCGATCACATCCTGGTGGAGTCCGGCCTGCAGCAGCTATACACCAACGCACCTCGCGTCAGTGATGTTTTCAATCATCTGACCGCTCGCGGCTTCCATTTAATGGCCCAGCGCAGCTGGCACCGCGGCAACCACGTGCTGATGGAGTCCGACATGCTCTTCCGGCGCGACGGGCTGGAGGGTCCGATCGACCCCTCCATCTCGCGCGTGGTGGTCTCCGGGTGACCGCGTCACCGGCCAGACGTCGCCGCCTGCTGTTCATCGCCCCCTCCGCCTACCCGCTGGGCGGGGTGCAGGAGTGGCTGTCCACGCTCATCCCCGACCTGCAGGCCCTCGGCCACCGGGTGCAGCTGGCGATTCCGGACGGGGCCCTGCATGACGCCGCGGCCTATCGGCGGACCCATCCAGGAATTCCCTGCCTGAGCTTCGCCAACCCCAGCGGCAGCGCCATGGGTCGCCGCCGCTGCCTGATGCGCCTGCTGCTGGCCCACCCGGCCGATCTGGTCCTCGGTGTCAACATCGGCGATCTCTATCCAGCCGTGAGGGCTCTGCGTCGGAACGCCGGCTGGAGCACCCCCGTGGCGATGACCCTGCACGCCCTGGAGCCCGACTACTTCGCCGATCTCGCGGCCGAGGCGGATGTCATCGCGGCCGTGATCGCCAGCAATCGCCTCAGCCAGGGGCTGGCCTGCTCCCTCTCCGGCATGGCGCCCGCCCGTTCGCTCTACGCCCCCTATGGCGTGGTCCGCGGCCGCAGGGGCTTCCCCCCGGCGGCGGGGAAGCGGGTGCCACCGTTGCGGATCGCCTGGGTGGGACGGCTGGAACAGCCCCAGAAGCGGGTGCACGACCTGATCCCCATCCTCACCGCCCTCGATCGCGGCGGACTGGACTACCGGCTGACGCTGGCCGGAGACGGACCGGAACGCCTGCGCCTGGAGGAGACCCTGCGCCCCTGGCTGCGCCGGGGCTGCGTGACCCTGGCCGGGACCGTCCCGCGCCAGCGGCTGCTCGATCAGCTGTATCCCGAGCACGATGCCCTGCTGATCACCTCCAGCTGGGAGACCGGTCCGATCGTGGCCTGGGAGGCGATGGCGGCCGGTCTGCCGGTGGTCAGCAGCGACTACCTGGGGCGAGGCCTGGAAGCCGCCCTGATTCCCGAGCGGACCTGTCTGTCGTTCCCCTGCGGCGATGGGGACGCCGCCGCCGCCGCCCTGCAACGCCTGGCCGACCCGGCCCTGCATCAACGGCTGAGCCGCGCCGGAGCCGCGCTGGTGCGCTCCCGCTACAGCCGCTCCCGCTCCTGCCAGCGCTGGTGCGAAGCGATTGAGGCCGCGATCGCGCTGCCCCCCCTGCCGCGTCCCGCGGCGGCCCCCCCCGCCGCCGCCATGGGACGGCTGGACCGCTGCATCGGCCCTGGTCCGGCTGAGACAATGCGCTGGCTCTTCCGCCGCCGATACGTGCACACGCAGCCCGGCAGTGAATGGCCCCATGCGGTGCATGCGGCCCGCTTCGATGAGGAGCAGCTGCTGCATCAGGCCACCCGCCTCGAGACCGATGCGTGAATGGCTCGGGGTCTGGCTGAAGGATCGCTGGCGCTACGAGCGCGCCCTGCGCTCCGGTGAGCACGGCTGGCTGGCGCTGCGCAACCGCCACGATCAGCTGGAGCCGGCCCCCGATGGCCTGGGTTTCGACTGTCGCTGGACGTTCACCTCGGATCTGCATGCCGCCCGGATCCAGTCCTCGCTGGCCCGGAGGGTCTGGCGTCAGGCCCTGGCCAGCGCCCCGATCGAACGCGCCCCGCAGCCCCCCGCCGCCGCGGAGGATCCCCCCCAGCTCAGCGTCGTGATCGGCCACCGCGGCCTGGAGCGGCTGCCGCTGCTGCTGGCCACCCTGGAGAGTGTGGCGGCGCAGACGGGGATCGCGCTGGAGTGCCTGGTCGTCGAACAGGATGAGCCGTCGCGGATCGGGTCGGCGCTGCCCTCCTGGGTGCGCCACATCCCGGCGCCCCTGAGCGACCCACAGGCGGCCTACAACCGCGCCCACGCCTTCAATGTCGGCGCGGCGGCCGCCCGGGCTCCCGTGCTGCTGCTCCATGACAACGACATGCTGATTCCGCGGGAATACGGAAAACGCCTGCTCGCCCGACTCGCACGCGGCTACGACATCATCAACCCGAAACGTTTCGTTTTTTACCTTTGCTGCCAGGACAGCGAGGCCGTCCTGGCCCGCGAAATTCCGCTCCGCGACTTGAGACCCGCCGAGATTGTCCAGAACCTCGAAGCCGGCGGAAGTTTCGCAATCCGGCGCTCCACCTACGCTGAACTCGGTGGCATGGACGAAGGTTTCGTCGGCTGGGGTGGAGAGGACAATGAGTTCTGGGATCGCTGCCTCACCCGTCCAACATGGACCTGGGGATACGAGCCCCTGCTTCACCTCTGGCATGCACCCCAACCCCTCAAGGATCAGCACGCCAATCCCAATGTCGAGCGCTATCGCCAACGGCTCCAGATTCCGGCCGAACAGCGCATCCGCGAACTGCGGGAAATCCGCCATCGGGACCGGTGACTGAGCAGTCCCAGGCCTCTCGTCATTCCTATACCCCCGGCCTCGTCAGCACAATCATTCCGGTCTACAACCGTGCCGGATTGTTGCGTGAAGCCGTGCAGAGCGTGCTTGCGCAGAGCCATCGTCCGATCGAGATTCTGATCGTCAACGACGGCTCCACGGACACCACGGCTGCCGTCGCCGAGGGACTGGCGGCCGAGCACCCCCAACTCATCCGGGTGCTGCATCAGGACAATGCCGGGCCGGGCGTCGCCAGGCAGCGGGCCCTGGCCGAGGCTCGCGGTGAATACATCCAGTTTCTCGACAGCGATGACCTGTTGCTGTCCAGCAAGTTCGAGCGCCAGATCGCCCTCTTGCTTGAGAACCCGGATTGCCAGGTCTGCTACGGCATCAGCCATCAGCAGGACCTCGGGGACACTCCCGTGCTGCACCCCGAACCGCTCAAGGGCACCGGCCAGCCCCGCTCCCAGCTGTTCCCCCTGCTGCTGGTGGAACGCTGGTGGTCCACCCACACCCCCCTCTATCGCCACAGCGCCCTGCACGGCCTCGGCCCCTGGAAACCCTGGATCAACGAGGAGGACTGGGAATACGAAGCCCGTCTCGCGGCGACGGGCGCACGACTGATCTGGCTTCCCGAGAGCGTCTCCCTCACCCGCCGCGATCCGCAAGAGCAGCATCTCAGCCACGACGGGTCCTCCCAGCCACGCAAGCTCGCGCACCGGGCCCTGGCCCGCTGGTCGATCTACCGCTCCGCCCTGGCGGCAGGCCTCTCCCATGACCTGCCGGAGATGCGCGAATTCGCCCGCTATTCCTTCCTGCTCTGCCGTCAGTGCGCCCAGGCCGGCCTGCCGGACCAGGCCGCAAGCCTCCATGACCTGGCCTCCCAGGCTGCCCGTTGCGACCCCAGACTGCAGGGGGATCTCAGGCTGTTCGGCCTGCTGGCCCAGGCGGTGGGCTGGCGCCGCGCATCCATCTGGAGCGAGAGGCTGAACCGCTGGCGTCCCTCCCGACGACAGAGCCATGGCCGGAGCTGATCCCAGAACGCTGGATCCCACCCCTCCCGACATCTCGGTGGTGATCGGGGTGCGCAACGCCATCGACAGCCTCGAGACCACCCTGGCCTCCCTGTTCTCCCATCAGGGGGTGAGCCTGGAGGTGGTGGTCGTCGATGACGGTTCCAGCGACGGCACCCTGGCCCTGCTGCAGCAGCTGGCGGCCCGGGAACCGCGGCTGCGGCCGCTGGCGCAACCGCCCCGGGGCCTGACCGCCGCGCTGATCCATGGCTGCGCCGCAGCCCGCGGGCGCTACCTCGCCCGTCAGGATGCCGGTGATCGCTCCCTGCCGGGACGGCTGGCCAAGCAGCTGGCCTGCCTGGAAGCGAATCCCGAGGCCAGCCTCTGCTCCACCCATGCCCGCTGCACAGTGGAGCAGGACATCACCCTCGAGATCCGGGCTGTCCCCCAGGAGCGCCTGCAGGACGGACTGACCGGGCCGGCCTTTCACGGCTCCGTGCTGATGCGCCGCAGCGCCTACATCCAGGTCGGCGGTTACAGGCCGATGTTCTACTACGCCCAGGACCTCGACCTGTGGAGCCGCCTGGTCGAGCAGGGCCCCCACCTGGTGGTGCCTGAAGTGCTCTACCAGGCCGGCATCGCCGCGGGATCGATCAGCGGCAGCCGCCGCCGGGAACAGGAGCGCTACCGCCGGCTGATCGTGGCCGCCACCGACGCACGGCGGCACGACCGCTCCGAACGTCCCTGGCTGCGCAGGGCCGAGCGCCTGGCCGAGCACTGCCGCCGGAGCACGGCCCCCCACGCCCGACGGCTGGCGGAGGGCAACTATTTCATCGGCTCCTGCCTGATGTCATCCCATCCGGACCTGGCCCGGCGCTATCTGCAGACCTGTCTGGAGCACAATCCCCTGCACTGGCGAGCTCGCCTCAAGCTCGCCCGGTTGCCCTGAGCCGTCGCCGGCCTGCCGCCGGCACTCCTTCCCGATCCGCCCCTGATGCCCTCCATCCTGATCACCGGCGGCGCCGGATTCATCGGTGTCAATGCCGCGTCCCACTTCGCCTCCCGCGGCTGGGAGGTGAGCGTGCTGGACAACCTCTCCCGACGCGGCACGGATCAGAACCTCAGCTGGCTGCTGGCCCAGCACCCGGCCATCGGTTTCGAGCGGGAGGACGTGCGTGATGCCGCCGCCATGCAGGCCGTGATGCGTCGCACACGGCCGCAGATGGTGCTCCATCTGGCGGGGCAGGTGGCCGTCACCACCTCCTACACCAACCCCCGCGAGGACTTCGAGATCAACGCCCTCGGCACCTTCAATCTGCTGGAGGCGGTGCGGCTGGAGGCTGCGGAGGCCTTCGTGCTCAATGCCTCCACCAACAAGGTCTACGGCGGCCTGGAGTCCGTGCCGGTGAGCCTCGGTCCCAGCGGCTGGCGCTTCCAGGATCTGCCGGGGGGAATCCCGGAGACCCAGCCGCTGGATTTCCACTCCCCCTACGGCTGCTCCAAGGGGGTGGCCGACCAATACACCATCGACTACGCCCGCATCTACGGCCTGCAGACCTGCAGCTTCCGCCAGTCCTGCATCTACGGCACCCGTCAGTTCGGCATCGAGGATCAGGGCTGGGTGGCCTGGTTCAGCATCGCCGCCCTGCTGGGCAGGACGATCACGCTCTATGGCGACGGCTGGCAGACCCGCGACGTGCTCGATGTGCGCGATCTGGTCCTGGCCTATGAGGCGGCCTGGCAGCAGCGGCAGGCGATCAGCGGCCAGGCCTTCAACATCGGCGGCGGGCCCGCCAACACGCTCTGTCTCCGGGAGCTGCTGCGCTTCCTCGATGAGGAGCTCGGGGTGCAGCTGCAGCCCCTGCGGGCCGCAGCCCGCCCCGGTGATCAGCCGGCCTTCGTCTGCTCCCTGGACAAGGCCAAGCGGGCGCTGGGCTGGCAGCCCGCCATCGGCGTGGAGGAGGGGGTCCGCCACCTGATCCGCTGGGTGCGCGACAACCGTGAGCTGTTCGCCTGGCTGGAGGCATGACGGCCTCCGCGGGGCAGCCCTCGCTGGCGGTGGCGATCCCCAGCTACGGCCGGGATCAGGTCCTGATCGACACGGTCTCCGCGCTGCTGGCCCTCGCGCCGCCGGCCGACGAGCTGCTGGTGATCGACCAGACCGCGAACCACGCCCCGGAGTGTCAGCGGCAGCTCGAGCTGTGGCAGGGGCAGGGACGGATCCGCTGGCTGCGCCTGCCCCGCCCCTCGATCACCGCCGCGATGAACCTGGCGCTGCTGGAGGCCCGCAGCGACAGGGTGCTGTTCCTCGATGACGACATCCTCCCCGATGCGGGGCTGTTGCAGGCCCATCGCGAGGCGGCGGTGCGGCACCCCGGCGCGATGATCGCCGGCCGGGTGCTGCAGCCCTGGCATCAGGGGCACCTCGACGCCGACGACGCCCCGTTCCGGTTCAACAGCGCCGGGGAGCGCGAACTGGAGGAGTTCATGGGGGGGAACGTCTCGCTGGATCGCAGGCTGGCCCTGGATCTCGGGGGGTTCGATCGCCATTTTGTCCGGGTCGCCTACCGCTTCGAAGCGGAGTTCGCGTTCCGCTGGCGCCGCGCCGGCCACCGCATCCGCTACGCACCCACGGCCCTGATTCACCACCTCAAGGTCAGCGGCGGCGGCACCCGCAGCTATGGCCACCACCTCACCACCCTGCGGCCCGACCATGCCGTGGGCCGGTACTACTTTCTCTGGCGCACCCGGTCGCCGCTGGCGGCCCTGGGGCAATCCGTGGGCGACCTGCTGGGATCGGTGCGCAGCCGCCACCACCTGCGCCATCCCTGGTGGATCCCCCTGACCCTGGTGGCCGAGACCCGGGGCTGGCTGTGGGCCCTGCGTCTGGCCCTGCGGGGTCCGGCCCTGCTGCCGCGGCGACCGCTGCGGCTGCTGGTCGCCACCAGTCATCCGATCCAGTACCAGGTGCCCCTGTTCCGCCGGCTGGCCGCCGAGGCGGACGCCGAGTGCCAGGTGCTGTTCCTCAGCCTGCCGGATGCCGAACGCCAGGGCAGCGGCTTCCAGCGACCGTTCCAGTGGGACCTGCCCCTGCTGGACGGTTACCGCTGGCGGCAGGCCCGCAGCTGCGCCGGCGACGGCGATCTGGGACGCTTCCTGGGGTTATGGCTGCGGCGACCCGGCCGGGAACTGGCCTGGCCCGACGGCGGCCGACCCGATGCCCTGCTGATCACCGGCTGGCACTGCCTCGGCCTGATGCAGCTGATCGTGGCGGCGCGGCTGCAGCGCCTGCCGATCCTGCTGCGCATGGAGGCCAACGATCGGCGACGGCGTTCCTGGCCGGTGCGGAGGCTGCACCGCTGGCTGCTGGCGCCAGTGGCCTACGGACTGGCGATCGGCAGCGCCAACGCCCGCTTCCTGCGGGCCAACGGCATACCCGCCGCGCGGGTGCTGGCGGCCCCCTACGGCGTGGACAATGGGCGCTTCGCCGCCCTGGCCCAGCGGTTCCGCCCGCAACGGCAGGCCCTGCGTGAGCGCTGGGATGTGCCACCCGGGAGCTTCTGTTTCCTGTTCTGCGGCAAGCTGCAGCCCAAGAAGCGGCCCCGGGATCTGCTCGCCGCCCTGCACCTGCTGCAGCAACGGCCCGATCCGGCGGCGGCGTGCCTGCTGATCGTCGGCAGCGGTGAGCTGGAGGACAGCCTGCGCCGGGAGGCGGAACAGCTGGATCTGCCGGTGCGGTTCGCCGGTTTTCTCAACCAGGGCGAGCTGCCGGCGGCCTATATCGCCTCCGATGCTCTGGTGCTACCGTCTGATGCCGGTGAAACCTGGGGCCTGGTCGTGAATGAGGCGATGGCCTGCGAACTCCCCGCCATCGTCAGTGACCGAGCCGGCTGCGCCGAGGATCTGATTCAGCCTGGAATCACCGGCCTGAGCTATCCCTGCGGCGATGTGCAGTCCCTGGCGGCGGCCATGGCAGAACTGGCAGCCGATCCCCTGGCCAGTCAGCGCATGGGCCGCGAGGCTCACACCAGGGTCCTGACCGCATTTTCCCCTGACCAGACGGTGATGGCCGTGCGCTCGGCACTGTGCATGACGGTCTGCAGCGACACCGCCCAATCCTGAAGCCATGCCAAGCCTTCTGCTGATTCTGATGGGCCTCGGCCTGCTGCTGCTGCTGCTGAGCGGCGACTGGCGATCATCGCTCCTGTACACGATCTTTGTTGGATTTGCACAGGACCCGCTGCGCAAGATCACCCCAGATCAGCCAGGTCTCTACGTGGGCCTCGTGCTGATTGCCGCAGTGATTACGGTCATCAGCGCCTACCTTGCCCGCGGCAGCCTGCAGCTCAAGCAGATGGTGAGCGGCAATCGAACTCTTGTGGATCTATTCCCGATCTTCGTGGGATTGGTGATCATTCAGTGCTTCAACTCCTTCGCCCGCTACGGCTCCCTGACCCTCACCGGCGTGGGACTGGGCTTCTACGCAGCCCCGATTCTCGCCCTCTGGCTTGGCTTCCAGTTCTCGCAACGGCCCCAGGACGTTCCGAAGCTGATGAAGCTCTACATCCTGATGGCCATCTTGTTCTCAATCACAGTGGCCATGTCCTTCTGGGGATACAGCAACCCAATATTCAAGGAGGTGGGCAAGGGCGTGTTCATCCACTTCGACGAGCTCGGCATGGCCATCCAGGGCCACGTGGGCCTCTGGCGCAGCAGCGAGATCGCGGCCTGGCACCTGGGAGCCGCCTCCTGCTTCACCCTGATCCTGGGCATCACCACCCGGCGCACTGAGTGGATCGCCATTTCGGCCCTGTTGGCCACCATGCTGCTGGGCGTCAGCGTGATGACCGGTCGCCGCAAGGTGATCAGTCTGGTGATCGGTTTTGTGGCCATCTATGGCGTCATGATCTCCTGGAAAGCCGGTCGCACCAGTCGGGACAACTTCATCGCCGGCCTCGGCATCGCAGTGATCCTCATCGGCATGTTCCTGATCGGCGGTGGAGACGACACCCTGCAGGGCAACACTTTCGGAGCCTTTCTGCGTCGTGGCGGCACCGTCTGGGGTGACATCAATGATCGCTTCAATGAGCTCGGCGTCGGCACGATCCGCTCGGCCATCGACAAGGCTGGCCTCGGAGGTCTTGGGGTGGGAGCGGCCAACCAGGGTGGCAACCAGTCCCTGGGGCTCAAGGTCACCGGCGCCTACATCGGCGGAGCCGGAGAAGGGGGATTGGGCAAGATCGTGCTCGAGCTCGGGTTACTGGGCCTGGGCATTGTGGGGATGCTTGGCTTCACGCTTGTTCGTCACTATTTCCGCATCCTCAACGGCCGTCTGATCCGCTACCCCGACTACGCCCTGCTCAACATCGGCCTGATCGCCTTCCTGGCCGCCAATGTGCCGGTGTTCATCGTTGCCAGTCAGGTGTACAGCGATCCCTTCGTGCTGCTGATCCTGGGATTGTGCGGCGGCTTCGTTCTCGGAGTTCCCTCGGTGATCGCCTCCACAGAACAACGCCGTCTGGAGGCCGCGGAACAGGCCGAGCTCGCCCGCCTCAGCCTGCCCCATCAGGACCCCGCCTGACCTTGTCCGATCCACCCCTTCCGGGTGCAGCCGCCGGTGCCGCTGCCACGGCAGGTGCTCGCCCGCTCCGGGTGCTGCACCTGATCCCCTCGATCGCCCCCTGCCGCGGCGGGCCCTCTGCCGCCGTGCTCGCGATGGTGACGGCTCTGCGGCAGGACGGGGTCGACGCCGCCATCGTCAGCACCGATGACGATGGTCCCGGCCGCCTCGATCTGCCCGTCGGACGCTGGATCGAACACAGGGGCGTGCCGGTGCTGCTGTTCCCTCGCTGGAGCCCACCGCTGCCGCCCCTGCGGGAGTTCGCCGTCGCACCGGCGCTCGGAACCTGGCTGCAGCAGCACCTGCGCGAGTGGGACCTGCTGCACGTGCACGCCCTGTTCTCCTGGCCCAGCACCTGGGGCATGGCCGTGGCCCGCCGCCAGCGGCACCCCTACCTGCTGCGCCCGATCGGCCAGCTGCAGCGCTGGAGCCTGCAGCGCAGCCCCTGGCGCAAACGCCTGTTCCTGGCGGCGATCGAGAACGCCAACATCCGGGCGGCCTCGCTGCTGCAGGCCACCTCGCCGCTGGAGGCGGAGGATCTGGGCCACCTCGCCCTGACCTCCCGCATCCGCGTCCTGCCGCTCGGGGTGCCGCCGCAACCACCGGCCGCGGGCCCCGCCGATCCGGGACACCTGCTGTTCCTTTCCCGTCTCCACCCCAAGAAGCGGCTGGAGGTGCTGCTGGAGGCCCTGGCGCTGCTGCAGCGGCGGGAGCCCTCCCTCCCCTGGCGGCTCAGCGTGGCGGGGTCGGGCGATCCCGAGTACGTGGCCGGGCTGCAGGCCCTGGCGACCCGCCTGGGGCTGGCGCAGCGCTGCGACTGGGTCGGCTTCGTCTCCGGTGAGGCCAAGCGGGCGCTGCTGCAGTCCAGCGGCTGGTTCGTGCTGCCCTCCGCGGCGGAGAACTTCGCCATCGCCGCCGCCGAAGCTCTCGCCGCCGGCACCCCGGTGATTCTTTCGCCCGAGGTGGGCATCGCCGCCGAAGTGGCCGCCGCCGGAGCCGGCCTGATCTGCGCCTCGGAGCCCGAAGCCCTGGCCCGCACCCTGGCGGCTGCCCTGCGCAGCTCCCCGACGCCGTACCGTGCCGCAGCGCGGGACCTGGCGAACCGCCGCTACGCCTGGCCGGCCATCGCCACCGAGCTGCGGCGGATCTACACCGGGTTGCTGACCGACCCGGCGTCGCCGTCAAAACTGCGCTGACCCTCCTGCCGCCGCTTCCCGCCAGCGGCCCCCGGCCCTTGTCCTCCCCGTCCACCTCCGCTGCCGCTGCCATCCCCGCCGAGGTGGGAGCGTTGATCACGCCGATGATCCTCTGCTGCGATGAGGAGGCCAACATCGCCAGGGTGCTCTCCCGCCTGACCTGGGCCCACCGCATCCTGCTGATCGATTCCGGCAGCCGCGATGGCACCCTGCGCCTCGCCGCCGCCCATCCCCAGGTGGAGGTGCTGCAGCGACCGTTCGACAGCTTCGCCGGCCAGTGCAACTTCGGCCTGGCCCGGATCACCACGCCCTGGGTGCTCAGCCTCGATGCCGACTACGTGCTCAGCACGGCCTTCCTGGCCGAGCTACGCCGCTTCGATCCGCCGGCAGCGGTGGCGGGCTACCGGGTGCCGTTGCGTTACTGCATCGCCGGCCGGCCGCTGCGCGGCACGCTGCTGCCGCCCCGGGTCTGCCTCTACCGTCTCCCCCGGGCCCACTATGAGGATGACGGCCATTCCCACCGTGTGCGGCTGCCCGGCCAGGTGGATCCCTTCCCGGCGGAGATCCTGCATGACGACCGCAAGAGCCTGGACCGCTGGCTGCAGTCCCAGCGCCGCTACCTGGGCCAGGAAGCCCGCAAGCTGCGCGACACCCCCCTGGCGCAGCTCAGCCGCTTCGATCGCCTGCGCCGCCGCACCCTGCTGATGCCCCTGCTGGCCCTGCCCTATTGCCTGCTGATCAAGGGCGGGCTGCTCGATGGCTGGCGCGGCTGGTACTACGCCTTCCAGCGGGTCTACGCCGAACTGCTGCTGGCGCTGCTGCTGCTCGAGGCCGATCACGCCGCCAGCCTGGCGGGGTCGACGCTGCCGGAGGCCTGAGCGATGTGCGGTCTGGCCGGCCTGCTGGCCCCGCCGGGGGTCCTCACCGCCGCAGCGGCGGAGCGTTTCCGCCTGGCCCTGGATCCCGCCCTGGCCCACCGCGGCCCGGATGGAGCGGGCTGCTGGCAGTCCGAGCAGGCGGTGCTGGTGCATCGCCGCCTGGCGATCCTCGACCTCAGCGAAGCGGGCCAGCAGCCGATGCGATCCCGCTGCGGACGCTGGCTGCTGGTGTTCAACGGAGAGATCTACAACCACCGCGAGCTGCGGGCGGACCTGGAGGCCCGGGGAGAGCGTTTCCGCGGCAGCGGCGACAGCGAGGTGCTGCTCGCCTGGCTGGTGCGGCACGGCAGCGCCGGACTGTCCCGGCTGCGGGGCATGTTCGCCTTCTGCCTCTACGACAGCCAGGGGCGCAGCGCCCTGCTGGCCCGCGATCCCCACGGCATCAAACCGCTCTACTTCTGGCAGGGGCCCCACGGGGAGCTGGCCTTCGCCTCCGAGCTGAGGGCGCTGCTGGCCTGGGGGGCCATCCCGCGCCGGCTCGACACGGCGTCCCTGGCCGCCTTCCTGGCGACCGGATCGGTGCCGGAACCCACCACGCTGGTGCAACAGGTCAGCCGCCTGCGGGCCGGCCATCTGCTGGAGTGGCAGCAGGGAGAACTGCAGGAGCGACCCTGGGGGCCCCTGCCGGAATCCCAGCCGCTGGAACCGGATCCCGGACTCGACGCCGGGGCCTCGGCCCGGCTGGCCAGGCAGGCCCTGGAGGAATCCCTGCAGGCCCATCTGGTCAGCGATGTGCCGGTGGGGCTGTTCCTGAGTGGAGGCCTGGATTCGGGCGCCCTGCTGGCCCTGGCCCCACCGGGACTGCGCACCTTCACCATCGGCTTCCGCGGCGATGTCGGCGACCATGACGAATCGGCGGCGGCGGCGGCGATCGCCGCCCATCACGGCGCCGAGCACACGCCGCTGCCCCTGGATGTGGAGCAGGCCCGCGCCTGGTTGCCGGACTTCCTCGACTCGCTGGATCAACCCTCCAACGACGGCTTCAACACCTGGTGCGTCTCGCGGCTGGTGACGGCCCATGGGCTCAAGGTGGCGCTGAGCGGCCTGGGTGGCGATGAGCTGTTCGGCGGTTACCCGAGCTTTGCCACGGTGCCGCGGCTGCTGCGCTGGCGTCGCCGCTGCGGGCCGCTGGGACCATGGCTGGGGCGCCGCCTGGTGGCCCTGCCGCGCGGGCAGCGCGCCCGCAGCCAGCGACTGGCGGCCTGGCTGCAGCACCAGCCCAGCCTGAATGCGGCCTACCGCTGCTTCCGCGGCCATTTCGCCCCCGCCGAGATCGCGGCCCTGCTGCAGCGATGGGGTCTGGCG
This sequence comes from Synechococcaceae cyanobacterium, assembly GCA_035285905.1. GTDB lineage: Bacteria > Cyanobacteriota > Cyanobacteriia > PCC-6307 > Cyanobiaceae > Cyanobium. The sequence goes on from JAYKJA010000034.1 coordinate 29,632, forward strand.
GACGGGCAGGCGCTGGCCGCGGCGCAGGCGGATGGATTGGAGCCCCCGGCGGGACTGGAGCCTCGCGAGGCGGTGGCCTGGCTGGAGGGCCGCCACTACCTGCGCCAGCAGCTGCTGCCGGACAGCGACGTGCTGGCGATGGCGGCGGGACTGGAGCTGCGGCTGCCCCTGGTCGATGCCCACCTGCAACGCCGGCTGGCTGTCATTCCGGCCCGCTGGCGCCTGGCCGGCGGCAAGGCGCTGCTGCGGCAGGCGGTGCCGGAGTTGCCGGAGTGGTATCTGCGCCGTCCCAAGCAGGGCTTCCGCTTCCCCTTCCAACAGTGGCTCGACGATCCCGACCAGCCCCTGGAGCTCCGCCTGCCACCCACGCCGGCCGGACTGGATCTGGGGCCCTGGTACCGCCGCTGGAGCCTGATGGTGCTGCAGCACTGGCTGCGTCGTCAGATCGGCATCGATCTGGGGGGCTGAAGCGGAGAAGCGCCGGCGGGGCAGCATCATGGTGGCCCGCCATCGCCCTGGACGTACACCATGGCCCTGATCCTCGGCATCAACGCCTTCCATGCGGATGCGGCGGCGGCGCTGGTGCGTGACGGCACGGTGGTGGCCGCGGCCGAGGAGGAACGCTTCCGGCGGATCAAGCACTGGGCCGGATTCCCCAGCCAGGCAATCCGCTGGTGTCTGCACGACGCGGGGGTCTCAGCGGCGGAGCTGGAGCATGTGGCGATCAACGCCCTGCCGTCGGCCCATCGCTGGCGCAAGCTGGCCTACACGCTGGCCCACCGCCCCGATCCCCGCTTCCTCTGGCAGAAGTGGCGCAACAAGCGCGAGCGCTCCGGGCTGGGAGCTCAGCTGCAGCAGGTGTTTCCCGAGCAGAGGCTGCGGGCGGAGCTGCATTTCATCGAGCATCACCGGGCCCACCTGGCCTCCGCCTTCTATGCGTCTCCGTTCGAGGAGGCGGCGGTGGTGTCGGTCGACGGCTTCGGGGATTTCGCCAGCAGCGCCTGGGGCCTGGGCAGCGGCAGCAGCCTGAGCCTCGACGGCCAGGTGCACTTCCCCCATTCCCTGGGGGCCTTCTATACCGCCATCACCCAGTTCCTGGGTTTTCCCCACTACGGGGATGAATACAAGGTGATGGGACTGGCTCCCTACGGCAGCCCCACCCATCTGGAGGCGATGCGCCAGCTGGTGCGCCTGCAGCCCGATGGCCGCTTCCGCCTCGACCTGCGCTATTTCCGTCACGCCACCCAGCGCCTGCCGCATCAGTGGAGCGATGGCATGCCCGAGGTGGGGGCCCACTGGTCGGAGGCGCTGGAAAGCCTGCTGGGACCGGCGCGGCAGCCGCAGGATCCGCTGGAGCAGCGCCATCGCGACATCGCCCGGTCCTGCCAGGCCATGTATGAGGAGGCCTTCTTCCATCTGCTCCAGGCCCTGCACCGGCTGCATCCCAGCGATCGCCTCTGCATCGCCGGCGGTTGCGGGGCCAACTCGGTGGCCAACGGCAAGGTCACCCTGGCCACGCCGTTCCGGCAGGTGTGGGTGCAGGCGGCGGCGGGCGATGCCGGCGGCGCCATCGGAGCGGCCCTGGAGGTGTGGCATCGCGGCGGCGGCCGCCGGGGCAGCACGATGACCAGCGCCTACCTGGGCTGCGCCGCCAGCCCGGAGCAGATCCACCAGCTGCTGGCGGAAGCGGAGGTGCAGCAGGCGCTGCAGCAGGCCGGATGCCAGGTCGAGGAGCTGCCCGACGCCCAGCTGTGCGAGCAGGTGGCCGCGGCGATCGCGGCGGGCCAGGTGGTGGGATGGTTCGAGGGGCGGATGGAATGGGGACCGCGGGCTCTCGGCCACCGCTCGATCCTGGGGGATCCCCGCCGGGCGGACATGAAGGACATCCTCAACCTCAAGATCAAACGGCGCGAGTCCTTCCGCCCGTTCGCGCCCTCGGTGCTGCGCGAGGCGGTGGCCGAATGGTTCGAGCTGGATGGGGATGTGCCGTTCATGATGCAGGTGTATCCGATCCGCGCCGACAAGCGCCCCCGGATCCCGGCCGTGACCCACGTCGATGGCAGCGGCCGGCTGCAGACGGTGAGCGAGGAGGCCAACGGCCGCTACTACCGGCTGATCCGGGCCTTCCAGGCGCAGACGGGGGTCCCGATGGTGCTCAACACCTCCTTCAACGAAAATGAGCCCATCGTGGCCGTACCCCGCCAGGCCCTGGACTGCTTCCTGCGCACCCGCATGGACCTGCTGGTGCTGGAGGACACGGTGATCCGACGGCAAGCCGCCGCTCAGCCGGTGTGAGCACCGATCCCCGCTGCGCTTCCTGCAGGCAGGACCGCCTTAGCATCGCCCACCTGTAACGACTGATGGATTGGATGCCGGGGGGCTTGGTCAGGCAGCTGGGACTGGAGATCCTCCCCCAACGCCTGCGATGGCGCCGGGAGCGCAGCCGCCTGGCCCGGTTGACGGTGGTCTCGCAGTTCTTCCCCCCCGATTTCGCAGCGACCGGTCAGTTCGTCGATGACCTCTCACGCCGGCTGTCGGAGCGGGGGCTGCAGATCCTGGTGCTGAGCGGCCAGCCGGGCTACGCCTATCACGCTGACCGGGCGGAGAGGATCGAGTTTCAGCACAACCGCTGCATCCGCCGCACCTCCGTCTCCCGTTTCTGGCCGGACCGCATCCGTGGCCGCGTCGTCAACAGCCTGCTGTTCTGCCTGCGCACGGTGCTGCGACTGCTGCGCCAGGCCCGCCGTGGCGACCTGCTGCTGTTCACGACCGAGCCCGCCTATCTGCCGGTGGTGGGATGGCTGACCCATCTGATCACCCGGGCTCCCTACATCGTCCTGATCTACGACCTGTATCCCGATATCGCCGTATCCCTGGATGTGGTGCCCGAGAGCCATCCTCTGGTGCGTCTGTGGACCTGGCTGCACACCCGGACCTTCGCCTCCGCCCAGGAGCTGATCGTGCTCAGCGACACGATGCAGGAACGCCTGCGGCAGCATTACCCCTCGGTGTCCACCCCGATCAGCGTGATCCCCAACTGGGCGGACCCGCATCAGATCCGCCCCATGCCGCGCCACTCGAACTGGTTCGTGCAGCGCTATGACCTGCAGGACACGTTCACGGTGCTTTATTCCGGCAACCAGGGCCGCTGCCACGATCTGTTCACCCTGATCGATGCCGCCGCCGTGCTGCGGGACCATCCCCGCATCCGCTTTCTGCTGGTGGGTTCGGGTCCCAGGAACCGTGAACTGCAGGCCAGGGTGAAGCAGAGCGGCATCCGCAATGTGCGTTTTCTTCCCTATCAGGATGCCGATGCCCTGCCGCAGATGCTGGCCGCTGCGGACCTGGCGGTGATCAGCCTGCTGGCCGAGGCCGAAGGCCAGGTGGCGCCCTGCAAGCTCTACGGCCATCTCGCCGCCGGTGCTCCGCTGGCGGTGATCTGCTCGGATCGCTCCTACCTGCGCCGGGAGGTGGCGAGGGCCGGCTGCGGCCGCTGCTTCGCCAGCGGCGAGCATGAGGCGCTGGCGGAGTGGATTGTGCAGCTGGCCGCCGACCCTGTGCTCTGCGAAGACCTGGGCAAGGCCGGACGCCGGTATCTGCTGAGCACGGCCACCCCTGAGCTGGCGGTCCAGGCCTACGCCGAGGTGCTGGCCCGCCACCTGCCGCTCGACCACAAGACCTACGCTCAACCCCTCCACGACGGCGCCATCCCCCTGCCCACGCCATGAACCTTTCAGCACCCTGGCTGCAGCGATGCCTGGCCTGGCGTCATCGTCTGGTGCCATGGCTGCTGGAGCAGCCCGGCCGGATCCCCCCGGCCACGCCTCGGAACCTCTGGCTGCTGATCGCAGCCGTGGTGGCCACCCAGAATCTGGCCGTCTTCCACACGAGCCAGAACGCCAACAACACCGTCTTCGCCCTGCTGGTGTGGGGTGGGGCCCTCATCTGCATGGAGGACCAGCTCGAGACGCTCGAACCGAGCCCGAGCCTGCTGAGTCTGCTGCTGGGCACGGTGCTGCTGATCCTGGTGATGGCGCGCACGGCCGTGGTGCTGCACTGGGAGGGCATTCTGTTTGCCCTGGCTCCCGTGGCCGGAGTGGCCCTGGCACTGCTTTGCGTCAGACCAGGCGGACTGGCCCGCTTCCGCGATCCGCTGCTCTCCCTGATGATGCTTCCGGCGTTCGCCCTGCTGATGCGGGTGCTGCCGGAGAAACCGATCAGCCTGATCACGGCCCGCATGGCAGGCTTCTGGATCAGCATTCTGGGCTATCCCAATGAGGTGATGGAACGCAACATCACCCTGGTCAATGGTGGCGTGGAGGTGCTGGGTGCCTGCAACGGACTCGACATGATGTCGCAGATTCTGTGTGTGGCGGTGATCTTTCTGCTGGCCTTCCCCGTCCGTTCCAATGTCAGCCGTTTGGTGCTTTTCCTCTCGGCACCGACGATCGGTTTGCTCTGTAATTCGATCCGCATCGCGATCCTGGCGTTGTGCACCACAGCGGGCAATGGCAAGACCAGCCCGATGTTCAAGTTCTTCCATGAGGATGCTGGCTCACTGGTGTTCTCCGGTGTGGCGGTGTTCGTGTTCGGATGGCTTTATCTGACCCTGCTTGAGCGTGAACTGCCTCCTCTCCAACCCCAGGAATCGAGCGACCTCAGCTAGATGACCCATTCCCACCCACTGCTTGTCCGCTGGTATGGAGGCCTGGCCATCATCGCCGTGGCCGTGACCGTCAAGGCCCTGATCTGGCCCCGCTGGCCCAGCGCTGCGCCGCTGGACCGAGGCGCCATCAGCACAGCCCTGAGCACCGCGGGGATCGCCGCGACCCCATTGCCCGACAAGCCGGCAACCCGCACCTACGACCTGGCCTCCTCGCCGCTGCTGGCCTGGAGACTGGCCAATGGAGACGAACTCAGGCTGATGCGATCCAGCAGCCGCGAACGCTCAAACCTGAATGCTGCCTTTCTGGCCCGAGCCCAGCCGACCCTGCCGCTCAAACAGCGCCAGCAGGTTTCCACCCCGGTGGACGGGGCGGTCGGACGCAACGAAGGCCGTCAGGCACGCCTGACCTGTCTGATGCCCCTGCCGACCGGCCAACCGGGATTTGCGCTGACCCACGTCCAGATGGAGACCCTGCTGAGCAACAACCCCGCCCCCCGTGCCAGCCGGCTGCGGGAGGTGTTCGGGCTGACACCTTCCACGGGCTACTCCTGCGTGCTGATCGGCCTGAGGGGAGCCCGGAGCTCGAGCCCCCTGCCGGATGCCGGCAGCTGGAAGCGTCTGCTCAACGCCCTGGCCCCCGTGTTCCATTCGCAGGCCCGCCGCACCCCCGCTGGGACAACCCCAGAGGCCACCAGCGCGGGCCCGGGCTGAGCCATGCCGATCCGTCGTCTGCTGCGCCGCCACCTGTCAGGCCAGCCCTCAGAACCATCTCCATCCCGGCCAGCGGGCCCGATGCCGCTGGTGTACAGCTGGATCCTCAACAACCAGCTGGCGATCGGCCCGATGCCACGCTGTGAGGAGCACTGGCAGCAGCTGGAGCAGGCCGGCTTCAGCAGACGCTTCAGCTGCTGCTACGCCGAGGAGGAGATCTATCCGGCTGCACCTCCGAGCTGGCGTTGTGCGGGCATTTCCCTGCCCGACCACAGGGAGCAGGAACCGCTGGAACCGCAGCGCCTGATCGAGGCGATCCACTCGGCGGAGGAGCTGCTGGAGGAGAACAGCCCCACCTACCTGCATTGCCTGGCTGGCCGCGAGCGATCGGCCTTGATGGCCGTGGCCCTCACCTCCCGCCGCCGCCAGATCGACATCTTCGAATCCCTGGACTGGGTGCGCCGCTGCCATCCGACGGCCACCCCGATCTACGATCATCTCGAGGTGCTGGATCAGGTGCTGCGCCAGCTCAGGAGCGCGGACTGATCAGATTCCAGAGCCGGCTCCACGGCCCATCGGCGCCCATTCGACAGCGCATCTTTTTGATCGTCGACTGAACCATGCCTGCTCCCTTGAGCCCCCGCGGTTCAGGCGGAGGTCTCGAGAGAACAGGCGGATGGATCAACAGGGGCGAGCAGCCGGCAGAAACCTGAACACCAGCCCACTCACCTCGCCTCAACGACGACGTCGGGAGCCTCCGGGCAGGCGATCGCGCAGCCAGCCCAGGGGTCCGGAACTGCCGCGGGCGGAATCCGGGGGTGGTCCGTAGCTGCGGGGGGCGGCATCCGGCTGCTGAGCGCTGGGAGGCTGGCCAGCTGGGCCGGGAGGCAGCTCACGGGAGCGAGACTGGGCGGCGGCGCCGCGGGTCATGTAGGAATCGCTGTAGCGATTACCCATGTAGGAATCGCGGTATCGGCGCACGAAGGTCTTCAGACCGGTGCCGTAGGTGCCATAGCCACCGTAACGGCTCTTTCCGTAGGAGCCTGCGTAGCTGTAGTGATAGTAGTAGCCATATTCATAGCCGTAGTCATTGAGCCTGCTGGGGAAGTTGACCTGGTTACAGATCAGACCGAGAACATCCACACCCGTGGCCTTGATCCGCCTGGCGGCCTGGGGTGCCAGATCGCGGCTCACCTTGCCAAGGCCGACGAGGAACAGAATGCCGTCCAGTTTTTCACCCAGCAGAATCGGGTCCGCCAGCATCAGACAGGGGGGTGCGTCAAAGATGACGATGTCATAGCCGGGGAGAGCTCGGATTTCCTCAACCACCTCCGCACAGCGGGAGGAGTTGAGCAGGCGGGCAGGATCCGGGGGCTTGGGGCCCGCGGCGATCACATCAAGATTGTCCTGAATCGGCTGGATCAAGCGATCGGGCTTGATCGCCGGGTCCGCCAACATGGTGGACAGGCCTTCGCCCTGGTCCACCCCGAGGTAGCGGTTCTGCATCGGCAGGCGCATGTCCGCGTCAACGATCAGCACCTTCATGCCAAGGTCGGCCAGGGTACGGGCGAACACCGTCACGGCTGTGGATTTTCCTTCGCCCTGGGTGGAGGAGGTGACGCCGACGAGCCGGATGTTGCGATCGGCGCGCAACAGCCGGAAGGTGGTGAACAGGCTGCGCAGGGATTCCTTGATCGCAAAGCGCTCGCTCGCCGACATCTTCGAGATGCTGGTCGAGATGTCAACACTGGGATCGAGCGGCAGGTAGGGAATCAGTCCCAGTACCGGCAGCTGCAGTTCCCGCTCCACTTCCATCGGGGTGTGGAAGACGTGGTCGGTGCGCTCCCGCAGCACGGCGGCGGCCAGGGCAGCGACCAGACCGATCAGCAGGGCCCGCAGCAGATTGCGCTGAATGTTGGGCTCGACCGGCACATCATTGAATTCCGCCGGGGCGATGATCTGCCAGGGAGTGGTGGAGCGAGCCATCTCCAGACGGAAGCGCTCGCGTGCCCTGATGTACGAGGAATAGTTATCGCGGGCGACGCTGAGGCGCTGCTGAAGATCCTCGAACTCCTTGATCTTGCGCGGACTGGTGCGGAAGTTGTCGTTGAGCAGCAGGATCTGCCGGTTGAGCTCATCCTGCTGGGCCGCGTTGGCCAGCAACTGGGCCATCAGCGAATCGAGGTACTGGCGCTGCACGATCGGCAGCAGGCTGTCGCGACGGGCCTTGAGCGACTGGACGATCGGAGAATCCTCGCGGTAGGTGGCCTTCGCAGTGGCGAGTTCCTGCTCCAGCTGGAACAGTTGATCGTTCGGAGTCTTGGTGGCGGAGGTGCTGGGCCCCCCTCCCTCGGCGCCGCCGGGGGTGTCACGGCGGGGTGCCGTGGCCAGGCTGGTGGGTCCGAGCAGGCGATCGGCGCTGGGGGCTCCGCTGGGATCCATGCGCAGGCGACCCGCCTTCACGGAGGCGATCTGGCTCTGAATGTTGGCCTGCTGGAGCTGGAGCTCCCGGAGGCTGGCCACCAGCCCATCACGGGAGGACTGGATCGCCGAACCCTGGGCAGCGGGTTCGAGGAAACTGTTGCGCTCGCGGAACACGCGCAGTTCAGCCTGAAGCGTCTCAACGCGACGCAGCAGGTCGGGAGCCTGCTTGTCGAGGAAACGCACTCCGGAATCGAGAGCGGCCTGACGCTCGGTCAGCGAGAACTTTGTGTACTCCTGAGAGAGCTGGGTGAGAATCTGTCGGCCTTTGTTGGGGTCGCGCCAGCGCAGATTGACGTTGAGAACGTTCTTGACGTCCTCCGCGGCCAGGCCGATCGTGAGATTGGACATGACCTCACCCATGGACACGCCCTGCTTGAGCGCGAGGGGCCTGATCAGCAGCGGGCTGCGCAGCAGCACGACCAGACTGGGGACGTCGCTCTGGTAGGTGCTGTTGGCGATCTCCTCCACCGATCCGCTGGAGCCGCCGGAGGTGGATCGTGTGCCGCTCTCAAAGGGATTGCTGATCTGCATCTGGAACCCTCCCTCATACACCGGAGAGAAGATCCGCTGGCGCAGGGTGTCCACGGCCAGGGCGCCACTGACGAGGACGAACGTGAACAGGAAGATGCCCTGACGCCGCTTGATCGTGCGCACGAGACCGGCAAGCCCCGCTCCCCTGTCCTCATCCGGGGAGGACATCAGGGGACTGGCATCGGGACCACGCGGACGGCTCGGCCGTTCCGCCAGCAGAGCCGGCTGTGGCGCATCGCCGCCGAGAACTCCCTGGGGTTTTTCCGGGGGCGCGCCAGCTGTGGTCACGTGGTCTGCAAAGAGAAGGGCCACAGATCTTAGGGCCATCTCGCTGGCGCTCAGAATTCTGGTGACACCAGGTATGGTGGTGCGCCGGTCCGCCTGCTCCCGTGTCCGATCAACCCTGCGCCAGCCGCCGCCCCCCCAGGCATTCCGGCACTGCCAGGTCCCGCTGGCGCCGGCCGACGCTGGTTCTGTCAGCCCTGCTGATCGGGGGATTGAGTCCAGGTCTGGCTCTGGCCCAGCAGTCCGGGA
>JAYKJA010000035.1:0-7895 GCA_035285905.1 Synechococcaceae cyanobacterium
CAGGCTGATGTCCCGTTTCCAGACGGCCTGATCCAAGGTGTCGGTGAGGCTGGCGAAGTCCCCCAGGCTGGCTTCGGCGGCCTGGCGCATCTCCCGGAGTTCGGAGACGTCGGTGAGCGAGATGATCGCCCCGCGCTGTTGGCCGTCCTGTTCCCGGTAGGGGAGCACCTGCACCAGGTAGGCCGCCTCCTCGTTCAGGGCTTCGATCACCCGTCGTGGCGAGCCGGAGAGCACCTCCCGCAGGGCCTCTTTCAGCCCCGGCAGCGGGATGGTGGTGGGACAGCCCAGCAGGGGCCTGCCGATGTCGGCCTCCACCAGGCCGAAGACACGCACCGCCAGCGGTGTGTAGCGATTGACGTTGGCGGCCTTGTCCACGATCACCATCCCCTGGGTCAGGGAGTTCTGGATGTTTTCCAGGTCGGAGGTGAAGGCCTGCAGCTGCTCGCTGCGGATGCGCAGCTGATGGTTGAGACTCACCAGCTCCTGGTTGCTGGCCTGTAACTCCTCGTTGGTCGACTGCAGCTCCTCGGAGAAGGCCTGCAGCTCCTCCGCCGAAGCCTCCAGTTCCTGGTTTGCCGCTTCAAGCTGGGCCATGGAGCTGCGCTGCGACTCCTGGCTGCTGAGCAGATCACTCTCCATTCGGGAGATCTCCTGCTCGAAGTCGGTGTCACGCTCCCGGACATCGTCGCTGCCAGCGTGCTCCTCCGGGGCTTCGCGCTCCGGCAGAAAGCTGAGCACGGTGAACTGACGGTCGCGCACCCTCAGGGGGCGGGCCTCCAGACGCAACAGAAGTCCAGACTCCTTCAGCAGGAGCGGCCGGCTGCGCACGGGCTGTCCCTCGGCCCGCACCAGCAGCACCAGGGCCCGGGCCTCCGTCTGCAGTTCCGGCAGCAGGAACGCGGTGGCCGCGGTCGAAATTCTGCCCTCGGGTAGCCGGCAGTAGGGCGCCACCTCTCCGATCACCTCCACCAGTTCGTGGTTCTCATCGACGACCACGCAGGGGGGACAGCTGCTGCGCACCAGCGCTTCCAGGGTGGCGGTGTGCTCCTCGGGCAGGCTGTCCGGCGGCACTGCTGGTCTGGCGGCCTGACCGGGCACGGACGGCGCTGAAAGGTCGGAAAAGGCCCCCGAGGCGATAACGACGGGCTGGGGTTCGGACGTGCGCTGGTAGATGTTATTGGCGCCGTCGAGGGCGGTGAAGCCGGCGGCGTTGACACTGGGAGATTCCGAAGGCCCCAGAAACAGCAGCCCTCCCGGCACCAGGCCGGTGTGCAACATCACCAGGGTTCGCCGCTGCAACGGGGGATTGAAATAAATGAGTGTGTTGCGGCAGGAGATCAGATCCAGTCGCGGGAGGGGGGGATCCTCGGCAATGTTGTGACGGGCGAAGACCAGGCAGCGGCGCAGTGACTCATTGATCGTCAGTTCGCCGTCAAGGAAGCTGACGAAGCGGTTCCGGAGTCCCTCCGGGATGGCCTCGGCGTCCACGGCGGGGTAGGTAGCCCGACGTGCCACCGCCAGGCTCTCCTCGTCGAGATCGGTGGCGAAGATCTTGAGGTGGTCGGCCAGATTCTTCGGGTGGCCGAGCACCTCGCTGATCAGCATGCCCAGGGAGTAGGCCTCCTCCCCGGTGGCGCAGCCCGGCACCCACACGCGAAGCCGATACCGTCCGGGCCATTCATTGACGTAGTGGGCGAGCTTCTCAGCCAGCGCGGCGAACATCGCCGGATCACGGAAGAAAGCGGTGACCGAGACCAGCAGGTTCTTGACGAGGGCGAGGGATTCGCGGCTGTCAGTTTCGAGGAGCTTCAGGTACTCCTCGATGCTGTGTTTCTGGCAGATCATCATGCGTCGCTGCAGCTGGCGGCGCACGGTGGTGGCCTTGTACTGCGAGAAGTCGATGCCGGTGAGGTGCCTCAGTCGTGACAGAAAGCTGAACACGTTGACTGGGTCGGCGTTCTCACCCAGGGCACCGTCTGCAGGGTCCCGGCTGGAGGGAGGTAACAGCTCTCCGAGGCGCCGGCCGATGGCGGCGGGCTCGAGCACCAGTTCGGCTCCCCCCAGGGTGATGGCGGCGGTGGGCATGCCAGCGAATCGGGCACTGTCAGGGGTCTGGGCCATGGTGAGCCCTCCGGCCGCCTTGACGGCCACAAGGCCGCGGGCACCGTCGGACCCCGTACCGGAGAGCACCACCGCCACGCCATGCTCGCCCCAGTGTTCGGCGATCGAGTCGAACAGGCGGTCAATGCTGGGACTCGGCCCGAATCGCGGCTCGTGCCCGCTCACCAACAGACGCTCCCGGTCGACGCGGATGTCGTGGTTCGGCGGTCCGATGCTCACGGTCCCTGGCAGCAGGACGGTACCGTCGACTGCCTGTCTCACCTGCAGGGGGGTGCAGCGGGACATCAGCTCGACCAGCAGGCTGCGGCGATCCGGGGAGAGATGCTGAGCCACCACGAACGCCGGCCTGGCATCGGGAGGGAGGCTGCCAAGCAGGGCCTCCAGGGCCTCCAGCCCACCGGCTGATGCACCGATGCCGACAATGTGCAGCACCTTGTTCTGGGTATCTGTGCTTATCTCATTGGGCTGCCCACCATGTTGAGAATCCGGTGCAGAGGCATCACCACCATCCGCTGAGTTGTCGGGATCAAGGATGTCATCTCCCGGCGCCGGAACCATCATGGCTGGATACTGTTCATGGCTGGACAATGTTATCCCTCAATCCATCCCTGCAGCGGCAATGCGCTGCCGATGCACCAACCTCAGTAACAGAATTCTGTCACTCCAGTGACAACTCTCTGCAACTCCGTGCCATCCCAATGATGCGCTGCATGGAGTTTAATATCGCATCCTGTCCGTCATGAGCAACGATGCGCCTTCAGCCATCATGTTGATCTAATCTTGAAGAAGGAGACACATTCGGTTGATGGCCCGGTCGATGGAATGGCCTGAAGTCCACAAGCGGACCTTCATCAATGGGGACAGGATCAGGCCTGTCCAGCAGTTCGAATGATTCATCAGCAGCCTGCATCAGGTTCTTGGCGATTGGAGCTCTCTCGTTTCTCCAATCCGCTGCTGCATGAGCCACAGCCGAGCTTTGATCACTCTCACTGCGCCGCCCTGTTGGGGGAGACGTTGCCCCTGCTGGAGTTGGTCCCCCTGGAGCCCTCCCCATCCTGGTGGTTCTCTGGTGCCAATCTTCCGATTGGTGGCCTGCTGGCCACCGCCTTGATCGCACGGCCCATGCGTCTGCGGTTCAGCAAGCGCAGGGTCCACCTCATGGTGTTCGGCTACGGCGGCGAACAGCGATTACGGCAAGGTTCCTTCACTTGGCATTGTGCTCCCGGCCATTGTCTGCTGATGGCCGATGCCCCATGCACGATGGAAACCTCACTCTCATCCTGGGTGGCCTTCGGCCTCTCCCGGGATCGCTTGCTGCAGGCAGCCCTGTCCATGGGTGGCTATCTGGAAGAGCCGAGCGGCTGGCGCGAGCGTTTGTCAGCGTCCCGCAGCTGGAACCTGCTGGACGGTTCCCCGGACCATTCCTTGCATGCCGCACTACGCCAGACCATCGCGACGGCCGGACAGCTCTCCACCTACGGCCAGGCACTCGTCGATGCCCTTCAACTGGATGACCATGTCTATCGACTGATGGCGGTCATGCTGCTGCCCGATCTGCTGGAGCCGAAGGCGCTGGATCGACTGCTTCTGCGCCAGAGGCAGGGCCGGGATTCCTTCGATGAACTGATCGACTACATCAAGTCAAATCTGGATAAGCCGCTCACTCTCACGGAGTTGGAGTCCCGAAGTCACTACTCACGCCGGGCCTTGCAGTACGCCTTCGCCGAGCGGCTCGGTTGTACGGCGACCCAGTGGATCAAGAGTCAACGTCTTGACCTGGCACGGAGCCGGCTGGAGAACCCCAAAGTGGGCGATACCGTCGGAAGGATCGCCACGGAATGCGGCTACCGCTCCCTAGGATTATTCAGTGTGGATTTTCAGCAGCGCTTTCATGTCAAGCCGTCAGTCCTGCTGAGGGAATCCCGGCAGAGGTAGCCAGCACCACGGCGTTCAGCGTCGATGCTGGTAGCCATCTCCCGTCGCGGCGCGATGGGTCGGTATCTCCCGGGGCTCGATCGCCTGCAGCGAACTTTCCAGCAGGTAAGCCGCGAGGTTGGAGAGGGAGCGGCCCTGGGTGTTGCTGCGCTCCACCAGAGCCTGATAGGCGTTGTAAGGGATGGTGATCGTGACCCGCACCGGCCGGAGGAAGGGACCTGGGGTGGCGTGGCTGATCATGGGGGCCTCGGTGTTACTTCCTCACTCATAACGCGATTGCGTTGGGTTCTGAGCATCAACGACATCGTGAGCCCTGCAGTTGGCCTGCGACTCTGCATCATCCTGGGCTGGCTGCACGATCCTGAAAGCGGTGGTGAAGATCTGAAAGCGGGCTGAACGCAGCGGGCCCTGCTGCGGCCCGCTCAGGATTGAGGCGTGGGCAGCACCATCAGCAGCGAGCCGGTTCCCATCGTCGATGGCAGCGACCAGAGCTCGGCCGTGGTCTGCAGGGTGCGGCCATCCCGATGGCGCAGGGCGAAGGCCTCACTCACGAACAGCGGCCCATCGGCGGGCGCGTCGGGGCGCCCGGAGGCCATGGCCGCCTCCGGCAGCTGGCAGAACAGGGAGGCCGGTGACCCCACCAGGCTGTCGCGCTCGAAGCCGATCCGGCGGCACAGGCTGGCGTTGACCATCACCTCCCGCTGGTTGCCGTCGAACACCGCGACAGAGAAGCTGGGACTTCGGATCAGGGTCTCGAACAGGAGCGAGAGATCGCGGCCATGCTCCTGGGCCTGGCGCTGCTGGGTGATGTCCGACAGCGTGCCGACCACATAGCGGTCGGTCTCCACGGTCAGCACGTTGGCGTTCTCCGTCACCCAGCGCTGCTCGCCATCGCGGCGGATGATCCGGTACTGCACCGACCAGCCCCCCTGAGCCGGGTCACGGCTGGCCCAGACCCGATCCCGGTCCTCGGGATGGATGGCGTCGTCGGGCAGCTGCGGCTGGGCGAACAGCTAGGCCGGGCTCCAGCCCGTCAGGGGCAGGATGCGCTGGCTGGCATGGAGCAGCCGGTGCAGGCCGGCGTCCCGCTTCCAGACCGCCTCCTCGAGGGCATCGGTGAGGCTGGAGAGGGAATCGAGGGAGTCCTCGGCGGCCTGGCGCAGGGCCAGCAGTTCCGACACGTCGGTGAGGATGATGATCGCGCCGAGCCGCTGCCCCTCCCGTTCCTGGTAGGGCAGCACCTGGACCAGGTAGGCGATGTCCTCGTGGACCGCCTCGATGTTGCGCCGGGGGGCGCCGCCTCCACCTCCGACAGGGCCGAGCGCAGTCCCGGCAGGGGCACCGTGGTGGGGATGCCCAGCAGGGGCCGGCCGATGTCGTCGTCCACCAGGGCGAACACCCGCACCGCCAGGGGCGTGAACCGGGTGATGCACAGCTCCCGGTCGACGATGACCATGCCCTGGTTGAGGGAGTTCTGGATGTTCTCCAGATCGGTGCTGAGCAGCTGCAGCTCGGTGCTTCTGGCCCGCAGCTCCTGGTTGAGGGTGGCCAGTTCCTCGTTGGTGGCCTGCAGCTCCTCCGAGGAGGCCTGCAGTTCCTCGGCCGAGGCCTCCAGTTCCTCGTTGGCCTCCTCCAGATCCGCCATGGAGCGGCGCAGGGTGTCGTGGCTGGTGAGCAGCTCCTTCTCCAGTCGGGCGATCTGCTGGTCGAATTCAGGGTCGCGGATCAGCGGCGCATCCCCAGGGAGCGGCACGGCGTCGTCGGGAGGTTCCTGGAGGAAGCTCAGCAGGGTCAGCACCCGCTCGTTGACGTTGAGCGGCCGGGCCTCCAGCCGCAGCTGAATGGCGAAGTCCGGCAGGTGCAGCAGCCGGCTGCGGGCCGGCTGGCCATCGGCCCGCACGATCAGCAGCAGGGCGCGGGCCTCGGCCTGCAGATCCGGGAGCAGGAAGGACGTGGCGGCGGTGGAGATCCGGCCCTCGGGGAGACGGCAGAAGGGACTGACATCGCCGATCACCTCCACCAGCCCGTGGTTTTCATCGAGGATCACGCAGGGGGGAGAGGTGCTGCGGACCAGCGCTTCGAGGGTGGCGACATGCTCCTCGACCACGGTCTCCCGCAGGATCGAGATCCGCCCGACCGGGCTGAACAGGGTCGGTGGGCGCTGGGTGGGCTGCACGGCCGCGGTGCAGCGGGCGAACTGGTGTCCCGCGGTGCGATGGAAGATGCGGTGATCGGCGCTGGCCACCTCGAAGCCCTCGGTGCGGTGACCCAGGGATTCGGTGCGGCCGAGGAACAGCAGGCCCGAGGGCAGCAGGCCGAAACGGAACTGGGCCAGCACCCGATCCTGCAGGGGCTGGGTGACGTAGATGAGGGTGTTGCGGCTGGAGATCAGGTCCAGACGCGGGAACGGTGGGTCCACCGCCACGTTGTGACGGGCGAAGACCACGCAGTTGCGCAGGGCCTCGCAGATCTGGACCTCGCCGTTGAACGGCACCAGGAAGCGTTCCCGCAGCGCTTCCGGGATCGCCAGGCCGGAGGCGGCGGGATAGGTGGCCCGGCGCGCCACGGCCAGGCTGTCCTCATCGAGGTCGGTGCCGAAGATCTTGAGATGATGGGTCAGGTCCTGGGGGTGGCCGAGCACCTCGCTGATCAGCATCCCGATGGAATACACCTCCTCGCCGGTGGCGCAGCCGGGCACCCACACCCGCAGGCGGTCCTTGCGGGTGCGCTGGGAGAGGTAGGCCTGCAGGAGCTCGCCGAGGACCGCGAATGACTCCGGGTCGCGGAAGAAGGAGGTCACCGTGACCAGCAGGTTGTGGACCAGGGCCGAGACCTCCTTGCTGTCGGCCTTCAGCAAGCGCAGGTACTCCTCGATGCTGTCCATCTGGCGGATCGCCATACGCCGCACCAGCTGACGCTGCAGGGTGGACGCCTTGTACTGGCTGAAATCAATGCCGCTGTTGTGCAGCAGCAGCTCCAGGGCACTGGAGACGTTGAGGCCCCTGGGATCGGGAACGTTCAGCTCGACCCAGTCGCCGCTCGTGCCCATCAGGCCCGTGAGGTGACGGCCGATGGCGGCCGGCTCGAGAATGAGGTCGGCCCCACCCATGGCGACGGCGGCGGAGGGCATGGCGGCAAACCGGGCGCTCTCGGGGGTCTGGGCGATGGTGAGTCCACCGGCGGCCCGCACGGACCGCAGGCCGCGGGCCCCGTCGGAGCCGGTGCCCGAGAGCACCACGGCGGCCCCGTGGCCGTTCCATTGCTCGGCGATCGACTCGAACAGACTGTCGATGCTGGGGCTGGGGCCGAAGCGGGGTTGGGGCGCCACCAGCCGCACCCGGTTCCCCTCCACGCTGATGTCGTGGTTAGGGGGGCAGATGCTGACCGTGTCCGGCAGCAGTACCGCCCCGTCGACCGCCTCGACCACCTGCAGCTCCGTGACCCGCGCCAGCAGTTCGACCATCAGGCTGCCGCGGTCGGGCGAGAGGTGCTGGGCCACCACATAGGCTACGGTGCCCCCGGAGGAGAGGCTGCCCAGCAGGGCCTGCAGAGCCTCAAGGCCCCCAGCCGAGGCCCCGATGGCCACCAGATGCATGCCAGGTTCGGAAGTTGGTGGGGGGGGATGGCGCCGGGGAAGACTCCGCGTCACTGGATTCTTCCATTGACATCGGCAGCATGAACGTTTCACCTCAATGTAAACCGCCGGGGCCCTCTAGGCCGTCAGTGAATGACGGAGAAAACAAGTGGCCCTGCGACAGACGCGCGCCGCAGAGGCCGCCGAAGAGCACGAATCTCCCCAGAAGACTGGGTCCTGTTGACCTTCTCAGTGAATCAGGTCA
>JAYKJA010000036.1:0-33755 GCA_035285905.1 Synechococcaceae cyanobacterium
GTGGAGATCTCGGTCTTTGAAGACCGCAGCTTCACCTTCATCACCAAGACCCCGCCCGCCTCGGTGCTGATCTCCAAAGCGGCCGGCATCGAAAAGGGTGCCGCCACCTCCTCCAAGGGAGCGGTGGGTGCGATCAGCCGCAGCCAGCTCGAGGAGATCGCCAAGACCAAGCTGCCGGATCTCAACTGCAGCAGCGTCGAATCGGCGATGCGCATCATCGAAGGCACCGCCCGCAACATGGGCGTCGCCGTCCGCGACTGAGCCGGACCGGCGCGCTGAGCGCCGCCCGTCCCCATCACCGCGTCGGCTCCGCCGCCACCCCATCCACCTCACGGGGGAGACCGTTCCGGTCGTCTGCACCCCTTCTCACCATGCCGAAACTCTCCAAGCGCCTGACGGCCCTCCACGCCAAGGTCGAGGACCGCACCTACCTGCCCCTCGAGGCGATCGAACTGGTCAAGGGCAACGCCAACGCCCGCTTCGACGAAACGATCGAGGCCCATGTCCGCCTCGGCATCGACCCCAAGTACACCGATCAGCAGCTGCGCACCACGGTGGCCCTGCCCCATGGCACCGGCCAGACCGTGCGCATCGCGGTCATCGCCCGCGGCGAGAAGGTAGCTGAAGCCAAGGCGGCCGGCGCCGACCTGGCCGGGGATGACGATCTCGTGGAAACCATTGTGGGCGGAGCGATCGACTTCGATCTGCTGATCGCCACGCCGGACATGATGCCCAAGGTGGCCAAGCTCGGCCGGGTGCTCGGTCCCCGCGGCCTGATGCCGAACCCGAAGGCCGGTACCGTCACCACCGACCTGGCCGGCGCCATCTCCGACTTCAAGGCCGGCAAGCTGGAGTTCCGCGCCGACCGCACCGGCATCGTGCACGTGCGCTTCGGCAAGGCCAGCTTCAGCGCCGAGAAACTGCTGGAGAACCTCAAGGCCCTGCAGGACACCATCGACCGCAACAAGCCCAGCGGTGCCAAAGGCCGCTACTGGCGCAGCCTCTACGTGACCTCGACGATGGGTCCCTCCGTTGAGGTCGACTTCTCGGCCCTGCAGGACATCAAGCAGGAGTCCTGATCGGTTCCGGGGGATGACCATCCATCGTCCATCCCCCGCTCACAGCTGGAGAGCTCCGCTGCTCTGGGGGATGGCCGTGCTGCTTCTCCCAGGCTGCGCCGCGCTTGGACCGGCAGTGCCGAAGTTCCCGGCTCAGACTTCGCTGCGGCCGGGGTCGGGCGATGGCCCTGGCCGTGCAGCCCCGTCTCTCGCGCCTCCCACCTTGCCGCTCCACTCCCGCAGCACGCGGGTGAGCTTCGTGGGCGACTCGATCACCGCGGAGGGCAACTGGCGGACCTGGTTTGCGGGGGTGCCCCTCGTCAACGAGGGCATTCCCGGCAACACCACGCTCGACGTGCTGGCGCGGCTGGAGTCGATCCAAGCCCGCCGGCCCCACACCGTGCTGCTGATGCTGGGCATCAACGATCTGCTGCGGGGGGCGGAGCCCCGGGATGCGGCGGCCCGCATCGACCGGATCCGCCGTCAGCTGCGCGAGCGGGGGGGATCCCGGGTGGTGGTCCAGTCCACCCTGGCCTGCGAGCCGAGCGCCTGCGGCGCCGCAATGGTGGAGCGGGTGCGCCGCCTCAACCAGCTGCTGCGCGGCCTCACCCCGGCCGGCGACTACCTGGACGTCGACGCCGTGCTCTCCGATGGCAGCGGTCTGCGCCGCGGATACAGCCGCGACGGCCTGCACCTCAATCAGGCCGGCTACGAACGCTGGCGGGCCCTGCTGCGCCAGGAGCTGCCGACCCTGTGGGAACCGGCCCCGGCGAGGCCTCACTCCACCAACCTGTAAGATTTCAGACTGGCTTCGGCCAGAGCAAGGGCACGCGCCCGACCCGAGACAGCAGGTCTGCTGCCTTCCTGGACTTCGTGCCAGGGAGAGCCAGCTGTAAGCCCTGCCGAGGTGAACGCGAATCTTTTCCCATCCTCCGGGCCACCTCTGCCCAGGAATGATCGGAACGAGCAGCGGCCTCGCCCCAGCACCCTCCGGCAGGCCCTGCGCCTTCCGCTGATGTCTGGTCTCCGGCCGCGGTCCTGGCTTGTTCCCTGATCCGTTCCACAAACCCATGGGCCGCACGCTGGAGGACAAGCAACAGATCGTCGACGAGCTCAAGGGGCTCCTCGGCGAAGCCGAACTGGCGCTGGTCCTCGACTACCGGGGACTGACCATCAAGGAGATGTCCGACCTCCGGACCCGTCTCCAGGCCACCAACGGCATCTGCAAGGTGACCAAGAACACCTTGATGCGCCGGGCCATCGAGGGCAACAGCGCCTGGTCGGAACTCGAATCCCTGCTGACGGGAACCAACGCCTTCGTGCTCGCCAAGGGCGACGTGGGCGGTGCCGTCAAGGCCGTGCAGGCCTTCCAGAAGGACTGCAAGAAGTCGGAAACGAAGGGGGGCCTTTTCGAAGGCAAACTCCTCAGCCAGAACGACATCAAGGCCATCGGGGATCTGCCGTCCAAGGAGGTGCTCATGGCCCAGATCGCCGGTGCGATCAACGGCGTGGCCACCAAGCTGGCGATCGGCATCAACGAAGTTCCGTCCGGCCTCGCCCGGGCCCTGCGTCAGCACGCCGAATCCGGCGACAGCTGAAGGGAGTCGCCGCCGCCGCCGCGGTCCATCCGCGCCGGTGCAGCGCCCCTGTCATCTGCCTGCAAGCCGCTGCCGCAAGCCCCAGCGGGACGTCCGCACCGCTGTAGCGATCGCCCCCATCGATCGCGCTCCAGTCCGTCCGCTCCCGCCGAGCAGCCCGTCAGCGCCGTCCACTCCCGATCTGTTGCTGCATCCCAAACCATGTCCGCTACCACCGACAAGATCCTCGATCAACTGAAGACCCTCTCGCTGCTGGAAGCCTCTGAGCTCGTCAAGCAGATCGAAGAGGCCTTCGGCGTCTCCGCCGCCGCCTCCGCCGGCGTCGTCATGGCCGCTGCCCCTGCCGCTGCCGCCGAGGCCGCCGAGGAGCAGACCGAATTCGACGTCATCCTCGACAGCTTCGACGCCGCCGCCAAGATCAAGGTGCTCAAGGCCGTCCGCGAGGCCACCGGCCTCGGTCTGGGCGAAGCCAAGGCCCTGGTCGAAGCCGCTCCCAAGGCGGTCAAGGAAGGCGTCAACAAGGCCGACGCCGAGGCCCTCAAGAAGGCCATCGAAGAAGCCGGCGGCAAGGTCACCATCAAGTGATCCCCGCGGGACCGCCCTGGCGGTCCCCCTGCTGCACCGGGCCGGTCCCCGCGGGGGCCGGCTTTTCTGTTGGTGGACCTCCCCTCGCTCTCAGCCGATGCGGCTGGCGCTCCGCGATCCGGGTGGCCGGGATGATGACCCCCTGGAGCCTGCGGCCTGCATGGCCTGCCGGGCGGTCCACCTGCTGTGCCTGGCCGGTCCCCGCAGGGGCCGGCGACGCTGGTGCGGCCGCCGCTGCCGGCCGGAGCGCCACCCACACCCGGACAAAAAAAAGCCCCGCCAAAGGCAGGGCTTTCGTGAGAAGCGTTTCCGGGAGTCTGTCCTCGTTTCGACCCCGGAAGGGCGCTTCGCACTCCTCACACGCCGGTACGTTAAGGGGTGCGGCTGGGATCGGACAGGTCCAGGCGACCGGCCGGCCAACTGGCCACGCCCCCGAGCGCTCACTCGCGGAACGGGATCACCTGCAGGGCGATCGTGCGACCGGGCTGCGCCAGGGGGATGGACTGGACCGGGGGCTGGGCCTGGACCTGACGGCGGGGCTGGATCACCCCGGCGCTCCAGGGAGCGGTGGCCCGCTCCAGGCGGCTCAAGGCCGGGCCGGAGTCCCGGGGAGCGCCGCGACCGGAGCTGCGGGCGATCAGCTGGTCGAGGGGGGTGGTGTTGGCGAAATAGATGTGGCTGAGGGTCTGGCCGCCGAAGGCGCGTCGCTGCAGCTCCCAGCCGGGCTCCAGCTGGATCGCCACGAAGGCGTCCCGGTCGCGCAGGGGCACGGTGGCCCTGCCGACCACCAGCAGCTCCGGTTGGTCCGGGGAGGAGGCCTGCAGCTGCAGCTCCTGGCCGATCTGCTGCAGCCTCAGCCGGTAGTCATTGGCCACGTCCTGATCAGCGATGCGCAGGGAGTAGCCGTTGCTGTCCAGATAGCGGCTGCAGATGCCGGTGAAGTCGAAGCGGTTGAGCGTCGGATCGATCAGGCCATCGGCGCGGGGCTGCCAGCACAGGGGCCGGGTCTGGATCTGCTCGAGCACCAGCAGATTCCAGTCGGCCGCCCCCACCGGGCGGGCCAGGACCGCGAAGCGGGAGGCATCGAGGGGCCGGCTCTCGAACAGGGCCGCGGAGCTTGCCAGCGGCGGTAGAACAAAGGGCGCGCTTGATCCGGCCAGGGCGATCCCCGCCAGCGCCAGGTAGGTTCGCTTCAGGTTCACGGCAGCTTGACTCCCGGGGAGTCAGCGATGGGGACCCATTCAACCGAGTCCGACAAGGGGAAGGCGATGGGCGATGAGCCGGTCCGGGTGGTGGCCGCAGCCTGTGACGGGGCCTGCCGCGGCAACCCGGGACCAGGGGGCTGGGGCGCCCTGCTGCGCTACGAGGACGGCCGGGTTCAGGAGCTGGGCGGCGCCGATCCCGCCACGACCAACAACCGCATGGAGCTGACGGCGGCCCTGGCGCTGCTGCAGGCGCTGCGCTCGCTGCCGCGCCATCCGGAGCTGGTGATCCGCACCGACAGCCGCTATCTGATCGATGGTCTGCAGCGCTGGATGCCCGGCTGGAAGCGCAAGGGCTGGCGCACCGCCTCCGGCGGCCCGGTGCTCAACCAGGACCTGTGGGAACAGCTCGATCAGGCCCGGCTGGCGGGGCTGCGGCTGGTGCATGTGCGGGGCCACAGCGGCGATCCCGACAACGACCGCTGCGACGCCATCGCCGTGGCCTTCTCCCTCGGCCGTCCCCCGACCCTGGCGCAGGCCGGAACTGCAGCGCTTGCCGGGGCTGCCCCAGGAGCCGCGGCTTCCGACTCTGGCTCGGCCCATCGCGAGACCTCGCTCCTGCCTGACTCCGCCGGAGCGTCCGGCAGCGGGAGTTCGAGCGGCTCCAGCGCGGGGCTTCGCCGCGACGCCGGAGGCGGGTCGGCCGCAGCGACGACCGGGGGCGGCCGGGGCAGGCGCAGCTCCGGCAGCGGCCAGGATGCCCCCCCGCTTGAGGCTCTCTCCAGCGGCCAGGAATCCCCCCCGGAGGACGTCGCCCCCGCGGGCCTGACCTCCCTGCTGAGCCGCCTGGAACTGGCGGATCGGCTGGCCCGCGGCGGCTACAGCCTCAGCCTGGTGGAGCTGGCTCAGCTGGTGGAACTGCCGCTGCGCAGCCTCGAACCGCGGCGCAGCGCCTGGACCTGGCGGGACTGGCAGGTGCTGCCACTGGCGGAGGGACGCTGGCGGCTGGAACGCGGCGCGGGAGGATACCAGGATCCGCAGGATGAGCCCGGTGCCTGACCCCCCTGCGCCAGCCGGCCGCGCCTCGACCGGCACAGGCGCGCTCTACCGACGCTTCATCGGGCCGCTGCTGGAGCAGGACGACGGCGCCGACGCCGAACAGCTGAGCCAGCTGAGCCTCACGGCCCTGGGCCAGGCCTCCCTGCGGCGGCGCTGGCCCGTGGTCAGCGGCGTGCTGGCGGGGCTGGGCGCGGAGCTGCAGCATCGCGCCCCCCAGCTCGAGCAGTCGCTGTTCGGCTGCCGCTTCGCCAACCCCCTGGGCCTGGCCGCCGGCTTTGACAAGAACGGCGTGGCCGCGGCGCTCTGGCACCTGTTCGGCTTCGGCTTCGCCGAGCTGGGCACGGTCACCTGGCATCCCCAGCCCGGCAACCCGAAACCACGGCTGTTCCGGCTGGCGGAGGAGCGGGCCGCGCTCAACCGCATGGGGTTCAACAACGAGGGGGCCCGGGCCATGCGCCGCACCCTGGAACGGCAGACCCTGCCCCCCCCGGGGCAGCGCCCCGCCGTGATCGGGCTCAACCTGGGCAAATCGAAGCTCACGCCCCTGGATCTGGCCCCCGACGACTACGCCTCCTCGCTGGAGACCCTGGCTCCCCTGGCGGACTACGCGGTGATCAACGTCAGCTCCCCCAACACCCCGGGACTGCGGGAACTGCAGGAGGAAAGCCAGCTGCGGCGCCTGGTGGAGCGGCTGCGGCGGCTGCCGGCCTGCCCGCCGCTGCTGGTGAAGATCGCCCCGGATCTGGAGGACGACGCCATCGATGCGATCGCGCGGCTGGCCTACGAGGAGGGGCTGGCGGGGGTGATCGCCGTGAACACCAGCCAGGACCGGCTGGGCCTGGGCGAGCGCCGCCTGGCGGCCAGCGGCCGCTGCCTGGGCGAGGAGGCCGGCGGTCTGAGCGGCAGGCCGCTGCGCCACCGTGCCCTGGAGGTGCTGCGGCGCCTGCGGGCCACCGCCGGCCCCGCCCTGCCGCTGATCGGCGTCGGCGGGATCGACAGCCCGGAGAGCGCCTGGGAGCGGATCGTGGCCGGGGCCTCCCTGGTGCAGCTGTACACGGGCTGGATCTACGAAGGTCCGGAACTGGTCCCGGCCATCCTGCGGGGGCTGGTGCAGCAGCTGGATCGCCACGGCCTGCGCACGATCGGAGAAGCGGTGGGCTCAGGCCTTCCCTGGCAGGAATGATTGGGTACCCTCAACGGGATTGGATGGCGCCTTGACCTTCTCCGGGATCTGGGAAAACTTCCAGGAACGCATCTCCCCGCTGCGCTCCCAGTTGTTCCCTCGGGAAGTGCTGATCGAGCTGACCGATGAGGGGCTGCGCGGGCAGCTGTTCCGCAACGACCGGCCCGAACCGGTGAGCCTGGAGGCGCCCCTGCCGCCGCTCACCTGCAAGGACGGCATGCCGCTGGAGCCCGAGCCCCTCGGGGACATGATCGGGGACCTGCTGGTGCGCGACAAACTGCTGGACACCCACGTGATGGCGGCCCTGCCGCCGGTGGCGGTGCAGTTCCGCGTGATCGCCTGGCCCGACGGCGAGGACCTGCCCGACGATCCGAGCCAGGCCCTGCGGCGCCTCAATCCCGACCTGACCCTGCCCTTTTCCCTCTCGGAAGCCTGCTTCGACCTGCTGCCGCTGGCGGGTGTGGAGTCCCGCAGCCTGCTGGCGGCGTCGCCTCGCCGGCTGGTGGAGGGCTGGATCGAGGTGTTCAACTTCGCCGGAGCCCAGCTGGAGCGGCTGGCCCCGGCCCAGAGCTGCCAGCTGGCCGCGCTGGAGGGGGTGCTGCAGGCCTGCCCGGAAGACGAGCTGGTGGCCCTGCTCGACGTGCGGCCGGAGGGGGTGCGGCTGATGCTGATCCGTGAGGGGGTGCCGCGGTTCGAGCGGGCCCTGGAACCCGATCGCAGCCTGATGGCCCAGGATCTGGAGCGCTGCCTGCGCTTCTATCGCCGCCAGGACCCCGCGGCCGAGGGGCTGCGGCTGCTGCTGACCGCTCCCCTCCCCGACGTGGAGCTTGTGGAAGAGAGCCTTGGCGTGGGGGCTGAACTGCTCGACCATGGTCCCTACGGTTCCCTGGTGCTCCAGGGCCTCGCCATCCACGACCGGACCCCATGACCAACAGCGTGCTGGATCTGCTGCGGGAGCGACGCCGCGACCTGGGGCATCCCTCGATGTCCGGGCTGCTGCTCTCCCGCCCACCGCTGCTGCGGCGCGGCCTGGTGATCGGCAGCGCCGTGGTGGGGGTGATGGTGGGCGCAATCGTGCTGGTGTTTCTGTATCACGAAGGCGTCAAATTCCGCATGGCCCAGCTGCAGCAGGTGGAGGTGGAAGCCGAGGTGCTGAAGAGCCAGGTGGAAGCCCGCAAACGGGAGGTGAGCCGCCTGGAGAACTCGAACCAAACCATCGCGGAAGCCCTGACCAAGAGCACCACCTCCTCGGGCCTGCTGGCCACGATGCAGCTGCTCACGCCGGCCGGGGTGCAGCTCGAAACGGTCGAATCCCGGCCGACTGAACTGGTGGTCAAGGGCCGGGCCGAGGATCCGCGGGCCTTCTCCCGCATCAATGCCCTGCAGCTGGCCCTGGGCGGCTCGCCGCTGATGGAACCCAAGGCCCTGGCGATCACCAAGGTGGAGCGGATCAACCCCGCCTCCGGCTCCCCGGGGGGCACGCCCGCGACGGCCGTCTCCTTTCAGATCAACGGACCCTTCGCCAAGCTCCCCCCCAACGAGCAGCTGAAGCTGCTGCGGCGGCTCAATTCCGAGGGCATGGCCCGCCGCCTGGCCCGGCTGCAGTCGGAGGGCCTGCTGTGACCAACCTGCAACAGGGCACCCAGCGGGTGCCGGCCTCCGTCCTGCAGCGCATCTGGCTGTTCGCCCCGATCGGTGCCGGCGCCGGGGCCGCGCTGCTGCTCGGCGGCCTCGTGCTGTTCCCGCTGTGGGCCAATCTCGACAAGGATCTCAAGCGCCTGCAGGAGCTGGAGGCGCTGCAGACCCAGGTGGCGCTGTGGCGCCGCGAGCTCAGCAGCCTGGAGGAGAACCGCGAGAAGGCCGAGGGCCAGCGCAACACGCTGATCCGGCTGATCAGCGGCAGCCGCGATCAGAGCACCTTCCTGGCCCGCCTCGATGCCGAGGCCGCCGCCGCCGGCGTGCAGCTGCAGCTGTTCGAGCCCAAGGCCCCCACCCCGCCACCCACGGCCGGCCAGCCGGGCCAGCCCCCGGCGGGGCAACCGGCCCAGCCGGGCCAGCCCCCGGCCGGCCCACCGCCCGATCCCCTGGCCCTGGAGGGCCTGCAGCAGAAGGCCGTGCTGCTCTCGGCCCATGGCCCCTATCCCAACCTGCTGGCCTTCCTGCGCCGCATCGAGCTGCTCGATGTGCTGGTGAGCCAGAGCGATCTGACGCTGCAGCTGGACCCTCCCAGCCCGAATGCCAGGCCGGGCATGGTGCCCCCTCCTCCGCAGGTGACCCTGAAACTGAGCCTCAGCCGCTACGAGAAGCAGGAGCCACCGCCCGGAGCTCCTGCCGCTGCGGCGGCGCCGGGCGCCCCCCCGGCCAGCCCCGTGGTGCCCGGCAGCTGACGCGCTGGCGAGCGGATTGCGACGATCCGTGGGCCGAGGCGGCCAGAGTGCAACAGCGTCCCTCAGCGCTGGCCTGGGGCGGTTCCGCTCGATAAGCTCAGCCGGCCTTGATTGCGTGTGGGCAGTAGGGATGACGCTCTGGAAATCTGCCCTGCTCACCGGCGTGCTCGTCTCGGGCAACCTGCCGGCTCCGCTGCTGGCCGCGGCCGGCGGAGCCGACACCCCGGCACGGGAGCTGCCGGCGGACTGGCAGGCCCAGGCCAGCGGGCCGATCGAACTGAAGCTGCGGCGGCTGCCGGATGCCGTCGAGGTGGTGATCGCCAACGTGGGGGCTGCGCCGCAGCTGCAGCAGACCAACCGCGGCAACGCCTGGCTGGGCCTGCTGCAGCTCGCCTCCCCCTCCACCCTGCGCCTGGGCAACCAGCGGGTGGGGCTGCCGGAGGCGGGGCTGCAGAGCGTGGGCATCGAGGGCTCCGGCAGCACCTACCGCCTGGAGGTGGTGCCCAGCGGCGGCGCCCCCCTGGGACGGCCCGTGGTCAGCGCCGACGGCCGCAACCTGATCCTCACCTTCAACGCCCCGGCCCAGGCCTCTCTGCAGACGGGGATGGTGAACACCAACACCCCCGGCCGCCTGCCGGAGCCCGCCCTGATCCCGCAGCTGCGGCCGCGGGCGGTGGCCCCTCCGGTGGGCGACATGGCCGTGGGCACGATGCTGCTGCGCAACCTGAGCACGGTCAAGGTCAGCGGGCCGCCGGTGACGATGACCCTGCGCAACGCTCCGGCCCGCGATGTGCTGATGAGCCTGTCGCTGCTGGGCAATTACGGCTTCGTCTACGTGGATGAGCCCAGCCCGGCCGTCGGAGCCACCCCGGCCGGCGGCGCGGCCACGGGAGCACGACCCGTCTCGATCGTGTTCCGCAATGAGAGCTACGAGCGGGCTCTCAACTCCGTGCTGGTGGCGGCCGGACTGCAGGGCAAGCGCGAAGGGAACACGATCTATGCCGGCCCGAAGGTGCTGAGCAAGTCCTTCGGCTCACGGCTGTCGAAGGTGTATCGGCTCAACCAGGTGTCGGCGAATGCCGCAGCGGATTACCTGGCCAACCTCGGCGCCCAGGTGACCAAGACCAACACGATCACCACCGCCATCACCGAGGGCACCTCCGCCACCAATGCCGTGGTGGGGGCCCCCAATTCCAGCACCACCCAGTCCAGCACCACCACCACGGTGGAGGCCTACGGCGCCACCACCGGCCCCCTGCTGGGGCTGCAGGCCACCACCGATCCGCGCCTGCAGGCAATCACCCTGGTGGGCGATCCCAGTGTGGTGGGCATCGCCGAGCAATACCTCAAGCAACTGGATCTGCGCAGAAGACAGGTGGCCCTGTCCGTCAAGATTCTGGACGTGACGCTGGACAACGACACGCAGATCGAGAACAGTTTTGCCTTCCGTTACGGGAACAACTTCATCGTCAATGACAATGGCAGGCTGATTGGCGCTTTCGGCAACCTGCTACCGCCCAGGGGAGATCAGTTCGACGTCCTTTCCGGTGGTGCCCAGGCCGCCAAACCCACCATCGAACGGCTGACGACCACCACTACCACCGATCCCACCACCGGGGCTGTGATTTCACAGACAGTGCTGCCCACGGAACGGATCGTCTTCCCTCCAGCCCCTGCTCCGGTCAATCCAGGCGTGGCCTACAACCCAAGCAACCAGTTCTTTGATCTGGTCCGGGCCACGATCATCTCCAGCAGCACAAAGGTGCTGGCCAGCCCCACCCTGATCCTCTCCGACAATACTGAGACCCTGCGCACCGGGGACGATCGCAGCCTGTTCAGCCAGGGCCTGGGTACCGGAGCGGCTGGAGCGGGCGTTAGTGGCGGTGGAGCTGGCGGCAACAGTGCCACCGTGGGCCGCACCCGCGCCAACGAGGCCTTTGTGACCGTGGGCGAACAGATCATCACCAACTACGCGGTTCAGGCGGGCCAGAACGGGGCCCCCAACACCTGTCAGCCCACCTTCGGCATCGCCGGCCTCACCTTCGGCGCGCGGGTGTCCAAGATCGACGACAACGGCTTCGTGACCTTCTCGATCTCCCCGACGATCACCGCCAAGGTGGATAGTCAGAACGTGCCCAACTGCGGCCCGATCGACATCCTCGCCATCCGCAGCCTCGATTCCGGCGGTGCCCGCGTGCGCGACGGGCAGACCCTGATCATGACCGGGGTGATCTCCGATCTGGACAGCCAGTCCGTGCAGAAATGGCCGATCCTCGGGGACCTGCCCCTGATCGGTCAGTTCTTCCGCGGCAGCAACGGCTCCCGCCGCAAACGCGAGCTGGTGATCCTGGTCAGCCCGCGCATCATCAACGACGTCGAAGGCGGCAACTACGGCTACGGCTATCAGCCCAGCACCCCCGACGCCCGCCAGCTGCTCGGCGGCGGCGCCTGAACGGTTCCGCAGCCCTCTCCGCTGTCCTCCAGGGCGTCCGGCTCAGGGCCGCGGGGGCCGCGGCCGGACGGTCCTGCTGCGGCTGGCCGCTGTTGCGGGAGGCCGCTCAGAGCATCATCGGCAGCACCTTCATCGCCATCGGCAGGAGGCCCATGAAGCCTCCGAGGATCTGGTTGCCGATGCCGTTGCCCCCCGGCCCCCTGTCCTTCGGCTGGGTCACCTGGGTGGCCGCCAGGCGCAGCTGCCGCGCATTGGCCGCATCGCCCTCCTGCTCATAGAGGCTGGCCGCATAGCCGAAATCGGAGGCCGCCTCCTGGGTCTTGCGCTGTTCGCTGCGGGCGATGGCCCGGGCCACCCAGGTGAGCGCCGCATCGGGCTTCTGGCTCAGCGCCTGGCTGAAATACCGCTCGGCCTCCGGCCAGTTGCGCGCCTGGAAGGCATCGACGCCGGCATTGTGCAGCTGGGCATAGGCCAACGCCCCCGGCGGCAGGCCCTGGGCGTGGGTCCAGTGGCTGCGGATCAGCGCCCCCGGATCGAGCAGGGCGCCGTTGAGGTCGCTCTGGCGCAGATCCGTGCCCTCCAGCCGGGCCCCGCGCAGGTCCGCGCCGCGCAGCGAGGCCCCCTGCAGGCTGGTGAAGCTCAGGTCGGCGCCGGCCAGCCGGGCCCCATCCAGGCGTGCCTGGCTCAGGTTCGCCCGCTGCAGCTGGGCGCGGCGCAGGTCCGCATCGGCCAGGTCGGCCAGCACCAGATCGGCATCCTGCAGGCGGCAGCCCGGGCAGGCCCGCTGCTCCAGCAGCCGCTGCAGCGCCTCCGCCTCCGCCGCCCCCGAGGGCGCCGCGGCCGCCGCCAGCAGCGCCAGGGGCAGCAGCAGGCCGGGCGCCAGGCCGGGCAGCCGGCGGAGCAGGCGAGGGGGCAGCCGGAGGGCCAGGCTGTGGAGCAGCCGGCGGGAAGGCGGCCGGGTCAGTGTGCGGGGCAGTCGGGAGGGCAGCGGCGACAGCTTGGACACAACACCGCAGGCAGGGGCGTTCCGTTGTAGCCCGGGACGGGGGCCTGCGCCTCAGCCGCGCTGGCGCTTCAGCTCGCGGCCGAGGCGGCGGCACAGCCGTCGCAGCCGCCCCCAGTCCGGCGGCTCCGGCCCCGGCGGGGCATAGCGGATCCGCTGGGCCAGGCCCACCACCGCCTCCATGTCGTCCTGCAGCGGCGGCCAGCGCTGCGCCACCCGCTGGCCGAAGCGCGGCAGCGTCTCCCCCGGCAGCGGCTGCAGACCGCGCCGCTGCAGCCTCGTCAGCAAGGGATTGAGCTCCCGCAGCAGACGATCGCCCCGCGGCCGGCCCGCCAGCCACTGCAGCCACATCAGCCCTCCCGCCAGGCTGGCCGCCACGATCACCAGCAGCAGCAGGCCCAGCCAGCGGCGTTCATCCCCCAGCAGCAGGTTGAGCAGCTGCTCCTGCTGCTGCCGGTCGTAGCCCAGCCACCAGCGGGCCCAGGCGATGTCCAGGCCCCACCACTGCCGCTGCAGCCAGGTCAGCGGTCCCGTCGCCTCGGCCTCCTCGCTCAGCGGGCCGCGCGACGGATTGCTCACCCAGTCGCTGGCGTCCACCCGCCTCCAGCCCTCCCCCTCCAGCCACACCTCGCTCCAGGCGTGGGCATCGGAGCGGCGCAGGTCGAGGAAGCCGCTGCCGTTGAGCGGGATCACCCAGGTGCCGCCCCGATAGCCGCTGATCACCCGCGACGGCAGCCCCGCCGCCCGCATCAGGGCCGAAAAGGCGCTGGCGTAGTGCCCGCAGAAGCCCACCCGCCGCTCGAACAGGAACGCATCCAGCGGCGCCTGCTGCGGCAACCGTCCCGGCTGCAGGCTGTAGCGGAAGCCGTTGCGGCGGAACCATGCCTCGGCCTGCTGCAGCCGCTGGGCCGGCTCCAACGCCGCCCAGGAGCGCCCCAGGGCCTCCAGGCGCGGATTCACCCCCGGCGGCGCATAGACCAGGCTGCGCGCCGGGGGACGGCGCTGCCAGCCGCCGCCATCTCCCGTGAGGGTCAAGGCATAGACCCGCCGCTGGGTCATCGGGCCGCGGTGCCACAGCTCGCCGTCGGGCTGCAGCCGCAGCTCCCTCCCCAGGGGCAGGCCTTCACCGCTCCAGGGCACGGTCGGCAGACCGCTGGGTTCATCGAGCCACAGCTGGGTGGGCGTCGCGCCCACCGCCGCCGCGCCGCTGTCGGCGGCGGCACCGGCCGGCTGCCCGGCCAGCAGCTCCCGATCCCGCAGCAGGGCCGCCTCGCTGTGGGCATCGCTGCTCCAGCGCACCCCGTCGAAGCGGTCGTGCACCAGCACCCTCCAGTAGCGCTGGTCCTGCGGCGGCGGGTCATCCCCCTGGGGGAAGGCCAGGCGGGCGGCCGGGGAGCGGTCGTTGGCCAGGCGCTCGATCGCCCCCGGTTCGAGGTTGTCGCTCAGCCCGGTCGCCGCCGCCGCTCCGCGCTGCCAGGGCAGCACCCCGAACGGATCCAGGCGCGGCACCAGCAGGAACAGCACCAGCGCCAGCGGCAACGCCGCCGCCAGCACCTGCAGGCTGCGGCGCAGCAGCACCAGCCCGTCCATCCCCTCCCCCAGCTCCAGCGCCAGCAGCCCCGCCAGGGCCACCACGGTGGTGGCGGCGTGCAGCAGCGTCGGCGCCAGATCCGGCTGCAGCGCCACCAGCAGTCCCGCGCAGACCAGCTGCAGCAACGCCGCCACCCGCCGTTCGCGCACACTGCGGGCTTCGCGCAGCTTGAGCAGGGTCAGCACCCCCAGGCCCAGCACCAGGCCGCTGAACAGCTCCCCCAGGGGCAACCCCGCCAGCCCCAGGCTCAGCAGGCCCATCGCCAGCCACTGCAGCAGGGCGGAGGTGGAGCGGGGCCGCAGCCGCCAGCGGCGCCGGCGGCCGGCGGCAGAGTGGAGGCGGGACGCAGACGCCATCGGATTCAGGCCGCGGGCCAGAGGGCCAGGGCCGCCAGGCAGCGGTCGCGGTGGGCCGGACCCCGGTCCGGGCCGAGCACGCCGTCGGCGGTCTCCAGGCCGAACAGGGCCCCCTCCGCCTGCAGCCTCCAGAGGCGATCGCTCAGGTGTTCAAGCGCCGTCTCCAGCGGCAGCGCCGGATCCGGGGCCAGCAGCCAGGCCGTCGGCCGCTGGTCGCTGAACTGCTTGCTGAAGCTGCCGCGGCCCTGGGCCAGCAGCTTCCAGGCCAGCCGGCTGGGCAGATCCTCCGGCCGGTGCCGACGCAGATCCGTCCAGGTCTCGCTGCCCTCCCGCCGCCCCAGCCGCGACTCCGCCACGCTGGGCGTGGCGCGGGGCAGGGGCACCTCCCGCACCGGACCGGGCCGCCGGGCCGGGTAGACCAGCTGGGGCCTGGGCACTCTCCAGCGGGTCCAGCACACGCACAGCCCCAGGGGCGCCGTGGTCTGCAGGCGCAGCACGCCGGGGTGCTGCAGCCCCCGCCGCTGCGGCGTCCAGGTCAGCGGCAGCCGGTGCCGGCCCGGCCCGAGATTGCCCGGTGCGGTCGGCGGCTCCCCCTCCAGGCGCAGCTGCAGCCCCTCGCAGCGGCTGCGAACCGAAAGCCGCAGGGGCAGGACCAGCGGGCTGCCGGCAAACCCCGGCGGCGGCTCATCCAGCGTCAGCTCCAGGCCCTGCAGGTTGAAGTGGGTGAGATGCAGGCTGAGCAGGAACAGCCCCAGCATCAGGAAGCTGAGCAGCAGCGACCCGTTGGAGCGCATCTGGATGCCCACCAGCTGCAGCAGCGCCAGCCCCCCCAGCCACAGCCAGCCGAAACGGGTCGGCACGATGTAAAGGTTGCGCAGCCCCAGCAGCAGCGGATCCCCCTGCTGGGCACGGCCCAGTTCCATCGCCAGGCTGGACAACCTCCGCATCAGCGCACCCCGGCCACGTCCTCCAGCAGTCGGCGGCTGAGCACCCCCGGCTCCGGACCCACCTGGCCCGCGTCGAGCCGGTGCTCGCACACCGCCGTCAGCACCGCCTGGACGTCGTCGGGGATGACGTGGTCGCGGCCCTCCAGCAGGGACCAGCCGCGGGCCGCCGCCAGCAACCCCAGGCCCGCCCGCGGCGAGAGCGGCAGGCCGGGGCGGCCGCCGTCGCGGCTGCGCTCCAGTACATCCAGCAGGTAATCCAGCAGGGCCGGGCTGACGTGCTGGCGCTCCGCCTGCTCCTGCAGCCGCAGCAGATCCTCCGGCTGCAGCTGGGCCGGCACCGCATCGGGCGGCAGCGCCAGGCCCTGCAGCAGCTCGCGCTCCGCCTGCCGGGCCGGGAAGCCGAGGCTGAGCCGCATCAGGAAACGATCCAGCTGGGATTCCGGCAGGGGGGAGGTCCCGCCCTGGTCGAGGCCGTTCTGGGTGGCGATCACCAGAAACGGGCGGGGCAGCGGATGGCTGACACCCTCCACGCTCACCCTCCCGGCCGCCATCGCCTCCAGCAGGGCGCTCTGGGTGCGGGGGCTGGCGCGGTTGATCTCATCGGCCAGCACCACCTGGCTGAACAGCGGGCCGGGCTGGAACTGGAAGCGGCCGCTGGCGGGATCGAACACGTTGACGCCGGTGAGGTCGGCGGGCAGCAGGTCGCTGGTGAAGCTGACGCGCTTGAACGCCAGGCTGAAGCTGCGGGCCAGGGCTTCGGCCAGGGTGGTCTTGCCGACCCCGGGCAGGTCCTCGATCAGCAGGTGGCCGCGGGCCAGCAGGCAGGCCAGGGCCAGGCGCACCTGCCGCTCCTTGCCCAGCAGCACCTTCCCGATGGCGCTGACCACCGCTGCCAGGTCGGCCGGGGCCTGCGCTTTCGCACCGGGCATGGCGGGACGGACTCATCTCCGTCCAGGATCGCAACCGGGCCGCGGCGGTGGGCGCCGATCGCAGCGGATTCTCAGCGGATCAGGCCCCTGCGCGGTCAGGCCTCAGCTCGAGGGTGAAGCCTTTTGCAGAGCCGATCGCAGATCCGGGCTCCTCCGGACCCGGCCAGCGGCGGCAGGGCGGCCTCCGTAGTGGGAAGGGCGGTCGTGACGACGGCGCCTGGGCGAAAAAGCAGGCTCAGCCCACCACGCGAGACGGGAGTGATTCCATCTCGGAAACTGGAGCGGCGCTGGGCTCAGGAACGCAATGCCCTGGACAAGAACGAGACTTTGCCTCACTGACCATGATCGGCGCCAGCCAAAGCGTCTTCAGCTGTCCCGACCCTAGGGGCTGGGACAGCAAGGATCCCTCAGGGGCACCACCAACGGCCTGCGAAAAAGAAACAGGTGTCTCCTTCACCTCGAACACTGGGCTTGGAGGGCATTGCCGTTGCCCCGCCGATCTGCGAGGACCCAGCCTTGAGACAAGCTCCACCAGGACTCAACCGGAGACAAGCACCAGCAGGCAAAGCGCCGCCAGGATCGAGAGTCAGACCGACTCCGCCTGCTGCGACCGGCTTGCACTCTGAACCCGGTGCCGGTTGATAGCACGCTCCGGATGGCAGAGGCTTCGGGATTGGCTTGACTGCGCCAGGCAGTGATGGGGCCGGGGCAATGGACTGAGCGACTGACGATCTGGCGGTCAATGTGGAGACCCCAGCGAGGCCACACAAAGCGACGACGGCAAGGAGCTGGACCCGCATCAACTGACCCGTGAATGGCTATACAAGCATAACGACAGGGAGAGGTACGGATCATCGGATTCACGCTTCTTATCGGAGAAGCCTTCAAGTCCACTTCCACAGACAGGGCCGATTGGCCGTGTCTTGCGCCGCCTGTGCCTTTTCCAGGCCATCCAAGACGGGAAGAAACAGCTGAGACCAGGCTCCGGCCTCAGCCAGGCTGAGCTCGCTCCGGTGGATGCCAGAAATAGCCTGGTCGGCAGCTCCAGCCCATGCCCTGGGCAGTCAAAACATGGCGGCCGCCCCTGTCGTCGACGTGCTGCCAGATGATCCCCCTGCCGCCTCCCGTGCCATGAGCCTCACGCCCTCGACGATGCTGCCCCTGGGCACGCCGTTGCCGCTCGAGCCCATGCTCTCCGCCCTGGAGCCCGTGCACGGCCCGCCGCTGCAGGCCGCATCCCTGATCGGCCGGCCGGTGCTGGTGCTGTTCCTCTGCCCCCATTGCCCCTTTGTGAAGCACATCGAAGCGGAGCTCTGCCGGCTCGAACGCGATCTGGGCGAGCAGCCGGCGATCGTGGCGATCTGCAGCAACAGCACCCTCACCCACCCCCAGGACGGCCCCGCCGGCATGGCCGACCAGGCCCGGCGGCTCG
Organism: Synechococcaceae cyanobacterium; assembly: GCA_035285905.1. Classification (GTDB taxonomy): domain Bacteria; phylum Cyanobacteriota; class Cyanobacteriia; order PCC-6307; family Cyanobiaceae; genus Cyanobium. The sequence goes on from JAYKJA010000036.1 coordinate 17,783, forward strand.
GCTGGCGCTTCCCCTATCTGGCCGATCCCTCCCAGGCGGTGGCCCGGGCCTTCCAGGCGGCCTGCACCCCCGACCTCTTCCTGTTCGACGCCGCCCATCGCCTGGCCTATCGCGGCCAGCTGGACGGCAGTCGCCCCGGCCAGGCCATCCCCTGCGACGGCCGCGATCTGCGCGCCGCCATCGATGCCGTGCTTCGCGGCGACGCCCCCAGCCCGGAGCAGCGCCCCTCGATCGGCTGCAACATCAAATGGCATCCGGGTCAGGAGCCCGGCAGGGGCCGCTGAAGCGGGCTGGCGCACCCGCAGACGGGCTTAAAGTCGCCGCCATGCAAGTGCCTCCCTTCAGCCTGAGCGAGCAACTCTCGCAGCTCGGCGATGCCCTGGATTCCGCTGTCCTCTCCGTTCTGCGCAGCGGTCAGTACATCGGGGGAGCCACGATCAGTCAGTTTGAAACCGACTTCGCCGCCGCCTGCGGCGTGCCCCACGCCGTGGGCTGCAACAGCGGCACCGATGCCCTGATCCTGGCCCTGCGCGGCCTGGGCATCGGGCCCGGCGACGAGGTGATCACCGCCTCCTTCAGCTTCTTCGCCACCGCCGAAGCGATCAGCAGCGTCGGGGCCACCCCGGTGTTCGTCGACGTGGACGACGCCTCCTATCTGATCGATCCCGATCGCATCGAAGCGGCGAGCACCCCCGCCACTCGCGCCCTGCTGCCGGTGCACCTGTTCGGCCGCCCCGCCGCCATGGAGCGCATCGGCGCCATCGCCCGGCAGCACAACCTGCTGGTGATCGAGGACTGCGCCCAGGCCGCCGGCGCCCACATCGACGGCCGTCCGGTAGGCAGCTGGGGCGATGCCGGCTGCTTCAGCTTCTTCCCCACCAAGAATCTCGGCGGCGCCGGCGACGGTGGCGCCGTCACCTGCCACGACCCTCAGCTGGCCCAGCGCATGCGCGAGCTGGCCGCCCACGGCATGCCCCGCCGCTACCTGCACACCGCCCTCGGCTACAACAGCCGCCTCGATGCCCTGCAGGCCGCCGTCCTCAACGTCAAGCTGCCCCATCTGGAGCGCTGGGTGGGCCAGCGCCGCGCCATCGCCGGCCGCTACCAGCAGGCCCTGGCCGAGCTCAACGGCCTGCACCTGCCCGAAGATCCCGGCCCAGGTCACAGCTGGAACCAGTTCGTGGTGCGCGTGCCCGCCTGCCCCACCGGAACGGCCGCCTGCGCCGGGAGCTGCACCCCCTCCTCCGACAGCGCCAACCACGGCCTGCCCGAAGCCTGCTGCCGCGACTGGCTCAAGCAGTGCCTGCAGGAGGCGGGTGTCACCACGATCATCTATTACCCGATCCCGATCCATCGCCAGCCCGCCTACGCCTCCCTGGGCTACGGCCCCGGCAGCCTGCCGGTGACCGAACGGCTCGCCGCCGAGGTGCTCAGCCTGCCGATCTTCCCGGAGCTCTCCCAGGAGCAGCAGGATGCCGTGATCGCCGCCCTGAGCCGCCTGCTGGCCTCGGCTCCGGCCTGCCCCAGCGAAGTGGCCGCCTGAGCCCCAAGGGGCTGCCTGAGCGGAGCCGGCCGCTCAGCCCCGCGGCAGCTCGGCATACAACGCCTTGAAGCGGGCCTGCTGCCGTTTGTGGTCCACGATCGGAGCCGGGTAGCCGCGGCGCTGGGAGGCGCTGATCGTGCCCCGCAGCAGATCGGCCGTGGGCACCGAGGCCAGCTGCGGCAGCCAGCGGCGGATGTATTCCCCTTCCGGGTCGAACTTCTGCGCCTGGGTGGCGGGGTTGAAGATGCGCAGCGGCTTGGGATCCATGCCGCTGCTGGCGCTCCACTGCCAGCCGCCGTTGTTCGCCGCCAGGTCGCCGTCCACCAGGTGGCGCATGAAGAAGCGTTCGCCGTGCCGCCAGTCGACGATCAGATCCTTCACCAGATACGAGGCCACGATCATGCGGCACCGGTTGTGCATCCAGCCGCTTTCGGTGAGCTGCGTCATCGCCGCATCGATGATCGGCATGCCGGTGCGCCCCTCCTGCCAGGCCTCCAGCCGCTCCGGATCGTTCTCCCACGCGAAATGGCGCCATTGCGGTCGGTAGGGACCATCGGCCAGCGCGGGGAAGTGGAACAGGGCCTGCTGGTAGAACTCGCGCCAGGCCAGCTCCTGCTCCCAGACCTCGATGGCCGCGAGGTCCTCGTCTCCGGCGGCCACGGCACGGGCCTCCTGGGCGGCGGCCCAGGCCTGGCGCGGGCTGAGCGTGCCGAACTTGAGCGCCGCCGACAGCAGGGAGGTGCCGGGCTCCGCCGGCAGATTGCGCGCCGTTCCGTACTGCAGCAGGGGGAGGCCGCCGCCGCCGGCCAAGGGGCCGCTGCCGTCGCAGAAGGCCTGCAGCTGATCCCGGGCCGCCGCCTCACCAGGCCGGCAGGGGCAGCGGTCGGCGCCGGCGAAGGGAAAACCCAGCTCCGCCGCGCTGGGCACGGTCTCGAGCCGCGGCAGGGCCTGCCAGAGATCCCGGGCGCCGGGCTCCAGGGTGCCGGGATCCAGATCCAGCAGCGACTGCGGCGCCGCCAGCGGATCCAGGCCGCCCCGATCGGCCGCGCCCAGAGCGCTGCGACGCTGCAGCTGCGCCCGCCAGTTGCGCCAGAACGGGCCATAGACCCGGTACGGCTCGCCGGCCCCGGTGGCGATCGCCTCCGGCTCCACCAGCAGCTGGTCCCAGTCGGAGCGCACCCGGCATCCACCGGCCTGCAGCGCCTCGCTCACCCTGGCGTCCCGCGCCCTCCCGAACGGTTCCACGTCGCGGTTCCAGGCCACCCCCACGGCGCCGAGGGCCAGGGCCAGGCGGGGCAGCAGCGTGGCCGGATCGCCCTGCAGCAGCACCAGCCGGCTGCCGGCCCGCTGCCAGCGCTGCTGCAGCTCCCGCAGGCTCTCCAGCAGGAACCAGACCCGCGCCGGCGCCATGTCCGCGGCGGAGAGGATCGCCGGATCGAGCACGAACACGCCGGTGACGGCCGGGCTGGCCAGGGCCGCTGCCGCCAGGCCGAGGTTGTCGCTCAGACGCAGGTCGCGGCGATGCCAGAACAGCCAGCGCTCAGGGGCCATGGCGCTCAGAGCCCCAGCACCTGCCGGGCCCGGAACCAGCCGGCCAGGCTCTTGCCATCGAGGTACTCATCCCCGCTGGCCAGGCGCGCATCCAGTTCCGCCGGCTCCATCAGCAGCACCTCCAGATCCTCGTCGTCATCGCCGGCGGGAGGGTTGTCCAGGGGCGTCAGCTCCCGGGCCAGGAACAGGTGGATCACCTCATCGGAATAGCCGGGACAGGGCAGCATCGCCCCGAGCGAATCCCAGCGGGCGGCGCGGTAGCCGGCCTCCTCCTGCAGCTCCCGCTCCATCGTCTCCTGGGGATCCTCGCCGTCGTCGAGCGTGCCGGCGGGAAACTCCAGCAGCCGGGTGGCCACGGCAAAGCGGTACTGGCGCAGGATCACCACCCGGCCATCGGGCAGCAGCGGCACCGCCAGCGAGGCCCCCGGGTGGCGCACCAGGCCGAAGGTGCCCTCCACCCCCATCGGCAGGGCGAAGCAGCTGACCTCGAAGCGCAGCTTGCGGGCATCCAGGCTGGCGTTGGTGTGCAGCAGGCGCGAGGGCTCGGGGGGCGGCAGGGGCGCCATGGGGGCAGGTCGGATGGGGTCAGCTTGGCGCAGCGGCCCGGCACTGGCCGCCCCGGGGGGAACCGGCGGCGGCGTGGCAGCCCGGTCGCCTGGAGCGGCTGGCGAGGCCGGAGCGGCGGCGTGGCAGCCCGGTCGCCGGGAGCGGCTGGCGAGGCCGGAGCCGCGGCGCCGCGCTGCGCCCGGGACCTCGCAGAGGTGGCCCCGGGCTGGGCCCCTGCCGGTCGCCGCGCTCACTCCGGCCAGCCGGGCTGGGGCGGCAGGCGCTCCGGCGCCGGCTCGGGCCGCTGCGGCAGCAGGTGCTCCAGCAGCGGCCGCAGCGGCTGCGGCGACGCTCCGGGCGACGGCAGGGCGGCGGAGGGCAGCCGCAGCGCCGGATCGATCGCCAGCAGGGGGGCCAGGACGAAGGTGCGTTGCGTCAGCAGCGGATGGGGCAGGGTGAGTTCGGGGCTGTCGCAGCGATGCGGCGCGCACCAGAGCAGATCCAGATCGAGCAGCCGCGGTCCCCAGTGTTCCCGGCGCCGGCGGCCGAAGCGCAGCTCCAGCTCCTGCATCCGCTGCAGCAGCGCCTGGGGCTCGGGCCAGCGCGACGCAGGACTCTCGGCTCGGGCCGCCGCCTCGCCAGCCGGGTCCGGCGCTGAGGGCGTAGACGGCGTTGCCGGCGGGGGGGACGGGGGGGACGGCGGCATCGCGGCCGGGGTCTCGACCAGCAGTACGGCATTGAGATAGTCCGGCTGATCCGGCGGTCCGCCCACCGGCGCCGTGCGGAACAGGGGCGACCAGCGCAGGCGCAGCTGCGCATCGAACAGGGCGGCCAGCTGCGGGCGCACGGCCGTGAGGGTGAGCAACGGATCGCCGAGGTTGGCGCCGAGGCCGATGGCGAGCGAAAGGCTGGGCATTCCGGCCGGGGCAGGCGGCAGCGTGAGGCGTGGCTCCAGGCTCCCATCTCCCGGTCGGGGGACGCCTGCGGCGGCAGCCCATCGGGGCCTCATGGCATGGCGGCGGAGGGGCCGGGGCTTGGTCCCCCCTGCTGGCGCTGGCCGGCGGGACCGCGCGGCCTGGTGCCGTCTGCGGCAGATGCGGGGGGTGCGGCGTCACTCCGGCCTGGCTCCGGGCAGCCCATCGGGGCCTCATGGCATCGCGCCAGCTCTGACCTGGGGCCTCCCTTGCGAAGGACACCGGTGCAGAGGCCCCCAGCCGCAGCCTGGTTCCGCCGCAGTGGGATCGCCCTCAGGCCTCGCCGCTGTCGTCCGGCAGCACCTGGCGGTAGCCGTTGGCCTCGACCACCCGCAGCGGCGTCTCGAACAGGGCGCTGAGGCTGTCCTCACGCAGCAGCTGCTCCGGCGGTCCATCGCCCACCACCGCGCCCTGACGCAGCAGCACGCAGCGGCGGATCTCCGGCAGGATCGCCTCGATCTGATGGGTGACCAGCAGCAGGGTCGTGCCGGAACGGGCCAGACGCCGCAGCAGGGCCAGCAGCCGGTGGCGCGCCCGCAGGTCGAGGCCGTGCAGCGGTTCATCCAGCACCAGCAGCGCCGGCTCATGCACGAGCGCCCGGGCGATCAGCAGACGCCGCTGCTGGCCGGTGGACAGTTCGCCGTAGGGACGCCGGGCCAGCTCCGTCAGGTCGATCTGCTCCAGCAGCGCCGCCGCCCGCTGCCGCTGCGACGCCGAGGGTTGCTGCGGCCGGCCCAGGCCGACGGAGCCGAAGAAGCCCGAGAGCACCACATCCTCAGCGGCCACGCCGGGCAGGTAGGCGTTCTGCAGGTCCTGGGAGACCAGGCCGATGCGGCGGCGCAGCTCCCACAGATTCACCGTCTCGCTGCCGAAGATCCGCAGCCGCGAGCCCGGCTTGACCACCGGGTACAGGCTGCGCACCAGCAGCCGCACCAGGGAGCTCTTGCCCGACCCGTTGGGTCCGAGCACCGCCGTGTGTTCCCCCAGCCGCAGCTGCAGGCTGAGGTCGTGGAACACCGGCCGGGGCCCCAGCCAGGCCTCGATCGATTCGAGTTCCAGGTAGGGAGCGGGGGCCGGCATTGGTGGGCTGCAGCACAGCATCCAGCGATAGCACTGCTGCTCCGGCGACGCGGCGGAGCGGAACCCAGCCGGATCCAGGCGGCCATCGGTCGCCGGCCCTGGCGAAGACCAGGAGGCGCGAGCTCCCTGCGAGCACCGCAGGCAGGTGCAGCTCGCCTCGCAAGCGACCGGCCGCGGGCCAGCCCCCAGCGCACCGGCGCACAACGCCATCCACCAGCTGGGAGTGCAGCCATTCCTGGCGGCCTACGGTCGTCACGCTGGCAGCCGAACCGCCGCCGCCGCCAGCCGGCCATGCCCTGCCGCCACCACTGTTGCTCCACCCGCCTCCATGGACCTGCGCCGAGTTGTCCTTCCGCTTGCGGCGGTGCTCTCCCTGGGGTGTCCTCAGCCGATGCAGGCCGCCCCGGGAAACCCCACAGCCCCGGCCGGCACCGCCGCAGGGAGGCCGGCACCGCCGCGGGCGCCCGAACCCGATCCCCGCCGGCTGATCGGCGCCTGGGCCCTGACCGACAACCGCAACAACCTGTTCAACGTGCGGCTGTTCGCCAGCGGCCGGGCCGTGAGCACGATCGGCACGGCAGGCGTGCCCCCCGCCGGCACCCGGCGCCTCACCGATGCGCAGCAACGGCAGCTGGGGCGCTGGCAGGCCTGGGGCAACGGCGTGCGGGTCGACTACAGCGACGGCTGGACCGACTGGATCTACGTGGGTCCCTCCGGACTGAGCCATGCCTCCTGGCCTCCGGGAGAGGACCGTGGCACCCGGCCGTTCAACCACGGCCCGGCGGTGCAGCTGCAGGGACGGGTGGCTGAGGTGGTGGGGGTCTACAGCTTCCCTCCGGCCCAGGCCGAGCTGAAGCCCTACACCGCCACCCTGCTCTCCAACGGCCAGGCCTTCAACAACCTCGACGCCATGGCTGCAGGCGTCTGGACGCTCAAGGGCAGCACCGTGGTGATCGACTGGATCAGCGGCTGGCGCACCACCATGAGCCTCGATCCCGCCACCCGCCTGCAGCTGCGCCACTGGGCTCCCGGCACCGACCGCAGGGGGCCGGCCAGTGGGCCGGTGCGGCAGGGGAGTGTGATCGAGTGAGGGGAGTTGGGGCCGGATGGGAGCCCGAACCCACTCCCACGCCGACCACCAGCCGGGCAGGATTGCAGGGCTCCCGCTGGTGCCGGGGGAGGATGAAAGCCCTTGACGAGACTTGAACTCGTGACCTCTCCCTTACCAAGGGAGTGCTCTACCGCTGAGCTACAAGGGCGTGTGGATGGTGGGCCGGGCTGGATTTGAACCAGCGTAGGCAGAGCCAGCGGATTTACAGTCCGCCCCCATTAACCACTCGGGCACCGACCCGAACCACACCCCAAGAACTTACCAGCCGGCCGGTCTCCCCCCCGCCACTGGCCCCGGCCAGCCCTGCAGAGCCCCGGCCAGCGGGACGGGTCCGGAGCGGCGCCAGCGCCGGGGCGTCGGGTGACCCTCCGTACGATGCAGAGCCTCCACCACGGGCATCCCAGCCATGCGTGTGCTGCTGCTCAACGGTCCCAACCTCAACCTGCTGGGCCTGCGGGAACCGGGGCTGTACGGCGCCGCCAGCCTCTCGGAGATCGAGGCGGACCTGGGCCGCCAGGCCGACGCGCTCGGCGTGGAGCTGGCCTGCTTCCAGAGCAACCATGAAGGCGCCCTGGTCGATCGGATCCAGCAGGCCAGTGGCCACTGCGACGGCATCCTGATCAACGCCGCCGCCTACACCCACACCTCGGTGGCGATCCGCGATGCGCTGCTGGCCGTGGCGATCCCCTACGTCGAGCTGCATCTCAGCAACGTCCACGCCCGCGAGGCCTTCCGCCACCGCTCCCTGCTGGCCGACAAGGCCCTGGGCGTGATCTGCGGCTTCGGCCCCGGCAGCTACCGCCTGGCGCTGGAGGGTCTGGTGGGCCGACTGCAGCAGGGGCGATGAGCGCTGCGAGCACCGCCGCGGAGCTGGCCCTCGAACCAGGAGCGGTCGGCGCCCCCGCGACCCGGGCCTGCGACGAGCCGGACTCCGCGGCCACGGCAGCACCAGAGCCATGGCAGCCGCCCGGCGAACCCGCCGTGGGGGGCCCCCGCAGCGGCGTGGCGCGGGTGCGCTGGCTGGCGGCCCCCTCCAGCCGAGCCTGGCTGGAGCAGGCCCTGGCCCGCCCGGAGCTGGTGCTGCTCGATCATGCCCACTGCGAACGCAAGGCGGCCGGAGCGGCCCTGCAGCTGATGTTCCGCTACCCCTGCGAAGCGGGCCTGGCCGAACGGCTCAGCCCCCTGGCCCGCGAGGAACTGGAGCACTTCGAGCGGGTGCTGGCGCTGCTCAGCCGACGGGGCCTGGCGCTGCGACCGCTGCCGGCCCCGGACTACGGCGCGCGCCTCAGCCGATCCGTGCGCCGCGACGAACCGGGCCGCATGCTGGACAGCTTCCTGGTGGCCGGGCTGATCGAGGCCCGCAGCCATGAACGCATGGCCCTTCTGGCCGCCCACAGCCCCGATCCGGCGCTGGCGGCGCTCTACGGCGACCTTCTGGCCAGCGAGGCCCGCCACTTCGGCCTCTACTGGTATCTGGCGGAGGAGCGCTTCGGCCGGCCGGCCACGGTGCAGCGGCTGCAGACCCTGGCGGCGGTGGAAGCCGAGGCGCTGACGGGCGTTCTGGGCCGCCCCGAGGACGTGCGCATGCATTCGCCAGGGGTGGAGGCCGCGGGAGCGACTGTTACTTCCGCTTGACCAAACCCGCGGCAGCGAACGGAGTACGCAAGATTCTTGAGAACTTCAGCGGCCAGGTGTGTTCCCGCTCGACCAGCTGGCGGCATTCGACCTTTACTGCTGGCTGGAGAACGAAGCCTCCACGGCCCGCATGCTGGGGATCCACCAGGCCTCGGTCTCGCGCCGGGTGCGCCAGGTCACCGGTTTCCTCGATCTGCGGCTCAACCGCCGCCAGCCCCATCTCGCCCTGGAGGGAGACGCCAGCCTGCTGAACGCCGAGCGGCGGCTGCATCAGCGGGCACGGCTGCGGGGTCTGGCACCCCTGCGCATCGAGGCCAGCTACTGCGCCGGCCCCTGGTACCTGGCTCAACCTCCCGAGGGCTGGATCAGCGGGCCCTTCGAGCTGCCGGGCATGCAGCGGCCGCTGGCGTTGCTGCGTGAGCGGGTGATCGATGCCTGGATCGGCAGCTACCAGCCCGATCTGCCCGATGCCGATGACCCGGAGTGGTGGGTCTGCGACCTGGTGCGCCAGCCGGTGCGCCTGCTCGCCTCACCGGACCACCCGCTCGCCGGCGTGCGCCGGATCACCGACACCGACCTGGCTCCCTTCCCCAGCCTGGCCCTGCCCTCCGGCTGGTTTCCCCGCACCGAAGCGGTGCTCAAAGGACAGGGCCTCTGGGGCGACCCGGTGCGCATCCAGCGCTACGACCCCTCCTGCTGGGAGGGCCGCTGCGCCGATGGCGTCACCCTCACCTACGGCCAGAGCCTCAGCGAGGCCCTGCAACCGGCCGCAGTGCGGCTCGACTGGGACCTGGAGCTGCCCGGAGGCGATGCCCTGGTGGTGCGTCGCGACCTGTGGCAGGAGCCGGCGCTGCAGCAGCTGGCGGAACAGCTGATGGCCCGGGCCCGCCAGCTCGCCCGCCGCTTCGACGATGTGGAGGCTGTGCACTGAGTGGCCTCCCCCGCGGGGGTCAGCAGGTCAGCAGGGGGAAGCGCTCCGCGATCGGGTCACCGGTGAAGCGGGCCACCCATCCATCGGGGTTGTCGAAGAAGCGGATGGCGGTGAACCGCGGCGCCGGGCCCATGTCGAACCAGTGGCGCGTACCGGCCGGAACGCGGAGGAAATCGCCCGTGACGCAGAGCAGCTGCAGCACCTCTGCACCGATGTGCAGGCAGAACAGGCCGCGCCCTTCGACGAAGAAGCGCACCTCGTCCTCGCTGTGGGTGTGCTCCGCCAGGAACTTGTGACGCAGGGCCTCCCGATCCGGGTGGTCGGGGGTGAGGCGGATCGCGTCGACGGTGGGGTAACGGCCGCTGGCCTGCACGGCGGCAATCTCGGCGGCGTAGGCCTCGAGGATCTGCGGCGGGTCGGCGGCGGCGTCCAGGTTCACCGGAGCCGCCCAGCGCTCATAACGCAACCCCCGTTCAGCCAGGGCCTCGGCGATGCATGCGGGATCCTCGCTCTCCCAGATGGGCCTGGGCTCGGCGGCGTCCGCGTCGTCGTAGATGTGCAGCTGGGTCATCGACAGGACGCGGCGGACAGGCCCCGATCAGCCTAGGCAGGGCGCCCGTCGCCACCGGAGGGCAGGCCGGGGGCTGCAGGAAGGCGGGCACGGCGGGGAGACGGCGGAGAGAGAGACGGTGGAGACGGCGGTGGAACGGTGACGGCCCCGGGGCGAACGGGGCCCCGGCAGCGCGTTGTCGCCGCGGCGGGGGGCGGTGATCATGACGTCGGGTGCCGCCCACGCTGCGAGCTCCGACCGGGAGGGCCAGTCTGTGCCTGGTGGCCCCGGCCCTCTCTCCTCTCTGCCACGCCCCCCTGCGATGTCCGGCCTCCCCCTGCGCTCCTCCCTGAAACGCTGGTTCAGCCAGGGGCAGGGGGCGGCGGCCCGGCCCGCGGGCCAGGACCCCGAGGCGATCCTGGTGCGGATCCTGGGCAACGACCGGCCTCCCCGCCGTCCCGCCGGCAGCGGCGCCGAGCAGCTGCGCCTGCTGCTGGAGCTGGAGCCCCCCCTGCCCGGCCTGGAGCGGCGCTGGCTGCTCAACCGCCTGGTCGATCCGCAGCAGCGACAGACGCTGATCCAGCTGCTCGAGCAGCACGGCCAGCCCTGGAGCGAGATCCCCTTCGAGCCGCAGGCCTATGCCGCCCGCTGGACCGATGTGGGGGACCTGCCGGCGGAGCTCCACCCCTGGTCGCCGGGGTTCTCGGGGCTGTCTGCGCTGGAGCAGGCGCAGGTGCTCGATTACATCGCCCGACGCAAACACCTTTACCTGAGCCCCCGCAATGCGGCCCGCAACCAGGCCCTGGAGCAGGGCCTGCGCGAGGCGGCCTGGGTGTTTCCCTGGGACGGCGACACCCTGCTGACCGCCGAGGCCTGGCAGCGACTGCGGCCGCTGCTGCAGCTCCCCGACCTGGCCTGCATCGCCGTGCCGATGGCCGCGCTGAGCCGGGTGCCGGCCCGGATGCCACCGGAGGAGCAACCTCCGCAGCCGCGGCTGCAGCCCCAGCTGGGGTTTTCCCGCCTGGCCGACCTGCGCTTCAACCCCCGGCTGCGGGACGGTGCCCTGGTCGATCTGCCGCTGCTGCGGGATCTGGCCCTGCCCGGCCCCTGGCTGGATCCCCAGCTGGCCGGCCCGGGCTGCGCCTGGGAGCCCGATGACCGCTCGCAGCCGGCGGCGGCGGGCCGGGTGGTGCAGGCCGGCTGGGCCTACCGGCTGCCGGACTCCCCGGCCCCCGATGCCGCCGCTCCCTGGGATGACGAGGCCCGCCGGCAGGACATCGAGGCCCTGCGCCTGCTGGCCCGCCGCACGGAGATGGCCCGGATCGGCCTGGCTCTGGAGCAGACGCCCCTGCGCTGCTGGACCGGCCTGGCGGACGGCGACAGCACCATCCCCGGCCTGGCGGCGATCGCCTCCAACGCCCGCCACCTGGCCTCCCGCAGCCTGAGCGGCGAGCCGGACGCGGGGGGAGGGGGGTCCCAGGAGCGGCAGCGGACCGCCGTGGGCCACTGGCAGGGATCCGCCGCCGGCGAGAGCAACGCCGACCGCGCCGACCTGCTCGGTCTGGGGGACTCCTCCCCCTGCGGCGATGTCAGCCAGCGCTACGACCGCGCCCGCTGGCAGCTGATGGTGGACTGCGTCTGCGCCCTGAGCCTCGACGGCCACTGCCACGGCAACGAAGCGTCTTGGCAGCAGGCCCATCGGCTGGTGCAGGCCTGGTTCCTCGATCCGGCCACGGCGATGGTCCCGGACGGCGCCCTGGCCCGCCAGGCGGGCCTCGATCCGTCCCGGAACACCCTGGAGGCCGTGGTCGACCTGCGGGACCTGGTCGCCCTGCTGGACGCCTTCACCCTGCTGTCCCGGGCCGGACGGCTGACGCTGGCGGAACGGCAGCAGCTGCAGGCCTGGCTGGAGGCCTTCCTGGGCTGGCTGTCCCAGGACAGCGCCCGCCTGCTGAGCCAGCACGGCAGCAGCCCGGTCTGCACCTGGTATCACCTGCTGATGCTGGCGATCGCCGCCCACTGCGGCCGTCGCAACGTGGCCGCCCAGGCCTTCGACAACCTGCCCGGGCTGCTGGCGTTGCAGTACCACCCCAATGGTGCCCCCCGCTTCTGCCCGGCGGAGACCCCGCTGGATCAGACCCAGCTGTTCGCCCTGCAGGCCTGGGTCAACCTGGCGGTGGTCAGCGCCGCCCTGGGCCGCGATCTGCTGGCCCTGCGCTGCAGCGACGGACTCCGCCTGCCGCTCGTCTTCGCCCATGCCGGAGGGCGCCTGGCCGCCAGCGGGGAGGGAGGCAGCCGGGAGGCCCTGGGCCGGCTGCAGGCGTTGCAGAGGATCACGGGCCTGCCCGGCGCCGCCGGCACGGCGGAGGGGTCGGAGCTGGAGCCGGCGGCGCTGGCGGATGTGAGCAGCGGCCTGCCTCCCTTCTGGATGCTGTGCCGGGTCATCACGACCTCCTGAGCAGCAACGGAGCCGCACGATTGCCGGAGGTGAGGCACAGAGCTCCAGCACGAACTTGCGAGGGGGGAGGAGGCCGACAAGGGACGGCAAACCGCGGGGCGGCGCGTCGCTGAAGGGCGCCTAGCATGGGGTGGACCCCGGCCGTGCCGATGCCGCGTTACGCCTTCGTCGAACAACACAACGAGGAGGATTGCGGGGCAGCCTGTGTGGCGATGGTGGCGCGTCATTACGGCAAGACGCCTCCATTCGCGATGATCCGCTCGCTGGTGGGAACGGGGCAGCAGGGCACCACGCTGCTGGGCCTGAAGCGAGGAGCCTGCGAACTCGGCTTCCATTGCCAGGCGCTGCAGACCGATGTGGACGCCACCTTCTTTGACGACATCGGCGCGATCAGCCTGCCCGCCATCCTGCACTGGCAGGGCAATCACTGGGTGGTTCTCTATGCGGTGGAGAAGCGCAGGGTGGTGATCGCCGATCCGGCCTCGGGCGTGCAACGCCTGCCCCGGGAGGCGTTTCTCGAGGCCTGGGGTGATGGCATCCTGCTCAGCCTGCAGCCGGACTACGACCGGCTGCTGCTGCAACCGGACGACCGCAGCAAACAGCATTTCCTCAGCCGCCTGCAGCGCATGGTGGCGCCGCACTGGCCGCTGCTGCTGCGCGTGCTGGCGATCAATGCGGTGATCGGCCTGATCGGCCTGTCGATCCCACTGCTGATGCAGATCCTCACCGATGACATCCTGGTGAGACGCGACGTCGACCTGCTCGGCGTGCTCGGGATCGGGATGGTGGCGATCTATCTGTTCCGCTCATTGATCGATTTTCTGCAGGGACAGATCGCCAGCTTCTTCTGCGAAAGGCTGGAGCTGGATCTGGTGCTCGACTACGGCAGCAAACTGCTGCGCATGCCGATGCCGTTCTTCAACAGCCATCGCAGCGGCGAGGTGCTGAGCCGCATCACCGATCTGCGCAGCGTCAATTCAATGTTCAACGCCATGCTGCTGGGGCTGCCATCGGCCCTGTTCGTGGCCCTGATCTCGCTGGTGGTGATGCTGATCTATTCAGCGGGCCTGACGCTGATCTCCATCATCGCCTTCCTGATCATCACCGCGATTCAGCTGTCTTTCTGGCCGGCATCGCGAGCCATTGCGATGAAATCAGTCATCAAGAATGCTGACAATCAGGGCTATCTGGTGGAACTGTTCCGCGGGGCGCAGGTTCTGAAATCCACCAACGCCGGCTTCCAGGCCTGGGAGGAATACCAACGCAACTTCGGCGAACTGGCCCGCCTCAGCTGGCGTTCCACCAAACTCAAGCTGGTCAGCGAAGCCACGGTGGAAACGCTGTCGGCACTGCTGCACATCGGCATTCTCATCTATGGCAGCACCATCGTGCTGCGGGGTGAGCTGAGCATCGGCCAGCTGCTGGCCTTCAGCGGCCTCAGCATGAATGTGCTGCTCTTCTTCACCAAAGCCTCGGACTTCGCGGTTCAGGTGATCGCCGACGCCTCGATCTTCTCCCGCCTCACCGAAGTGCTGGACAGCCCCGGCGAGGAAGTGCAGGCCGCCAGCCGGCACTGGGTGGATCTCGACGGCGGCACCGGCATCGCCTGCAACCGGCTGAGCTTCGCCCACCCCGGCCGACGCCAGCTGCTCAATCAGGTCAACCTCTCGATTCCGGGCGGCCGCAACACGGCCCTGATCGGCGGCTCCGGCAGCGGCAAGAGCACCCTGGCCCAGCTGCTGGCCGGCATGATCACCCCCAGCGCCGGCTCGATCCGTTATGGATCGGTCTACCTCAACGATCTCGCGCTCACCTGCCTGCGGGAACAGGTCTGCCTGGTGACCCAGGACTCCCACTTCTTCAACCGCACCATCCTCGAGAACTTCCTGTTCACCCACCCGCAGGTGTCCTATCCCGCGATCGTGCAGGCCTGCGAGGTGGCCATGGCCGATGCCTTCATCAGCGACCTGCCGGCCGGGTACCAGACGATGCTGGGAGAGTTCGGCACCAACCTCTCCGGCGGCCAGCGCCAGCGGCTGGCGATCGCCCGCGCTTTGGTCAACAACCCACCGATCCTGATCCTGGATGAATCCACCAGCGCCCTCGATCCGGTGCTGGAAGCCCAGCTGCTGGAACAGCTGCTCCGCCATCGCCAGGGCATGACCACGGTGCTGATCAGCCACCGCTCCAGCGTCATCTCCCGCTGCGACTGGATCATCCACCTGGAACAGGGGGTGGTGCGCTTCGAGGGCAGCCTGCGCGACGCCGAACGCCATCCCCAGCTGCGCCGCTTCCTGCCGGCCGAGCACCATGCCTGAGCCCCCCGTCCCCCCCGCATCCGGCGACGCACCGCAGGCGGCCCCGATCCGCCTGGCCCAGCCGGCCCCCCTCGCCAGCCGCCGCGAGGAGCGCTTCCAGCTGCAACGCCTCGACCCGGAGGACTGCATTCCTTCGGTGTCGCCCTGGATCCGCCACAGCAGCACGGCCCTGGTGGCCACGGTGGCGGTGGCGGTCGCCTTCATGGCCATCGCCCCCTATCGCGTCGTCGTCAAGGGGCAGGGTTCGGTGCGGCCCGCCGGTGAACTGGTGCTGGTCAATGCCCCGTTCGAGGGTCGGGTGCAGGCGATCCACGTGCGCACCAACCAGCGCATCGGCGCCGGTCAGGCGATCGTCAGCCTCGACCGCAGCCAGGACCGCGGGGACGAGACCCAGTATCAGCAGAGCCGGTCGGCGCTGAACCGCCAGAACGCCGCCATGCGCAGCCAGACGGAGGCCGAGCTCGCCGCCGCCTCCCTGGAGGTGGACAAGACCCGCTCCGCCTTCGTGCTGGCGGAATCGGAATACCGGCGCTACGAGCAGCTGGCCAACACCGGCGCCGTCTCCCAGAGCATGCTGGATGAGAAGCGGGCGCGCTTCCGCCAGGAGCAGGCCTCCCTGGCCCAGGCCAGCAAGCGCCTGGAGGAGGTGCGCTCCAAGGCCCGCAGCAGCGAGGCCCAGCTGCAGCGCGAGGAGGCCACGATCGTGGCCGGCCTGGGGCAGGCCCAGCGCCGCCTGGTGAACGCCACGGTGCGTTCGCCGGTGGCGGGGGTGGTGTTCAGGCTGCAGGTGCGCAACCCGCTGCAGACGATCTCCGCCGGCCAGGAGCTGGCCTCGATCGCCCCCACCCAGGCGTCGCTGCTGGTGAAGGTGGCCGTGCGGGGGGAGGACATCGACAACGTCGAGCCGGGGCAGCGGGCGGATCTGCGGCTGCAGGCCTGCCCCTATCCGGACTTCGGCACCCTGCCGGCCCGGGTGGTGGCGATCGCCCCGGATGCCCTGGCCGCGGCCACCTCCACGGGGCAGCCCAGCGACCCGAGCCCTGGTCAGGGCCTGTATGAGGTGACGATCCGCCCGGAGCGGGGAGCCCTGCGCACCGTCAACCGGCTGTGCGAACTGCGGCTGGGGATGCAGCTGGAGGCCGACATCACCACCCGCAAGGAGACCCTGCTGCACTTCCTGCTGCGCAAGATGCGCCTGCTGGTGGGGACCTGAGCGGGCCTGCCGGGGCCCAACAGAAAAGCCGGCCCGGGGGCCGGCCTGAGGGGAAAGTTGCGG